>JAMCWO010000357.1 GCA_023481165.1 Planctomycetota bacterium | reverse complement strand
CCGGCGATCTGGCCTCTCTGCGCGAGCCGATCCTGCAACTGGCCCGGCGAGCCGATTACCGGGGGGCAAGGTTGAGTGCGTACCTCGAGAAACCACCGGCGGTTCCCATCGAACCGGGCGAGGAACGCCCTCCCGGTATGGAGCCGGATGGCGAGATCCTTCTCGTCCTGGGTCTTGGGCGGGTGCCTTGTAAGGTCCCGCAGCGGATCCCGGTTGGCGCCGCCCTCGGCATCGCCGGAGCCAACGTGACCGGCGATCCCGCCGTGCTCACGAGACTTGCCTTGAAGGTCCTCGTATACCCCGACTTGGCCATTCGAGACAACCTCATAGATGGCGCATCAGTGACTCTGGATGGCCACGAGGTGCCGGTCGAGCTGCTGAACGACCTCGGCGCCGAGATCGTCCGCGAGTACGAGGTGGCCAAGCCCAAGATCATCGGAGCGGCCCTGACACGAATGATCGCCCGGGCGGTCGCCGCGGAGGCCGTCCGCGCCTCGCTCCGTAAAGAGGACGAATCCACCAAATCGCTCGCCGCCCTCGCCGCCGAGGCCACCCTGGTCGGTTTGGACACGCCCGACACACGTTCCTGGACACTCCTGCCGGCCCACGTGTACATCAGTCGCCTCGGCGTCCGCCCCGGCCGGCACGAGCTGCACGTCACGCTCCGCGGCAGAATCCAGCAAACCCGGACCATCCCCGTGGATGTCCCCTCCGGCGGGTTCTCCGTCACCACGATCATCGAGCCCAGATAAACAAAATCGGGTGCCCGATCCTCGCAAAGCGTAGTTATACATAATCTGGGGGTGTGGTCGGAATTCGGTGGCAATCCATCCGTACCGGTCTCTGGGGCAGAAATCCCCGACAAATCGGCAGGAAACGACCACGTTTGTGCAACAGTCGAAAAGGTAAAACGCTCCGCGCGCAAGAAATCGTTTGTTCCTTTGGGCGTAAGGAGTTACGCCAGTCTGAGGCCTCGCGCGCGCAGAATTCCGGCACGATTCCCGCAACACCGCCCCAGGATAGAGGGACACTCGGGTCAAAGACGGCCCTCTGATTCATGATGGATGATTCCCGCCTGTGCGGGAACGCCAGATTTGGGATTGATGCGTTGAAAGCAAGCCTGCAAGGCGAAAGACCATCGTCAGGGCCTGCCCTGAGCGCGGCGAACGGGCCGGAGGCCTTGACGATGCCATCCGTCGGCACGAACTGCACGTCACGTGGCCGGGCAGACGAGGAGATTCACAAGAACTCGTTACATCGGGCCGGCGGTGTGGCACAGAAGATTCACGGGGGTCTCGTCGCGGATGAGCGCGCAGACCAGCCGCACTGACGCTCGCACAGATTTATCAGTCTTAGCGTAGAGACGGCACCGGATGTGTCGCTTCTTTTATGCCGATATGATGATGGTGTCCGGCACCAGAGTCGTTGATACGCCGCAACCGCTTTGGTACTATGGACTTATAATATCATACCATAACATGTGCGGCGGTGTGCGGAGTTTTGGGAGGTCATGTCATGAAGAAGACGCGGATTGTCACAGCTATCATTCTATTGTTTATCGGCACCAGTGTGTGCCTGGCCGAGACGCGCGATGCGCTTTGGACTCAGGTGCAGGACGCGATCAACAAGGGGCTGCCCCAGACGGCGGTCAAGCTCTTGGACGAGATCATCCCCGGAGCGTTGGCGGATCAGGCTTGGGCGGAGGCCACCAAGGCGATCTGCATGAAGATCGCTCAAAACGGCAGGATCCAGGGGGGCAAAGCGGAAGAGATGATCGTCCAACTCCAGGCGGAGATTGCCGCCGCCCCGGAGCCCATGAAACCCGTCATGGAGGCGGTCCTCGGGCACTGGTATTGGCAGTATTTCCAGCAGAATCGCTGGCGGTTCATGCAGCGGACCCAGACCGCCGAGCCGCCTGGGGCCGACATCACGACCTGGGACCTGGCGACCATCCTGGCGGAGATCGACAAGCACTTCACCCTGGCCCCGGCGGCAGAACAGACGCTGAAGGCCACTCCGATCAGCGTATGGGACTACCTGATCGAGAAAGGGACCGTGTCGGACACGTACCGGCCGACGCTGTACGACTTCCTGGCCTTCGACACTCTCTCGTTCTACAGTTCGGGCGAGCAGGCCGGAGCGCTGCCCCAGGACACCTTCGAGATCATGGCGGATGACCCGATCTTTGCGCCCGTGGCCGAGTTCCTCGCTTGGCAGCCGAAGACCTCGGACACGCAATCCGCCAAGCTCAAGGCCATCCAGCTTTATCAGGCCCTCCTGGCCTTCCACCAAAACGACGCCGACAAGACTGCGCTTATCGACGCGGACCTGGAGCGGCTGATCTTCGGGAACAACCAGGCCGTCGGGCCGGAGAAGGCCGATCTGTACAAAGGCGCCCTGGAGCGGTTCGTGAACCAGTGGTCCAAGCACGAGATCGCCGCTCGGGGCCTGTACGAGTGGGCCAACGTCGAATACGGACAAGGCGACTATCTCAAGGCACACAAGCTGGCTGATCAAGCCTGGGAGCAATATCCCGCCAGCTTCGGCGGCATTGAGTGTTACAACCTCATCCAGCAAATCGAGGCCAAGTCCGCCTCCATCACCACCGAGCGGGTCTGGAACGACCCCTTGTCCGATATCAAGGTCACCTACCGTAACGTAACGAAAGTCTACTTCCGAGCCGTCTCGGTCAAGTACGAGGACTACATGGGGATGCCTTGGCTACCGGCGGAGCAGCTTGACGCGCTGCTAGCCCAGGATGCTGCGCTCCAATGGAGTGCGGAATTGCCTGCCACGGTCGACTACAAGTCGAGGACGGAGACGGTGGCGGTGCCGAAGGGATTAGCCAAGGGTCTCTACTACGTGATGGCCAGCCATGATGCCTCTTTCAAGAACAAAGACAACCAGGTCAGTGCCCTGCGGGTTTGGGTCAGCGATCTGGCGCTGGTCTTGCGAACGGTGAATCGGGAAGCGGCGACCGAAGGACTCGTGCTCAACGCCAGGACGGGCGAGCCTGTTCCTGGTGCGAAGGCGACGCTGTGGAAGAACAGCCGCGATTACCACTACGACCAGGCCGGCCAGACCCTCTCAGACAGCAACGGATTCTTCCGCTTCTCCTGGGCGGAGAATCAATACCAGAACTACCTGATCGTGGCGGAATCCGGCGGTGACCGATTAGCCAGCGAGAGCCACTACCAGACGTCTCGTTCCAGCGACCCTCCCACCAGCACGCGGACCGTGTTCTTCACCGACCGCTCGCTCTATCGGCCGGGGCAGACGATCCATTACAAGGGCATCTGCTTCAGCATGAACACGACCGACGACAAGTACCAGACGCGCGCCGGAATGCAATTGACGGTCGTGTTCAAGGATGTGAACGGCCAGGAGATCGCCCGACAACAGCATACGTGCAACGACTACGGTTCCTTCAGCGGCAGCTTCACCGCCCCGCGTGACCGGCTGATGGGACAGATGACTCTCGTCGTTGAGGGTGGTCCTTCCGGCTCCACCAGTATCAATGTCGAGGAGTACAAGCGGCCCAAGTTCCGCGTGGAGCTTGAGCCGCCCGCCGACGCGCCCAAGTTGGGTGCTGAGGTCGTGGTGCCGGGCAAAGCGACAGCGTACACCGGCGCGTCCATCGGCAGCGCCCAGGTGGAGTGGCGTGTCGTGCGTCAGGTGCGATTCCCGCCGTGGTGCTGGTGGTGGCGCTGGTCGTACCCGTCGAGCCAGTCGCAGGCCATTGCCCACGGTTCGACCGTCACGGAGGCCGATGGCTCGTTCTCCCTCCAGTTCACGGCCAAGCCGGACTTGACAATGGCCGAGACCGATGAGCCGGTGTTCGAGTTTGTGGTCTATGCGGATGTGACCGACATGACGGGCGAGACCCGGTCGGATCAGCGCACGGTCCGCGCAGGATACACCGCTCTGCAGGCATCCATCCTGGCTGATGCCTGGCAGACCCCCGACAAGCCCGTCCAGTTGATCATCCAGACCCAATCCCTCGACGGTGAAGGTGAGCCCGCGTCCGGTACGATCCGGATTCACTCCCTCAAGCAACCGGACAAGGTTGCTCGTCCTGAGCTTTCGTCGAGTGGCTACTATTATGAGGTCCCGTCCGCTACGGACTCGTCAAAGCCTGATGCCTCGGATCCCGAGACTTGGGAGCCGGCGGCGCTGGTCAGCGAACAAACGTTCAAGACCGATGACACCGGCCTGATCACAATCCCGATCGCCCTGAAAGCCGGCATCTACCGCGCCACCGTGGCCACGCAGGATCGGTTCGGCAAGGCCGTCACCGCGCGGCAGACGATCCAGGTGGTGGACCCGGCGGCCGCTCGCTTCGGCGTGCGCATTGCCAATTACCTCACCGCACCGCAGTGGTCCGTCGAGCCCGGCGCGGCGTTTACGGCCCTGTGGGGCACGGGTTACGACACCGGTCGGGCCTATGTTGAACTCGAGTGTCGGGGCCAGGTCCTGCGGGCCTGGTGGACGGACCCGAGCCGGACCCAGGAGGTCATTCGCGAGCCGGTTACGGAAGCCATGCGCGGCGGATTCACGCTCCGCGTCACCTATGTCCGCGAGAACCGGGCGTATCTGAGCCAGCAGATTGTCGAGGTACCCTGGACCAATAAGCAATTGACCATCGCCTGGGAGCGGTTCCGGTCGTTGCTGGAGCCGGGGACGAAGGAGACCTGGACCGCGATCATCACGGGGCCGGATGCGAAGAAGGCCGTGGCCGAGATGGTGGCGGGTCTGTACGACGCGTCACTGGACCAGTACCTGCCGCATGATTGGCTGCACGCTTTCACAGGCTTCCGCCAGGAGACGGGTCGGTTGAGCAGTCAATTTGAGAATGGCTCGGTTTACTTTGTCGCCGTCCTCTCCGGCTGGACCACGGACTATAAATCGGTAACGCTCTCCTATCGCCATTTCCCCAAAGACATTGTGTACGTGCCGAGCAGTAGCTGGGGCGGCGGTATTGCCCGCCCGGCAACGAGAGGCGGAGGCGACACGGCCGGAGCCGTACCCGGGCCGGGCGACCAGGCGCCTTTCGCAGAAAAGGTAACGCCAACGACCACGACCGGCGCCCCGGCGACTCCCGATCTCAGCAAGGTCTCGCCGCGCGAGAACTTGGATGAGACTGCCTTCTTCTTCCCGCACCTCGTGTCCGGCGCCGACGGTGTGGTCCGGATGGAGTTCACCATGCCCGAGGCCCTGACCGAGTGGAAGTTCCTCGGCTTCGCCCATGATAATCAGCTTCGCAGCGGCTATCTGACCGATACGACCGTGACGGCCAAGGACCTGATGGTCGAGCCGAATCCGCCGCGCTTCGTGCGCGAGGGCGATGCGATCGAGTTCACCGTCAAGGTCTCGAACCAGTCTGCCGCCCGGCAGATGGGAAAGGTAAGCCTGACGCTCGCCGATGCCCGGACGCTCGACTCCCGCGACAAGGCCCTGGGCAACACGGCGCCGGAGCAGGCGTTCGACGTGCCGAGCAAGGAATCCCGCACATTCTCATGGCGGCTGACGATCCCCGATGACTGCGAGTACCTCATCTACAAGGCCGTGGGGGCGACGACCAAGCTCAGCGATGGTGAGGAAGGATACCTGCCGGTCCTCAGCCGGCGGATTCTGGTGCAGGAATCGCTGCCGCTGCCCATTCGGGGGCCGGCAACCAAGGAGTTCCAGTTCACCAAGCTGCTCGAATCGGGCCAATCGACGACCCTGCGCAGCCAGAGCCTGACCGTGCAGATGGTGTCGCAGCCCGCGTGGTACGCGGTCATGGCGCTGCCCTATCTGATGGAATACCCGCACGAGTGCAGCGAGCAAGTCTTCAACCGGCTTTACGCCAATACGCTGGCCTCGTACATCGCCGGTTCCGATCCCAAGATCCGGCGGATCTTCGATCAGTGGAAAGCCACGCCGGCCCTGGACAGTCCGTTGGAGAAGAACGAGGACCTCAAGAGCGTTGCCCTGGAGGAGACTCCGTGGGTTCGGCAGGCGGTTGCGGAGTCCGAGGCCCGCAAGAACGTCGGCATCCTCTTCGATCAGAACCGCCTTACCGACGAGACCGCGCGGGCCCTGTCCAAGCTCCAACAGATGCAGCTTGGCGACGGCCTGTGGCCGTGGTTCCCCGGCTGCCCGGGAAACGAGTACATCACGCTCTATATCACCACGGGTTTCGGCCGCTTGCGGCACCTGGGCGTGCGGGACATCGACGTCGGCGCTGCCCTCAAAGCCCTGGACGCCCTCGATGGATGGATGGACCGCTGGTATCGAGACATCCTCACTCATGGCCGCAAGGATGAGAACAACCTCGGCCCCACGGTCGCCTTCTACCTGTACGGGCGGAGCTTCTTCCTGAATGACCACCCCGTGGCCGCCCAATACCAGGAAGCTTTGAGCTACTGGATGGGCCAGGCCCGCCAGTACTGGCTCTCGCTGCCACGGCAATCGCAGGGTCATCTGGCCATCGGCCTCCAACGCTTTGGCGACAAGCAGACACCCGCGGACATCATGCGCTCCATCAAGGAGTTCAGCGTGACCAATGAGGAGATGGGCATGTTCTGGCGGGATACTGAGCGCAGTTGGTGGTGGTATCACGCACCGATCGAGACGCAGGCCCTGATGATCGAAGCGTTTGACGAGGTGGCGGGCGATGCCCAGGCGGTCGAGGATTGCCGGGTCTGGCTGCTCAAGCAGAAGCAGACGCAGGATTGGCACACCACCAAGGCCACCGCGGACGCGATCTACGCTCTGCTGCTGCGCGGGGCCGACATGCTCTCCTCGGATGCCCTGGTCCAAGTCGCCTTGGGCGGCCAGTGGATCGTGCCCGAGCAAGTCGAGGCAGGCACCGGGTTCTACGAGGAGCGCTTCGTTCGTGGCGAGATCACGCCGAGCATGGGACAGATCACGGTCAAGAAGACCGATTCCGGCGTCAGTTGGGGCGCTGTACACTGGCAGTACCTGGAAGACATGAGCAAGGTCACACCGTACGAGGGCACCCCGCTGCAACTCGTAAAGACCCTGTACATCAAGCAGACCACGGACAAAGGGCAGGTCCTCTACCCGGTCCAGGGTCCGCTGGCGGTCGGCGATGAGCTGGTCGTGCGGATCGAGCTGCGGGTGGACCGTGACATGGAGTACGTCCACATGAAGGACCAGCGGGGCAGCGGCACCGAGCCGGTGGATGTCCTGAGCCGCTACCGGTACCAGGATGGCCTCGGTTACTACCAGAGCACGCGGGACACCGCCACGCACTTCTTCATGGACTATCTGCCCAAGGGCACCTACGTCTTCGAGTACAGCACCCGCATCCAGAATCGGGGCCAGTACCAGACCGGGATGGCCAGCATCGAGTGCATGTACGCCCCGGAGTTCAACAGTCATTCGGAGAGTTTCGAGCTGGAGGTCAGGTAAAGAACGTCGAGCGTTGAGCGGTCGCGCAGCTCGTCTCTTCGTGGCATGGGCATCTTGCCCATGGTGGGACG
>JAMCWO010000190.1 GCA_023481165.1 Planctomycetota bacterium | reverse complement strand
CGCTATTTCCTTAGTCTGCGCCTGCGGGATGCCGGCGGCAAGGAACTCGGCGGCAACTTCTACTGGCTCTCCACGAAGCCGGATGTGCTGGACTACCAGGCCAAGGTCGAGCCCTGGGAATACTACACGCCCAGCAGGGAGTACGCCGACCTGACGCTGCTCAATCATCTGCCGCCGGCCCGGATCGATGTCGCCTACCGGGTCAAGGCTGCGGGGCGGAGGGCTGCGGTGGAATTGACGAACCGCAGCGACAGAATCGCCTTCTTCATCGAGTTGCTGCTCACGGAGGAGTCTACCGGCGAGCCCATCGTGCCGGTCTTCTGGCAGGACAACTACGTGAGTCTTCTGCCGCATGAAGCCAGGACCGTGGCCGTCACGCTCCCGGCGCGCACGCAAATGCCTCTCCTCACAGTTCGCGGCTGGAATATCGAGCAGGTTTGCGCGATGCCTTTGTAAGGCGAGCGTCCCCGCTCGCCAAGAGACATCGTGCGAGGACGCACGACCTGCGAAGAAAGGCATTATGGCGTCGTTGCGGGCCGGATGACGTCGAGATAGCGGCCCAGCCAATAGGGCAGGAGGAAGATGTCCCCGCTGAATTCCTCTCGGCCGCCGTCGCCGCCGTCCAGGCGAAAAGCGTTGCCGTTGTACTTGCTCATCGGCCGCTCATCGGGCGGCAGCACGGTTTTGGTGCTTTGATGCCGGAAATTGGGCCCGATGGGCTCCAGATCCTGGCGGTGGCTGTTGCGGACCGTCCAACTGATGGTGTCGAGCGGGAATTCCTTCAGGCTCCAGATCGACTCCTCCAGATCGAATTGCTCGGCCCCCGTGGCGGCGTAGAGGAAGTTCCAGAGCGGATTCTTCTCCGGCCGCTCGATCTCCCAGTGGTCGCGAAGGGCCTCGCGATACTGCTCCCGCAACTGGGGTGTAAAGGCGTAGCGGTACAAGTTCCAGTAGCTCAGGAACGCCAGTTCATCGTCGGAATGGTTCCACTCCGTGGTCAGGTCGATCCCGGGGACGCGGCTGAGCTTCTTCATGGGGATCGTGATATTGTCGAGGTAACCGTAATCGTTGAGCAGTTCCAGGGCCTTCTGCCGGTAGAGGTCCTTGTGCGTGAAGTGCCAGGCCGTCTGGAGAAAGGCGATGATCTCGACCGAGTTGAGCCGGCGGTCGCCCACGCCCGGCGGGAACCGGTTGACGTATTCCGGATGCCAGCGGCCCCATTGCGTCGGCTTGCCGTCGTAGTCGATCAGATACCAGTTGTGGCGCACGATGTGGTCCATGATGCCGTCGATCAGCGCGATCGCCCGCTGCCGCCATGCTTCCTCGGGCACCACTTCGGCGAAAATCGCATAGGCGAAGAAGTGGCCGACGATCTCATCACTGCTGGTGGTCCCCTTCCAAGCCCAGCGTCCATCCTCGGTGACATGCCAGCGGGATTTGTCCGCGACCTGATAGCCCGCTCGTTCGAAGGACCGCGCTGGGAAGCCCTTGATCGGCGTGATCTGGCTCAGCCGCTCCATCGCCTCGAAGGATTCGTAACAGTTCCGCAGGGCTTCGTCCGATTTCGTGACGGCATAGCGGAACAACTCGCCGGCCAGATACATGGCCGTCCACAGTCCATCGTTGTCCGAATCGACCAGCGTGCCGGTCGACAGGTCTCCCGGTGTGCTCATCGCCAGGGAGCTGCTGAAGCCGTTGCGGATGTGCCGCTGGCGTGTGAGCTTGTCGAAGTGCGTCGCCTTGTCCGCGAGTGTCATCTCCCGGAAGTGGATGATGCTCAGCCCCGTCTCAGACAGCACGAGAACCGAACGATCCGGCCCGGGCCAGAGGTCGACAACCGCATCGTCAACGAGCCACCGCCTGGAGGCGTAGGAGTCGATCTGCCCATCGGGCCGGAGGGCGAATGCTCCCTTGGGTGTGCCAAACCATGTGCTTCCGCTTATCGCCCGAATGCACCGAATATCAGTGCAGGGTAGTCGCTTCTCCATTCTCTCCTGCTGGAACGAATTCGGGTCAAGCCGGAAATATCCATCTGCCGTACCTATCAGGATGGTGTGCCCATCGTTCGAGAATCCAAAGCAGTTCAGCGGTATCAGGATTCCCAAGTTGACCCTGCTTCGTATCTTCTGCCCCCATGTCCGCAGGCCCGTATCGTTCAGCAGCAAGTATCGCTCTATCGCAGGGTCGAACGCCACCTGCTTTATTCTTTCCCCCACGTCTTGCCATCGAACCGGTTTGTCTCCCTCAAAACGGACAACCTCGTTCTCTCCGACGATCAGAACGCTGGATTGGCTACCCACTGCCAGCTTGTGTGCTTCCGATACTTGGTGCTCCAGCAGCAATTGCCCGGCCCAGGCGTTGCTCAGGACATCGCGGTCCGTCAGAAAGACGAACTGATCCTGAAATACCTCGATGTCCTTGATCTGCATATCCGTGAGAGGACGGTACTGACGGTCCGGTTTGAGCACGCCGGCATCGGCTTGGAGAAGGCCTTTGTTCGAGAGGACGATGATCCGGCCGTTTCGATCCGCGCGCACTTTCACCAGTTTCGTGTCGCCGGCGGGCGACACGAGCGGGATCTTCTCGCTGTAGTCCTGCACGAAAGACCGGTCGAGGTACACCGGCAGGGCGGCTCCGGCGGCGCTGCTCAGGGCCAAAAGGAACGTGATGCCAAGAACCATCGGCTTCATTTCGCTATGGATGCGACCTTCACTCCTTGCCGGTCGATCAGCTCGAGGGTCTGGCCCAACACCGGAAGCCGATAGCCGTAGTCGCCCACGATGAACAGAGCCTGACCGCCGGTGGGGGCGGCCCGGCGGGCGCGGAAGGCGACCCGGTTGGCCGCCACGTACAGAGTGCCGCCGGTGGGAATCACTGTGCCGCCGCGGAACGTAAAGAGAGGGGCCTTGGCGTTGCCGTCCGCGATCAACGTCCAACGGGAGATATCCACGGCAAAGGAATTCGGATTCTGTAGTTTGATGTATCCTTCGTCCGCGTTGCCCCCGCGGGGGTTGATTTCGACGGCGGCGATCGAGACGGTGGTGCCGGCGGGTTGGGCCTCGGGGAGTTCGCCGGCGCTGCCGGCCAGGCGATTGAACAACTGCCGGCGCCGTTGGGGCAGATAGGAGTCTCTCAGCTCCTTGACGGCGTCCGCGTACGGCTGCGGATAGTTCGGGGCCGTGGACCCGTTGCCCCAGGCATGCGAGTTCCACTTGGCGGCGTCCAGGGCCGCATCCGGGCCGATCTGGGCCGCCAGCTCATCGATGCGCGGCTCGTAGTGCATATCCAGGGGGATATTGGGGTCCGCCGCGGCGGCAATCGGGGCCGCTGCACCCCCGCGCGGCCGGGGGGTCGGTCCCGGCACCGCTGCCGGCGGCGGGGGCACGTAGGCGGGGGCGGATTTGAGCAGTTCGTCCATGAGTGTGCGGATGCGGCGCAGGTACATCTGCCGCATTTCGGGCGTACCAAAGATCGCTTGCGGCAGGCGGTTGTTGTTGCCCACGAACAGGGACGTGTTGGGATTGAGGGTCTGGTCCCAGTACGTCATGGAACTGGTCCAGACCCGGCCAAAGCTCAGGTCCACGTCCCACGGCCACATCTGCCATTCGTTGCTGCGGTTGGTGTCGCGGTAGAAATAATAGTTCTTGTGGCAGCAGTCGACGTCCCCGGTGATGATCCGGGCCGCCAGGAAGTTGACGACCTGGGCGACATCCACGTTGTCATAGAGGTACACGCGGAGGGGTTCGCCCGAAAGACTGATGCCATTGAAAAGATCCACCAGGTCCGAGCTGTCCTCGTTCTTGCGCGTCTTCTTTTCTATGCCACCCGTGGCATTGGCCACACTGCCGAACGTGTTGTACATTTTGTACAGGGCCCCCTCGCGATTGAGGCCCAGGCGGATCAGCCAGTCCTGATCGCCGTTCTCCATCACATGCGCGGTACCCCAGAACTCGCCGTTTTGCTGCACGCGTACGGGAAACACCCAATGGTACGGGCAGTCGGCGTCCCGGTAGGTCTCGTAACACAGGATGTTGCGCATGTGGGCCTTGTCCGGGTAGGTCGTCATCAGGTTGAGGTTGGCGACGCGCGGCTGGCCCGGGGCCCATCGGAAGTGGTCGCCGCGATTCAGGTCGATATTGTAGCTCTTTTTGGGGAAGCTCCGGCTGGACTGGCCGTGAATATAGATCCCGACGTTGTCGTAGAACTCCCCATCGAAAAAGAGGGAGCAACGCGTGCCGGCATCGGTATTCGCCGCGTTGGGATTCTGGATGAACCAGTGCAGCACCGGCAGGGGGTTGGTCAGGCTGGGGTCCGCGACCACCGTGCCGCAATATTCCGGGGAGTTCAGCGGATCGAGAAAGGCCGGAAAACGCGAGGTGCGTCCGGCCGTATCTGTGGCGGTAATGGCCCAGCGTACCATCTGCCCCGCCTTGAACGTGCGGGTGGGAATCCGCGCGCCGTAGATCTCATCGCCGGCGGCCCCATCGCCGCTTTTTCCATCATCGAGCAGCGGGATCGTCATCTCCGCGTCGAACATCAGCCGATAGCGCAACTGCACCGAGGCCACGCGGTCGAAGCTGGGCGTGATGCGGGCGGTGATTTGCAGGCCGTCGCGCTCGCCGGGTAGGGCGGGGGAGTAATCGGTCTCGGAGATGATCGGTCCCAGAACCTCGACCCCGACGCCATTGGGCTGGCCCGGCGTGGGCGTCGGGAAATAGCGGAGCTTCGGCGTCTTCTCGGCGACCGTAGCCAGCAGTTCCGGAGCGATCAGCAGGTTCGGGCTGGCCAGGCCGTTGTTCAATCCCTGGATGGCCAGCACGTTCGTCCCGACGTGGAGAAAATCGAACCGCCGAATACTGAAATCCTTCGCCGCCACGGTCCTGCCGACGGACCCATTGGCGGGAGCGCCGGAGTTCCACGTCTCGACCGCCGGGGCCGGAGCGTTGTCGCGGGCGACCTCGTGTCCGTTGATGTAGGCGATCATCCCATCGTTGACCGCGATTCGCAAGGTCAGGCCCCGGATCAGCGCGGGGTCCTCCACGACAAACGGAACCCGAACATAGACCGTCTCATTCACATTGCGCATGGTGGAGACATCCAGCCCGATCTGACCTGCGTAGCCGAACCCGACCCCCGTCGTGCCGGCCAGCCAGGCGGAATCATCGCAATTCTCCAGCGCCCAAGGACGCAACGTATCTATCTCCGCTGGGGGTTCCAGAGCGTTGTCCAAGGGCACGAGGGCCTTGGCCGGCGCCCCCAACGCCAGCAGTACCTCTTCCGTTGCGGCTCCACTGAGCCCATAGGAGACATCGGGCGCCTGGATCGGATAGGCGGGGGAGAACGCCGAGGCGACCGTGACCTTGTCGGGCCGGACCAGACCGAGGTACTCGCCGGAGGCGCTCAGTTTGAAATTCGTGTGCAACTCGCGGGCCGGGTCCTTCCGGTTCTTCCCGGAGGCGAACACCACCAGGTAGGCATCGGCCTCCAGCGTCACCGCCGGGAACTTCCACTTGGTCAGGTCCTTGGGATTGTCCGTCAGGCACCAGCCCTCCAGGCTCGCGGCGCTCGCTCCGGCGTTGTGGATCTCGATCCAATCCTCTTCATCCCGGTCCTCATCATCCAGGCCCTGGACATTCACCGCCATGAACTCACTGATTTCAAAGCGATCCTCCGCACGAAGCAGGGGACAGAGGCCGAGGATGAAAAGAAACACGAGGATGACTGGAGTCGGCAAAGTTCTCATGTGACGCATCCCGTAGCATGGGCATCCTGCCCATGGGTAGCAGGGGCATCTTGCCCCTGTCCCTGGAACGACCGTCGCCGAGGCTGGATTCTCGACATTGCCGGTAATTATACCATGTCCGGCCGCCCGGAGCAAGAGAAGACGACGACTACTTCACGGTTACCCGCTCCACGACCCGCAGTATTACCGGCCCCACGAGGCCGGACCCCACGAGCGGATCGCCGGCTTTCCACAAGCGCCAACTGGTGAACGTGCAGCGGCCCGTGGGACTCGGTTTGCCTTCCCGGACCCAAACCGGCCATTCTTTGAGCGTTCCCTCGGGGTTGCGCGAGCTGTCCTCGGGCAGGTTCTCGTCACCGATCATTCGGTTTACCCAGAGATTGGTGACCCGCACTTCCAGCGCATTGTCTCCGGGCCTCGCGGCGCCGGTGATCTCCACGCGGTAGGGCGATTTCCACAAGAGGCCGAGGTCTTTGCCATTGAGCTTTACCTCTGCCACGACCTGGACGTTGCCCAGGTCCAGGATCAAATGCCGGTTCTGCCCGAGCATTGGCGGTGGAATCGTGATGGTCTTCGTGTACGTCGCGGTGCCGGAGAAGTATTTCACGCCGGGGGCGCTGTGCTCGCTCCACGAGACGAGCTTCTCGAGAGTCACCTGTTCCGGTGCGCCCGCGTTCGGCGGGAAACGCAACTGCCACGGGCCCGGGATTTCCAGCGGCTGGGGGAGGGCCGGTGCCTCGCCGCGCAGTGTCCGCCCGGCGGCGGTGCTCAATTCATACCCGCCGGACTGCCATGCTTTCAGATATATCCGGCCGTCCGCTCCGCGCTGGACGGCAATCTCCTGCTCGGAGCCGGCGGAGGTGACGAGCGTGATCTCTTCCGGGTCCGTGCCGCTGACCTTGAAGGGCTTGCCGTCGGCGGTGTACTCGACGATCAGTGTCTTGACGATGCCGAAAGCCGGATCGTCGCCCTGGGCCATTCGTGCGACCTGGAAGCTCAACTCGCCGCCATCCACGACCGCCTGAAGCTTGGCGCGCACGTCGCGTGTGCGTTTGGGATCGCGCAGAACGCCGTAGACCGCCTTCGCGATGACCACTTTGGCCTTGTGTTCCGGGGCCGGCAGAACCGGCCGGCCGTCACGCGTCACGCGCACGACAGGATCGAACGATCCAGCGGCTTGACGGAACACCACGAACACGGAGCCACCCGGCTCGAAATGGATCGGGATACGCGTGACACCCTGGACCTGCTCGTACATGGCAGCCGGCTCGATCCGTCCCGTCTGGGGCTGCCAGAACTCAGGCCGCTTGCCTTCCGCCCGGAACGCGCAGAGCGTGTCCGTGGGTTGTTGGCTCGCGCAGGTGACGAAGTAGATCTCCGCGTCGTCGGTGTTGCGATGAATCCAGCGGACGAAGGGACCCGCCGTGAAGTCCGGCGGCACGCCGCTTTTCGTCAAGGTCTCTTCGGGCGTGGGTCCCCACACGATCTTGCCCTTGCCAAAGGCGTGCTCTTTCACGCTCTTACCGTCGCAGTTTCCCCAAAGATCATCGGCGAGTTGCCTCACCTCTTCATCGCACCTCGGGTAATCGGAGAGGCTTGGAGACTTCGTCGGCCGTGGGCCGAGGACCGTGGCGCCCGCTGCAACCAGATCCTTGATCTTGCGCAGCAGCGCCGGCGTCATGGTCGTCGTCTGGGGCAGCACGAGCAGGCGATAGCTCATGCCGTCGGGAAGGACGATGCGTCCCTCGCGCACCGCCATCCGCGTAAGCACGCCCTC
>JAMCWO010000028.1:19669-31806 GCA_023481165.1 Planctomycetota bacterium | reverse complement strand
TCCAGGTCCCCGCGCACGGATTTCCGCAACTGCTCTACCGTGGCACTGCGATGCTTGGCGATGTCCTCCAGCTTGCCCCCCAACGTGGTCAGCTTCGTCGAGGGTTTGACCGGGTCCTGTTCACAGATAATCCGCTGCATCTCGGCGTAGCCCTTGCTCCGCAGGTCCTGCGGATCAAAGGGGGGACACCCTGTCAGGAGCTCATAGAGCAGGACGCCGAGTGAATAGATGTCGGTGCGGGTATCGACGTCCAAGCCCGTGAGCCCTGCCTGCTCCGGGCTCATATACTCGGGGGTGCCGATCAGTTGCCCCTGCTCGGTGAACAAGGTCCTTTCGGTCAGACGCTGATTGAGAGCCTTGGCCACGCCAAAGTCGATGATCTTGGGGATGGGCGTCTGATCGTCCAGTACCACCAGCGCATTGGACGGCTTGATATCCCTGTGAACGATGCCTTTGTGGTGGGCGTGCTGGATCGCTTGACACAAAGGAATAAACAGCCGCAGCCGCTCTTGTGTGCCGAGCTTGTACCGGTCGCAATAGTCCGTGATGGGGATGCCCTGGACGTATTCCATCGCAAAGTACGGCCAGCCTGCTTCCGTTGTCCCCGCATCGAATACCTGGGCAATATTGGGATGATCCAGCATGGCCAGAGCCTGCCGCTCGGTCTCAAAGCGGGCCATTACCTCCTTGGAGTCCATGCCAGGCTTGATAACCTTGACGGCCACCGTCCGCTCGATCGGGTACTCCTGCCGGGCTCGGTAGACAATGCCCATGCCGCCTTCGCCGAGGATCTCCACGACCCTGTAGCGACCGATCCAAGGCGGCAGTCGCTCCGGGGCCCCATCCGTGCCGGTTGCCGGCTGCGAGTCTTCCACTGGCGGAGGCGGGCCGGCATCCTCTTCCTTGCCGATGGCCAGCAGGCGAAGGAGTTGCTGCGGTTTCAACGGGAATGGCGACTTCTCGTCCATGGCACCCCTGTGAAGCAGCCCGGACCTTCTGTGGATGCGCCGGAGTCGTTCAACCCGTAGAGTACACTACTACCCAGGCCTGCTCCGGCGCATCCATAGAAGAATACTGCGATTATTCGTCATCTTGCGCCAGCCGGCGCAGAAGCCCGGCGATTTCGGCCAGTTCCTCCTTCGTCTCTTCGTCGGAGGTTACGGAATTGCGCAAGAACTGCTTCAATGCGGATTGGAACCGCCGTTTGACGGTGACGATCATGTTGGAGGCCTTGGCCGTCTCGGCGATGCCGAACTTGTGGCACAGGTCCTCCAGGGAGGGCGGAGCCGTCTCATTCATAATGGGCGCCGCCACCCGATCCCAGAAGATGTGCCAGTGGACGCTCTTGCCGTCTTCGTAACAATCGGCCTTCACACGCTCCAAGACACGCTCCAGAAGGTTCGAGATCCACGCCTGATTGAAGGAATCCTCGGGACTCAGACCCGCGGCCGCCTCCGCCAGCTCCATCTGATCGACCGCATCGAGACAGACCAGCTTATCCTTCGGGATGCGTTTCTGGGCTTCTTCCTTGTGCCGAACGGCCGTCACGTAGCGGTTCAGGGCGAACAGCAGAAAAGTGCGGAACCGTCCTTTCGTCTTATCTGCCTGCTGAAGCAGCTCCCGACCGAGGACCACTTCCTGGAAGAACCCCTGCACGAGGTCCTTGGCTTGCTCGTTGGGGTAGCCGCGGCGGCGCAGATAGCAGTAGACCGGCTTCCAGTACTGCTTGATCAGTTCCGCGATCAGAGCTTGGTTTTGGTCGGCAGAGTCCTCCGCGTCCACCTGCTCGATGATGGACCAGTGGGTCGTCAGGAATGACGCTCCCACCCCGCCCATTTCTGTGAAGTCCCTGCTTCGCATCCGTTCCCTGCCGAAGTCGCCTTTGCGTCTATGGCAAACCGAACGATCCCTCCACAGCGAGGCTCATGCTCAAGAAGCCTTGTATCTCCACGATCTCCGTTCTATGCTTCAGTGTAGCCCACAACGAACGATGCTGCAATCGCCTACCTACAATGCCGCAAAAAGAACCTGTCGATCCGCGCAAGGTTCAGCAGAAACGGAGTTTTCATAGATAGGTAGGCCGCTTCGCTCTCTGGCCGCTTTGGACTGGCATACGATGGTCAGTTGATACAGGATCGGGAAGAAGCAGTTCCAGGAGGCGCCGTCGGTGAAAATACGCAGTTCCATGGAGAACGGCATCAAGACCAGTCAATCACCTGATGCCCAAGGCACGCTGGTGCCTTGGACCAAACCATTTCTGTTCATCCGGGAAAGGAGGTACACCATGAAAACACTGCTCACATTCACCGCTGTCATTTGTCTTGCCGGGGCGGCCTTGGGTCAACAACCCAGCCCAGCACCGAAACTCGCCCCGGAGCACGAGAAGCTGCAGATCTGGATTGGAGACTGGCAATACGAGGGCCAGCTCCAAAATAGTCCCATGGGACCGGGAGGGAGATTCGTCGGCAAGGAGACAGCCCGGCCTGTTCTGGGTGGTTTCTTCGTAGAGTTTCGCGGCGAGGAAACCGGGCCCGCTGGGGCCTTTCAGTGGCAGGAGACGGACCGTTACGATCTGATCAACACGAGGTACACCTGGAGCAGTCTTGGCAGCGACGGGAGCACCAGCGTGGTGGTCTACACCATTGATGGCACCACGGTGCCCTACTCCGGCACGATAGTTCTCGGCGCCACCCGGTACCAGATCCGCGGGACCGCTGTCTTCGCCGCAGACCTGATGAGCTTCGTGGACAAACGGGAATATTCCACCGACGGCAAGACGTGGGCACCCCTCTTCGAGTCGAAGTCCACCAAGATCAAAGCGGCACCGGCCACCGCGCTCCAGGAACTCGGCGATCTCCTCGTCGCACGCTGGACCTCCGATGTGACCTGGGCCGTGGACTACCCAGGCCTGGGCAAAAAGGGCGAGAGGGTGGCCGGTTTCGAGGTCTGGAAGCGGATGGCGGACGGCGCCGCGCTGGAGTGCGACTATCTGCTCGGAGCTACCTGCGGCCGGACCGTCATATGGTGGGATGCGGCGGCGAAGCAGATCAGGACGCTGGACGTCGATTCGGGCGGCAACTGGGCCCAGGGAACCATCACCAGACAGGGAACGAAATGGGTGTGGGCGACGGCGGGGAGCTTTGCCGATGGTCGCCGGGTCGAATATCAGAGCGAGACGACGTTCCCGGACAACGGCCGGAGCCGTATCACCAGGGGCGTCACCATCCTGGAGGGCGTGCGGAACGAGTTTCGCGACGTATTCAGACGCGTGGCGAACTGACTTGGGTCGGCGAGAATAGATACGGGACCGTAGACCTTCACGACGGGTCTGATGTGCGACCGGCTGTTCATTTCTGAAAGGGGCGCACATGAGACTGGTATCCTATGGAGTCGCAAGTATTATTCTGTTGTGTTCCTGCGTCTCTCTGGTGCAGGGATGTGGTACTCCCCGTGTCCGTGGCGACTGTCCGTATTGCGGCTATCCAAGAGGTGTCTTGCCTGTATACAGCGAAGCCGACTGTCCACGGTGCCACGGCGTATACAGGATATACCCTCATACCTACGCTGCCCCACGACCCTACTATGCCTTCCTACCGTCCCACTCTGGCTCTCCACAGAATCCTCCCCATGTGTCACCCGCGCGGCACGGCCCCCCTCGGTCTCGACGGCACTGAGGACGTCGCGAAGGTGGAACATGTTGACAAGGATTACATGATGATGTCGCCTTCGGCTAATAGCGTCTTTGCCGCCGTTCTCTCGTTGTTGATACTGGCGAAGCTCGTCATTATCTCGATGTGCTGCTTGTGTTCTACGGGTTGTCGGTCTGCTTCTCCTTCGCCGATATTCTCGATACGAGTATGGGAAGCGGAGGAGGATTGCAGGAAGAAGGCGGAGCGACTCCGACAGGAGGGCATGACACGGCGGGAGGCATACTTGAGAGAGCACCCTGACCTCGCCGCGGAAATCCGGCAGAGCATCGAGGAGGCGATCATCTGCGCAGGCATGACGAAAGACGAGGTGCGAATCACCTGGGGAGCGCCCACTGTCATTCAGAAGCACGCCCGCGAGATGTGGACCTACACCGGCATCGACTGGTGGGATTACATGGGCTTGTCGGAGGATCTGGACCCCCGGGAACGCGTCTACGTCTTCTTCGTCAACGGCGTCGTGACGGGGTGGCACGATAACCTCGACGAACGAGGGAGCCGTCAATGAACGATGCAAGCGAACAAGGCGGAAACCGGCTGGCCGAAGAGGACTCCTCCCCAGGACGAGCGCTGGGCCGGGCACCAGCCAACTGCTTTACCTACTGCGCATGGACACCCCCAACACGCCGGTGCCCGGGCAGCACCGGTGCCACCATCCTGGAGGGCGTACGAAACGAATGGCGTGACACATTCCGGCGCGTGGCGGACTGACCGAGTTGTCGTGATTCACCATCCGTCGCGGGATCGCACTACCCGGATATCAGCTTTTTACTTACACCCGGAAGGGCTCTTGTGTAGTACAATCGGTAAGAGAAACGGCGATCAGAACGGAGGACGGAATAATGAAGCGTCTGGTACTGATCCTGATCTCTTGCGTGGCCGGCTGTGCCCCCTTCCGGGCCGTCAACCCACACCCCACCGGCACGCCGGAATATGTGCAGTGGCAGGACGGGCCCAGCTTGCGGGAGGCCCGCCGCCGTTTCATGTTCGAAGGCCACGAGAGTGGTGTCATCGTGAAAGAGCGGAGCCCGTCCAGCATCTTCTCGGGGCAGCATTGGGACTGGGAACAGCCTGTAGGGTCCGCGCCACGCATCATTCTCACTTCGCCGAATCCGCGCTAGACCAGGCGGGCGGCGATCCAGGGGACACCGATGGCGACGCCGATCGTGGCACCGAGATTGCACAAGATGATGATCAGGAGGATGCGCGTAACGGGATTGGTCCAGAAGCCTTTGACGCTGCTGATGGCTTCCGGTAGGTCCTCCAGGTCGCTGACCTTGGGCCGCTTGACGAATGCCTGGACGATGCCGGCCACCCAGCCGGCGGCGATGAGCGGATGAATCGTCGTGATCGGGGCGGCGAGAAAGGCGGACAGAATCGTCAGCGGATGGGCGAACGCCGCTGCGGCGCCCACCGCCGCGAAGGTCCCGGTAACGAGAATCCAGATGTAGATGTTTTCGAAGCCGCGGCTGGTGCCCTGGGTGAAGCCCCAGGCCAACAGGGCCACAATCAGCAGGGGAATACCCCACCCGAAGACCTTCGGCCAGATCGACTTGGGCGGCAGCTTCATCAACTCTTCGAGGCTCTCGTCCTGGTGCAAGTGGCTCTGAATGCCCTCCACGTGGCCCGCGCCGATGACGGCGACGACGGTCTTGCCGGGCGCAGCGCGAATCTTCTGAGCTAGGTAAATGTCGCGCTCGTCGATCAGGCGGCGCTTGATCTCGGGGAACTGCTTGGCGAATTCGGCCATGATCGCTTCGAGCTGATCCTGCTTCTTGAGCTGTTCGATCATGTCCATGTCGATCTTCTCGGTGAACAGCGTGCTCATCAGGATCTGCATGGCCAGCTTGAGCTTGCTCCAAAAGCCGAGGTAGCCCCAGACGCGTTTGAGCGTGATGTCGATGTCGCGGTCGGCCAAGACAAGCGTCGCGCCGGTCTGCTCGGCCAGGTGGATGCCTTCGAGCATCTCGGCTCCCGGCTGAACACCCAGCTTCTCGCCGAGCCGGCGGTAGAACGAGCTCATGATGAGTTGGGCCAGCAGAAAGACCGCCTTCTTCTGGCGGATGATCTTGAAAATATCCATCTTGCGCCAGTTATCAGCCTGTGTCATCGCCTGGTGGCGGGCCTTGCACAACTCGACGCAGATCGCGTCCGGGTGGACCTGCTCCACCGTCGTGCGGACGTCCTCGACACTTTCCTTGGAGATGTGGGCCGTGCCCACCAGGTATACGTCCCTGTCCTCGATCTTGACGTGCGTAACACGCGGCGGCAGTGGAGCATTATCGGTCATGTGATCCTGCACCTTCTCATATTCGCTGCATCATCCATCGGCACAAGGAGTATACGCGATTTACTCAAATGGCGAAATGAATTCGTCCGGATGGAGAGCGTCCACCAGGCGCGGCAGTCTCGTTGCCAGGCCATCCTTACCGCCGGAGGTGTTCACCTCTGCCGGAGCCCTTCGCCCAGTGTCTCGGCCAGCCGGTGGTATCTCTCGTGGAAGCCCATGCCCAAATCCACCCTCTCGATCCGGTCGAAGCCGACCAGCAGGGCCTGCTCCTCCGCACCCGGCAGGAAGGTGGCGCTCTTCTGGTAAAGTTGCTGGTTCTCCCGCTGGATGTGGCGGCGCATCGTGCTGACGTACGCGGAGAGGCGCTCGGCGATCAGCGTGGCGGCTTCGCCGGCATCGCCGCCGAGCAGGTAATCAATCTCATCCATGATCGACCGTCCGTAGGCGTGCTCCGTCATGAGCTCGTCGACGAAGCCGTACACCCGCTGGCCCGCGTAGACCTCCGCGGCGGGAAAGTAGAACCTTTCCTCTTTGCCATGATGGCACCGGTCGGTGAAGTTGCGCGAGAAGTCGACGATATCCCGCACGCGGTTATCATCCAGGTTGAAGCCCTGCCGGGCGTGATCGGCCTCGGTTTGCGCTGCGCGGAGGACCTCCAGGATAACCTCGTGCTCGGCCATCAATTGGCGGCTTGCCGGACCCGCGGCTTCGCTTTCGTACACGCCGCGGCGCTCCCGCGCCACCAGCGCCATACCCAGCCCCGTCCCCAAAACGAGCAAACCATACGTCATTCTTCTCATGGCCCACCTTCATGAACGATGGCCACACCCTGTCCATTTTGCCTCCCATCCAAGCGCCCACGCCATCGGCAAAAAGCGGAAAATGGCGACCCTATCCCCGGCGCCGGATGGGCACGAATTGTCTTGACCCACCGGGCGGTTTCCCGTACATATTCCGCGAATTGGAGAAGGTCCTGAACCGGTAGGATAGGCTTGGGCCCGTGCGGACCGCTCGTGAACGGACAACCAGGCCCACGAGGTAGTCGCGCGCCGCAAATCATGAATCAAAAATGGTAAATCATAAATGGTAAGGGGTGCCGCCAGATGAAGATCAGCCAGAGAGCCAGGAAAGTTGCGCCGTCCGCGACGCTCGCCGTGACCAACCGGGCCAAAGAGTTGAAGGCCCAGGGCATCGATGTGGTCGGCTTCGGGGCCGGAGAGCCCGATTTCGATACGCCGGAGTACATCAAGGAGGCCGCGATCAAGGCCCTGAAAGAGGGCAAGACGAAGTACACGCCCGCCTCCGGTATCCCGGAGCTGAAGGCAGCCATCGCCAAGAAGCTCCAGACCGAGAACGGCCTGAATTACACCCCCGAGCAGATCGTCGTGAACATCGGCGGCAAGCACTCGGTCTACGAGTCGATGCAGGCGGTCCTCGATCCCGGCGATGAGTTGCTCCTGCCTGCTCCCTACTGGGTGACCTATCCCGAGGCGGCGGGACTGGCTGGCGCGACTGTGAAGGTCCTGGAAACGGATAAGAAGAACAGCTACAAGATCACGCCCGCCCAGTTGAAGAAGGCGATCACGCCCAAGACGGCCATGCTGGTCATCAATTCGCCCAACAATCCGGGCGGCTTCAGCTATACCCCGGACGAGCTGCGGGCCCTCGCGAAGGTTCTGGAAGGCACGAACGTCGCCGTAATGTCGGACGAGATCTATGAGAAACTGATCTACGGTGACACGGAGTTCATCAGCTTCGCGGCCCTGAGCGAGGACGCATTTGGTCGCACGCTAACCCTCAACGGCCTGAGCAAGACCTACTCCATGACCGGCTGGCGGCTGGGCTACACCGCCGGTCCCGTGGACGTGGTCAAAGCCATGTCCCGCCTGCAGGACCACATGACCTCGAACCCGGTGACCTTCGCCCAATGGGCCGCGATTGCCGCGATGGGCCCCGAATCCGCCGCAGCGATCGAGAAGATGCGGGTGGAATTCGAAAAACGAGCCCGCTACATGACGGACCGCCTGCGGGCCATGAAGGGCGTGGAATGCATCGAACCGACCGGCGCCTTCTATTGCTTCCCCGACGTGTCCTCTCATTACGGCCGAACGATGGGCGGCGTGAAGATCACCGGCAGCATGGACTTCGCCAAGGCGCTCCTGGAGCAGGCCAACGTGGGTGTAGTGCCAGGGTTGCCGTTCGGCTGTGACAAAAACGTTCGCCTGAGTTTCGCCACTTCCATGGAGCAGATCGCCAAAGGCCTCGACCGCATGGAGAAATGGCTCTCGTAGCACGGGCATCCTGCCCGTGGGTAGCCTGGGCGCGAGCACCCATGAAGGGACTGTTGGAGTCAGGACCGTCGCTTGGATCGGCTTGTCTTGCGCCGGCGGTGGGGGGAGCGCAGGGCCGCGAGGGAGAATTCGGCGATATGACGGGCGATTTCCTCCGGCCGGTTGTCGTCTTGGGCCAGAATCGGATGGAGCCGGGCAATGATCCGCTGATCGTTCAAGTAGACGAGGCACTGGGAGAAGATGCTCAACGTCACACGGGCCACTCTCTCCTCCGAGACGCGGGGACCTAGAATGCGACGGACGATGTCCCGCTGGAGCCGGCTGCGCGGTGCGATCAGCTCGTCCATGACGGCGTCGAAAGCGGCCGTCGGCTGGGCCAGTTCGTGATGGACGATCGCAGCACGCCAGCGCGGCTTGGAAGGATCGAGGATCTCCCGGATGATATGGGTGATCAGGGCCCGCAGGCAATCCTCCGGCGGGCCCGCCATCTCTTCGGGAGTGAGTTCGGCCCGAAAGCTCACACAATGCCGGACCACGGCCGCGTAGAGCTCCAGCTTGTCCCGGAAGTGGTAGTTGACGGCGGCCTTGTTCACGCCGGCCCGGTCGGTGATCTCTTGCAGCGTGGCGGCATGCAGGCCGCGCTCCGCAAAGACCTGGCCCGCGGCGTCAATGAGCTTGCGCCGGGTTTCCTGGGAAGCTGCGTTGTCTTTTACGTTCGCCATCGGGTACCTCGGCCGGTTATGGTCCCCAGCCTACCTCGGCCGCGCGCATTTTTCAACCAGAAATGTGAATTTTCCCTTGCTTTTTTCACCGGGAAACTTTAATTACATATTTGAATAATAGCAGTTGGCGACCGCATGATAGGAGGTTCCTGATGCAACTCCATGTCCCAACGATGGTTAGAACGATAGGGGTGGCGGCGACTCTGGCCGGCCTCCTGGGGCCGGGCGGCTGCGCGCGTCGGCCGCAGGCCGCGGCGGCGCCGAGGGGCGCTCCGGCGGTCGTCGAGGTGGTGGCGGCGACCATCACGCCGCAGAAGGTCGAGCTGACGACGGAGTTGCCGGGCCGGACCCATGCCTATCTGGTGGCGGAGATTCGGCCCCAGGTCAACGGGCTGATCCAGAAGCGGCTCTTTACGGAAGGCGCCGACGTCCAGGCGGGAGATGTGCTCTATCAGATCGATCCCGCCCCGTTCCAGGCGGCGCTGAACACGGCCGAGGCGGCCCTGAACCGGTCCCAGGCGAGTCTGCCGTCGATCCGGGCCCGCGTCGAGCGCTACAAGGGCCTGCTGGACGACCGCGCCGTCAGCCAGCAGGATTATGATGATGCCACCAGCGCGTTGCGGCAGGCCGAGGCCGATATCCAGTACTGGAAGGCCTCGGCGGAAACGGCCCGCATCAACTTGGGATACACCCGTGTCACCGCGCCGATCTCGGGACGCATCGGGCGTTCTACGGTGACGGATGGGGCTCTTGTGACAGCCTATCAGCCGGTGGCGCTGTCGACGATCCAGCAACTCGACCCGATCTACGTCGATGTGCCTCAGTCGACCGTCGAGATGCTGCAGTTGAACCGCCGTCTGCAGGACGGCCGGCTCAATCAGGAGGGAGCCAACCAGAACAAGGTCAAGCTCCTCCTCGAAGACGGCACAACGTACCCCCACGAGGGGACGCTGCAATTCCGCGAGGTCACGGTCGACCCGACCACCGGGTCGTGCATTCTGCGCATCCTTTTCCCCAATCCCGAGCGCATCCTCTTGCCGGGCATGTTCGTGCGGGCCGTCGTCAAAGAGGGCGTGCACGACCAGGCGATCCTGGTGCCGCAGCAGGCCGTGTCGCGCGATGTCAAGGGCAATCCCGTCACGCTGATCGTGGGGGCCGAGGACAAAGTGCAACTGCGGCCGCTGACGCTCGACCGCGCCATTGGGGACAAATGGCTCCTCGCCTCCGGACTCGCCCCCGGCGACCGTGTCATCGTTGAGGGGATGCAGAAGGTCCGGCCCGGCGCGGCGGTGAAAGTGACCGCACCCGGTGCGGCTCCCAGCGCTGCTCCTCAGGGTGCGGCGCAACCCGGCGATGCCCAGTCGAAGTGACGGAGATTCCTCATGCTATCGAGATTCTTCCTGGACCGTCCCGTCTTTGCCTGGGTCATTGCCATCATCCTGATGGTTGCCGGCGGCCTGGCGATCTACACCCTGCCCGTCTCGCAGTATCCGCCCATCGCGCCGCCCTCGATCGCCATCACCGCCTTCTATCCCGGGGCGTCGGCGGAGACGGTCGAAAACAGCGTCACGCAGATCATCGAGCAGAAGATGACCGGCTTCGACAGGATGCTGTACCTGTCCGCGACCAGCGATTCCTCGGGCTCCTCCCGCGTCGAGCTGACCTTTGCCCCGGGGACCGATCCGGACCTCGCCTGGGCCCAGGTGCAGAATAAGCTCCAACTGGCGATGGCCAGTCTGCCGGAGATGGTGCAGCGGGCCGGCGTCAAGGTTTCCAAGTCCACGCGGAACTACCTGCTGATGGTGGGCTTGATCTCCGCAGACCAGAGCCTCGATGGGGACGACCTGCGGGACTATGCCCAATCCAACATCGAGAAGGTCCTGTCGCGCGTGCCGGGCGTGGGTGAGGTGGAAGTCTTCGGCAGCCAGTATGCCATGCGGATCTGGCTCAACCCGGACAAGCTGACCAATTACCAAATGACGGTCGCGGATGTGATCGCAGGTCTGCGGGCCTACAACGTCGAGGTGTCGGCCGGACAGTTTGGCGGGGCCCCGGCCAGGAGCGGCCAACGCCTCAATGCCGCCATCATTGTCCAGAGTCTGCTCAAAACGCCCGATGAATTCGCCGCGATCCCCCTCCGCAGCAATCCGGATGGGTCCGTCGTGCGGATCGCAGACGTGGGACGGGCGGAGCTCGGGACCGACTTCTACGACATGCAGTCCTACTACAACGGCAAGCCTTGCGCCATCCTGGCGGTCCGGCAGGCCGCCGGTGCCAACGCCCTCGAGACCGCGGACAACATCCGCGCCAAGATGACCGAGATGAGCGCGTTCTTCCCGGCCGGCATGCAGATCGTCTATCCCTTCGACACCACCCCCTTTGTCAAGGTGGCCATCGAAGAGGTGGTCAAGACCCTCTTCGAGGCGATTGTCCTGGTCTTCCTGGTGATGTATCTCTTCATGGGCAACATGCGGGCCACCCTGATCCCGACGATTGCGGTGCCCGTGGTGATCCTGGGGACTTTCGCGATTCTCGGCATTCTTGGCTTCTCCATCAACATGCTGACCATGTTCGCCATGGTGCTCGCCATCGGCCTGCTGGTCGATGATGCCATTGTCGTGGTGGAGAACGTCGAGCGCATCATGAGCGAAGAGGGCATCGCGCCCAAAGAGGCCACCCGCAAGAGCATGGACCAGATCACCAGCGCCCTGATCGGCATCGGCCTGGTGCTCTCCGCCGTGTTCGGCCCGATGGCCTTCTTCTCCGGGTCCACCGGAGTCATCTACCGCCAGTTCTCCGTGACGATCGTCGCCTCGATGCTTCTGTCTGTGCTGGTGGCCTTGATCCTGACCCCGGTGCTGTGTAGCTCGTTGCTGAAGGCCGTGCCCAAGGGCCACGAGGCGGCCGAGGGCGGCATCTGGTTCCTGCGGCCGTTCTTCCGTTGGTTCGACCGCCTGTTCTTCTGGTCGCGGAATCAGTATCTGAAAGTGGTGGGCCTGTCGCTCGCGCACAAGATCCCTTATGTGCTCGTCTTCCAGGCCGTTGGGCCGGACCTTGGTCAAGACCGGGTTCTGCATTGCCATCCCGAGGAGTTGGTTGCGGGCCGCCATCAGGCGGTCGTGGCCCA
>JAMCWO010000028.1:0-19659 GCA_023481165.1 Planctomycetota bacterium | reverse complement strand
TGTTGGGGCGATGGGATACCTCTTTCGGAAGATGCCCACGGCGTACCTGCCCGATGAGGATCAGGGTGTTCTGATGATCCAAGCCATGTTGCCGGCGAACTCGACCCTGGAGCAGACCGAAGCGGTCATGAAGCAGGTCAAGGCCTATTTCGACGAGCACGAGAAGGACGCGGTGCTCTCGATCATGACCGTGTCCGGCTCGAACTTCGCCGGCCGGGGACAGAACGCGGGCATGGCCTTCGTGAGACTGAAGGATTGGAAACTTCGGGACCGGCCCGAATTGAAGGTCACGGCCGTGGCCGGCCGGGCCATGGGGGCCTTCTCCCAGATCCGCAACGCCCTGGTCTTTGCCTTTGCCCCGCCCGCGGTCGTCGAACTGGGCATGGCCAAGGGCTTCGATTTTCAGTTGCTGGACCGCGGCGGTCTGGGCCACGACCGCCTGATGGCGGCCCGCAACCAACTCCTCGGGATGGCAATGCAGAACCCGGTCTTGACCAAGGTCCGGCCCAACGGCCTGGAAGACGTCCCCGAGTATCGTGTGGACGTGGATTGGGACAAAGCGGGCGCCCTGGGGCTGCCCATCACCGCGATCCACAGCACGATCTCCGCGGCCTTCGGCTCCGCGTATGTCAACGACTTCATCCAGGGCGGCCGGGTCAAGCGCGTCTACGTTCAGGCCGACGCCCCTTACCGTATGTTGCCCGGGGACCTGGACAAGCTCTACGTCCGCAATGCCGCGGGCAAGATGGTCCCCTATTCCGCCTTTGCCTCCGGTCACTGGACCAGCGGCTCGCCCAAGCTGGAGCGGTTCAACGGCTTCCCGTCGCTCAACATCCAGGGCGAGGCGGCCCCCGGCCGCAGTTCCGGTGAGGCCATGGCGGCGATGCAGGGGTCCGTGAAAAATCTGCCCCAGGGCGTCGGCTACGACTGGACCGGAGTTTCCTACCAGGAGCGCCAAGCCAGCTCCCAGACGACTCTCCTGTATGCCTTTTCCATCCTGGTGATCTTCCTGTGCCTGGCGGCCCTCTACGAGAGCTGGCCGATCCCGATCGCGATTCTGCTGACGCTGCCCCTGGGGGCCATCGGCGGCGTGATCGGCACGCACCTCATCCGCCATCTGCCCAACGACGTCTATTTCCAGATCGGCCTTTTGACCACGCTGGGTTTGACCACCAAGAACGCGATCTTGATCGTCCAGTTTGCCAAGGCCCGCGTGGAACAAGGCAGGGACCTGGTCGAAGCGACGCTGGAAGGGGCCAAACTGCGGCTGCGACCCATCCTCATGACCTCGATGGCCTTCGGTTTTGGTGTTTTGCCTCTGACGTTTGCCAACGGCGCGGGCGCTGGAGCCCAAAAGGCCATCGGCACCGCGGTGCTGGGCGGCGTGGTCACCTCCACCTTCCTGGTGACCATTTTCGCCCCCCTGTTCTACGTCGTGATCCAGAAGACCCTCGGCAAAGGTCATGTGCAACCGGCGGCTCTGAACATCGAGCCTAATCCCTCTGGGAATTGACAAGATGAACAAGGCAAAGCAGGAAGAACTCATACGCGGTATAGGCTCTGTCATCCTGAGGCGAAGCCGAAGAGCCTGTCTTGAGCATGGCGAAGGAATCCGGCCATCGGATCAGAGTGGCCTCCATTTGCAGCCCAGATCCTTCACGGCGCTTCGCTCCGTTCAGGATGACAAGCAGAGCGTGAGACTCGGTCAAGGTCTATGCAGGAGCTCCTCTCTCCTCCTGCTGGGAATCGTATTGGTTTCCTCCGGCTGCAATTTCACGCCGAAGTACGTCCGGCCGGAAGCGCCGGTCCCGGCCGAATGGCCAACCGGTCCGGCCTATGCCAATGTCCAGCCGGCGACGGTCGCCCCGGAGGCTCCGGATCTCAGATGGCAGGAATTCTTCACCGACCCGAACTTGCAGAGACTCATCGAGGCGGCCCTGGAAAACAATCGCGACCTGCGCGTGGCCGCACTGAATGTGGAACGGGCCCGAGCCCTGTATGGCATCCAACGAGCAGAATTGCTGCCGACGGTCGACGCCACCGCCAGCGGGAACCTGCAACGATATCCCGCCTCGATTTCGCCCTCAGGAACCGCCGCGACGTTCGAACAGTACCGTGTCCATCTCGGCGTGTTTGCCTGGGAGCCGGACTTCTTCGGGCGCATCCGCAGCTTCAACGAGCGGGCTTTGCAGGAATACTTCGCCACAGCCCAGGCCCGGCGCAGTGCCCAGATCCTCCTGGTGTCCTCGGTTGCCAATGCCTACCTGGTGTTGGCCGCAGATCGGGAGAGTCTGGCCCTGGCCCAGACTACTCTGGAGGCGCAGCAGGCCTCTTATAAGCTGGTCCAGCGCCGGTATGACCAAGGTCTGACACCCGAACTGGACTTATTTCGCGCGCAAACGCAGGTCGATACGGCCCGCCGAGACGTGGTCCGCTTCACGCAACAGGTGGCGCAAGATGAGAACGCCCTGACTCTTCTGCTCGGCACGAGCGCTCCTCATGAACTACTCCCGGCAGACTTGAGCAACATTACCCCTCCGAAAGAGGTCTCGGCCGGTGTGTCTTCCGAGGTGCTCCTGCGCCGGCCGGATGTTCTCCAAGCCGAGAGCCTTCTGAAAGCGGCCAATGCCGACATCGGCGCAGCGCGGGCGGCCTTCTTCCCGCGCATCACCTTGACGGGTACGGCCGGAGTCGCCAGCGATGAACTCTCCGAACTCTTTGCATCCGGCTCCGGCGCCTGGAGCTTCGCGCCGCAGGCTGTGTTGCCGATCTTCGATCCCCGCACCTGGTCGGGACTGAGGATCACCAAGGTGCAGCGCGAGATTGCTGTGACCGGGTACGAACGGGCGATTCAGACGGCCTTCCGGGAGGTGGCCGACGCCTTGGCCGTCCAGGGCACCATAGACCGGGAGGTCGCGGCGCAGGAATCCCTGGTTCATGCCGTGGCGGAAACCTACCGTCTGTCCACGGTCCGGTACGACAAGGGAATTGACAACTACCTGAGCGTCCTGGATGCCCAGCGGTCTCTCTATGTAGCCCAGCAGGTCCTCGTCGGGCTGCGCCTGGGCAAGTCCGCCAATCAGGTGAGGCTCTACGCCGTACTGGGCGGAGGCGGCGACACGGAGGCGGAAGAGACGAAACCCTGATACCGGCTCCTGGTGCGTAGGGGACCGGCAGAATTGATCCGCGCGTGGGGGCGACTGCGCCAACACCTTGCCTCGATCTACGTCTATAGTGGAAAATAGGCGTAGTTCGCAGGACCAAAAGTGGTTGGTTCGAGTCTGGAGACGCGTGTGCGCGGTAGAGTGGAACGGCGGATTCTCAAGGCCCTTGGCGAGGGCCGGCGCGGGGCGTACGAGGATATCATTGATGCCCATTATGCCTCGATCTATCGCCTGCTGTTGTTCCTGACCCACGATGCGAATGTTGCCGAGGACATGACGCAGGAGGTCTTTGCGTCCGCTTGGGCTGCCCTCGAGGGCTTTCGGGGCGACGCCTCGGTCAAAACGTGGCTGCGCCGGATTGCCTACAATCTGTATCTGGATGCCGAGCGCCGGCGCAAGCGGGACGCCTCGCTGGCTGGCAAGAGAGGCGAAAGTGAAGCGGGTGTGGCAGCCGATCCCCTGTCTCGGATCATGGCCGATGAGCATTTGCACCGAATGTATCGGGCACTGGATCGTCTGGAAGACCAGGAGCGGGCGATCCTCCTGCTGCACTATTTGGACGGCTTGAGCTACCGCGAGATGGCCCGCGTCCTGCACCAGCCGGCCGGCACCCTCAAGTGGATGACGCACCATGCCCTGGAGAAACTCAGGGCCTTAGTGATCGGAAAGGCAGAGCCATGAACGTGGATTCGACGAATGGACGAAATGATTTCTCTCTGAACGGAATGAAACGGCAATTGCGGGCGTTGTCCGCGGTCGAACCGCCGGAAGGACTGAAGAAGAGACTGTTGGCGGCCGTCCCTCAGCGGGCGACGGCGGAAGCAGGGCGGCCCCGTCTATGGCGCTGGCGCGGGGTGGCCGGCTGGGTGAGTGTCGCCGCCATCATCTTGGTGTTCTGCGGCATTCTCTGGCTGCGGACCCCGGCGAGGCCGGCGCAAGGGCCTACCCCCGACGTCAACAGTCTCTTAGGCGGCGTCTTGGCCGCCGATTACAACAGTGTGCGTCCCCCGGACACGAATACCCTGGACAGCAATGGCCTTTATTGAGCGTACCTATCTACCGGGCCGTGGCCGTTGACGCCGGCGAGGCTACGGCCTCTCCGAGACTACTGTGATGGTCTCATTCGTGCAACAGTCCAGAACCTAAAATGGGGCAGCACTAAGATTATCTTTATTGGCGTCAGGGCAAGGACTTACGACGATTTCGGGAGGTGGCGCAATCCATTTTTCTGTGCAGATTCCTGCAACACGGCGGGTAATAGGGGGAGACGTATAGATTAGGAGAAGTTTGAAGTGTGAAGTGTGATGTTTGAAGTAAGAGACAGTCGTGGATCCATTGTGTGAAACAAAGCCAATCTGGTCGGGCGGCACCCCAAGATGAAATACGGAAAACAAAGCCAATCTCGCAGAGTGGGCCGGTGGGTTGTCCAAACAAACCCAATTTCCGGCACGGCCGGTTGGGACGGGGCCTGGGGCCATTCCCGGTCGATTGCGCAAAACAAAGCCAATTTGGGGTCCAGCAGGGGCTGGAGCCGACCGTGCGAAACAAAGCCAATTCGGCGGTAAGTGGCTGCATGATAAGAGGTTATGGTTCCGGAGAAACGAACCAAATTTCCGACCAGCCGGGACCCCGGGAGGTCCGATTGTGCAAAACGAACCCAATTCGGCCCGCCTTGGGCAGGGCTGGGCCCCCGTGGACAAAAGATGCGAAACAAAGCCAAACTTGGGCGGTTTGGGGCATCTGGGGATGGTGCGTGCGAAACAAAGCCAACTCGGCAACGAAATCGTGCAAGACAAACCCAATCTCGGGCGTGCGGCCGGCGCGCGGGATCTGAAATCTCCTGCCGTATGTCGGGTATATATCCGGGACTTTTGAACAAGAAACGAATTGTTGACGAATTAAACAAAAGGCCGTAGTCTCTCCGGATTCTAATGGTTGTCGGATGACACGAGGTTTTCCCATCGAGCAGAAGAACGCCGATCTTATCGTGGACAGTCCTCTCGGGCAGGGATGCCGGGACTGGCCCTCCATCGCCCCGGTAGCCATTGGCTGGGCGGGGATGCTGATCTTCACCTTCTACGCCTGTACCCGCATGGTCGCCGCCGGCGACACCTGGGTGGCGATGGCCTGCGGGCGGCATTTCGTGAATCACGGCGTCAATACGGTCGAGCCGTTCAGCGCCAATTCCCACAAGGCCGGACCGACGGCGGAAGAAGTGCAGACGTGGCCGGCTTGGGCCCAGTGGATCACGAAGACGGTCGGCCTCGACACCGTTCGCTACTGGCATCCGACCGGCTGGGTCAACCAGAACTGGCTGACGCACGTGATCTTCTACAAGCTCACGACCGCCTTGGGCTCGGAGACGGAGCCCTACTACGATGCCCTGGTCCTCTGGAAATTCGCGATCTACATCCTGGCGGCGGTCGCTCTGTATGCCACGGCGCGGCTGTACGGCGTTCATCCGGCTCTGGCGGCGATCGCGGTCTGCTTCGGCATGGTTATCGGGCGTTCATTCTTCGATATCCGGCCGGCAGGTTTCTCCAACTTACTGGTGGCGGTCCTGATCCTGGTCCTGGCTCTGGCGAGCTACAAGAACGCCTTGTACATCTGGCTCCTCGTTCCACTGATCGTCTTTTGGTCAAACGTCCACGGCGGCTACATCTACGCTTTCATCGTGCTGATTCCCTTCGTGGCATGGCACGCGATCATGCACCTGCCACGCCGCTGGATGTTGGCGGCGTACAGCATTCTGACTTGGCTGACGCTCTACGCGATGGCCAACCGATTCACGCATCACGAGTATCTGGCGGCTGTTGCCCTGAAGGAGGACGCCCTATTCTACCTGATGGTCCTCGTCATCGCGGGGAGCATGGCCTTGTCGTACAGCCGCAAGATCGGCAACGAGGCGCTCACCGCCTATCACGTGGCCGCCTCCTGCATTCTGTTCCTGCTGCTGTTGCCGCGTTTCTTCCCGGCGATGCCAGTGAATATGAATCGGCTCCGGCCGGATGAGGTGCAGGACCTGGAAGAGTTCATCGCGCTGTCCCGCCTTTCCTACATCGGCATCTTCTCGTTTGCGATGACACTGGGCGCGGTGGTGCTGTTCCTCAAAGAGAGGGTGGTGCGGGTGCTGGAGGTACGAGGCATCCTTCACACGATAGCTGCCGGCATCGTGGCATTCGCGGCCATGGTGATCTTCAATCCCTTCCATCTGACCAACCTGACGCACACGTTCGTCATCTCGATCAGCAAGCACGCCGAGCGGTGGCGCAACGTGCACGAGTGGCATCGGGCCTTCGACTGGACAAACCCGGTGGGCACCGCCGTGCCGTTCCTGATCATGTATATCCTGGGCTGGCTTGTGCTATTGGCGTGGACGATCATCCTCATCCGCGGTGCGCGGATCGCCAACCGGCCCGTGAGCAAGAAGATGAAGGCGACGATCCGGTACACGTGGCCGCAGATCGACCTGGGACTGCTGATCATCGCGGCGATGACGATTTACATGGCAATCCGGTCGCGTCGTTTCATCCCGATCGCCGGGTTCGCCGCCTGTCCGGTGATCGCGCTGCTCCTCGACCAGGCCGTGCGCTTCATCGCCGGGTCGATCCAACTGGCGCGGACCGGCAAGTTCGAAATGCCCATCGTCCCCGTGCCGCAGCGGCATGTTCTGATCATTGCCTCGGCCGGGGTCGTCGCGGGCTTCGGCCTGATATGGGGCACGGCCTTTAAGCATATCTACCTCGATCCCTGGCCGCTCGACGCCAAGTACAACTCGGTCTTCATGCGGATGACGGCCTCCTACTCCAAACCGTTCGAGGCCTGCGAATTCATGCGCATCAACAAGCTCAGCGGCAAGATGTACAACTACTGGACGGAAGGGGGGTTTATCGCCTGGGGCCAGGAGCCGGATCCCAATACGGGCGAGATTCCCCTGAAGTTGTTCATGGATGGGCGGGCCCAGGCCGCGTACGATGTGCCCACGTTCGATCTGTGGTTGGACATTCTCTCCGGCGGCCCCGTTCCGTTGGCCGCCGCCCGGGCCGGCAGGGCCTTGACGGGGAAAGACTACGTCGAGGTCAGCAAGTGGGTCAGCGAACAACTCCGTAAATACGGCGTCTGGGTCGTCCTCATGCCCGACCTGCAGTTCGACAAGACGTTCACGATCGCCCTGGAATACAGCACGGAATGGCGCATCGTGTACATCGATGACAAGCAGAAGCTGTTTGTGGATGTGCTGTCGCCCCAGGGGATGGCCCTGTATCAGGGGATGTTCACCGGCAAAACGGGATACCCGAACGACTACCTGGCCGAGATGGCGGTCGGCCACAATCTTCTGATGGTGGCGGACAGCGAGCAGAAGAAGAAAGGGCTCGAATATATCGCCAAGGCGCTCCAGGATTGTCCGACGCCGGCACCGATGGTCGAGATGTTGCTCATCGGCATGCAATCGCCGGAGTTACGGCCAAGGATCGATGACGTCTGTCAGAAGTACGTAGATGATTTCGAGAACAACAAGAACGGGTACGCCCGCCAGGATGGGTACAACATGCGTCTGCAAGCGGCTCGTCTGGCGCTGACACGCTTGGAACAGAAGGCCAAGACGGACAAGGACACGAAATCGGCGCAGATCTTCCGCACCCGGATCGACCAGTACCGGGTGGAGCTCGACCGGCTCGCGCAGCAGAAGAAGTGGTAGGACATGGTCCCGCAAGCGAGAGAACCGCCCTCCATTACGGTATTCTTTCCCTGCTATAACGAGCAGGAGAATGTGGCCAAAGTCGCGCAGCAGGCGCTCGACGTGCTGGAGGGATTGCACGCGGACTATGAGGTGATCATCGTCAACGACGGCAGCGCCGACGATACGGGCGCTGTGGCCGATCGGATCGCCGCGCGTCATCCCCGGGTGCGCGTCATCCATCATCCGCGGAACCTCGGCTACGGGGCCGCTCTCCAATCCGGGTTTCGCGCCGCCACCAAGGACCTGGTCTTCCATACCGACGGCGACGGCCAATTCGACTTGGCGGAACTGCCGCCCTGGTTGCCCCTGATGGAGCAATACGATATCGTCTGCGGCTACCGGCTGAACCGGCGGGACAACTTCGTCCGCCGGATGAATGGATGGCTCTGGACGAAAATGACGTGCAGGCTCTTTTCGCTGCGTCTGCGCGACATCGATTGTGCCTTCAAGCTCTACAAGCGGGCGATTTTCGATGATCTGAAGCTGGAGAGCACCGGGGCCCTGATCAGCACCGAGATTCTGGCGCGGGCCGCGCGGAAAGGCTGCCGGATCACCGAGAGAGGCGTGCCTCATTATCCGCGGATCGCGGGCCAATCGACGGGCGGCAATCTGAAGGTCATTTTACGGGCGTTCCGGGAGCTTTGGAAGCTGCGCCGGCGCATTCTCTCCGAGCCATGACTCTATGGACCATCCAAAGGTGAATCTCTTCATCTACGGCTCACTCCGCGACAGCCGGATCTTCCAATCGGTCAGCGGCTGTGGCTTCAGCCTCAAGCCGTCGCGGATCGACGACAAAACGCTGTTCGCCGAGCTGGCGTTCCTGCCCCATTATCGCCGGGTCAGCCCCGATAACGTTTATTACTACGCAGTGCCGGCGTCCCCCGCGCGGATCGAGGGCCTCGTGATCCATGGCGTGCCGTCGGCCGCGATGGTCGAGATCGACCGCTACGAGGGTAAACGTTACCAGAGAGAGACGGTGCAGGTGCACACCGGCCATGGTGTCGTCGAGGCGCAGGCGTATCTCGTGACCACCGAATCCATGCGCAAGCACTTCGGCGACCGCTTCCACGTCAATCTCATCCACGAGCTCTGGCTGCGGAAGCGCATCCGCCAGTTCCTCAAGAAACGCACGCGTCCCGGCGACGACACGGAGGACGCCGAAGTGGAGCGCGAGGCCGACCGCGAGTTGCTCGCGACCACGGAGCGCGACCTCGTGATGAGTCACTATCACCGTGAGGCGGTCAGCGACTACTACCTGGAGCACGAGTTGAATCGGCCCCGGCCGAGCATCCAGGAAGTATGCCGCGACTCACAAGCCCAGCCCTATGTCCGGAACTACCTGGCGCTGGTCCTGCGTCAGGTGCTCTTGAATCAATTCGACGAACAGTTGCAGGTGCGCTACCGCTTCGAGCTGGAGCACATGCGGCCCAGTCTGAGGTATTTCGCCCGGTCCGTGAGCCTGCTGGCCTCCCTGCGCATGCTCAACGCCAACCGCAGCGTCGTCGAGCCGATTGTGGAAAACGGTTTGAACACGATCTCCATCGAGAAGGTGGCCCGAGGCGGCGCCGATCTGATCGATTATATCAAATATGCCGTGCGGGCGGTGCGGAGCATCTTCGACTTGCGGGTGGCCGAGGACCATCTGAGCCGGATTCGCGCCAATCTGCAGCCCGGACTGGTTCCACTCGGATGTGAGCTGGAGTTGAGCAACGTCGGCGCCGCCGCCGTCGAGCCGCTGCGCAGCGCCACGAAAGCCGTGGACCCGGTGTACGACGGGTTCAAGTACTTCTACGATTTCCACCTGGATGTCCTGTGCTGGAAGCTCGGCGGCTATATCGACGACCACAGCGGCTATACAGACCGGCCGCGCCGCCAGGGCTTCTTCGAGACCGCGCCGGGCCGGCTGAGCATTGCCGGCGAGCTGTCCCGGCCGGCCACCAGCGACCCGTGGCTCCTGAGCCAGTTGATCCACGAGATCGTCAGCTTCTACCAGGTTCGCCCGCACAGTCTGCATCTGTCCTTCCAGTTGCGCAAGAGCCAGATTGGCAGGCAAAGGATTCTGCCCATGGGCTTCGTCCAGTGCCTGCTGGCCATGGGCGGGGGACTGGAGCCCGGGCCGGAGGGACTGTGGCTCTCGCGGATGGGACGCGGGGAAATCATGCAGAAGACCTCCGGCGAAGAGTTCGTTTTCGCCCGAACCAGCCGGCGCAATTGGTACCTCGGCGACGATGAGATCGCCGATCGCCCGCCGGCGCAGGCGACGACCCATGTGCAGCAGTACAAGTTCATTCGCCTAGACCGGCAAGCGCCGTATGAGCCGCTCATCCTGTGCCTCAAGGGGCTGCAACTGGCGTACAATCCCGGGGACTATCTCTTCGCGGAACAGATGCAGCAGAACCCGCGCCTGTATCAGCACTACCAGGAGTTGAAGAAGTGGGCGAATCATCCGACCCCGATTGGGTCGCGGACGATCCAGCGGTTGGTGGACACGGTCCGCCAAGGCCTCATGAGGGAAGGGCATCATCGGCCGGTCCATTCGTTGCACTACATCGAGTGGGTCCTCCACGCCATCGAGACCCAGTTGAAAGCCTTCAATCAACAGGTGGCTTAGCGTTTCTGACCTGTGATTTACGTGCCAGACGCTCGATGGCATAGCGCGCGATCTGGTCGTGATCGAAGGCCATTCGGGGCAGGTGGTCGATATCAAACCACTGCACGTCGGCTGCATCATCGGCGGCTTTCACCTGCGGCTGACCCTGCGGGGCGATGCCGAAATAGGCAACCGTGATGGTCCGTCCGCGTGGGTCCCGGCCGGGTTTACCGAAGGTGTGGAGTTGTTCCAGAGGGATGTTTTTGAGGCCGGTCTCTTCGGCCAGTTCGCGGGCGGCCGCTTCTGGCAGGTCCTCGTCGATCTCCACGAAGCCGCCCGGGAGAGCCCAAGAGCCTTGGTATGGTTCATGCTTGCGTTGGATCAGTAGGAGCTTGGCTTTGTCCCCGACCCTGGCAAACACCGCTGCATCCACGGTCACCATCGGCCGCGGGTATTCGTACACGTATTTGTCTTTCTTCGCCATTACCGACAACTCCTTCTTGTGCGGACGGACGATCCGAATATGATACCACTATGGTTGGAGTCTATGAGAACATTCTGCTGATCAAGCCCAGCTCGTTGGGCGACGTCGTGATGGCTTTGCCGTCGCTGTCGGCGCTACGCCGGAGCTTCCCGCAGGCGCGGATTCATTGGCTGATTCGTCCCGAGTTCGCGCCGCTGATCGAAGGACATCCGCACCTAGACGAGATCATTCTCTTCGACCGTAAGTTTCTGGCCCACGCGTGGCACAACGCGGCGGCCGGCCGCGGTTTGCTCTCTCTCATTTCCGAGTTGCGGCACCGGCGTTTTGATGCCGTGCTGGACCTGCAGGGGTTGTTTCGCACCGGTCTCCTCTCCTGGCTTTCCGGCTGCCGGCAGCGTTTCGGTCCGCGGTGGCGCGAGATGGCGCACCTGTTCTACACGACCTCGGTTCCCCCCCGGCGCGAATGGATCCATGTGGTCGATTACTACCTCAAGCTGGTCGAGGCGATGGGGGGCTCGGACCTCCGGGCGCAGTTCGTAGTGCCGGGAAGACCGGCTGCGGGGGCCGCGGCGCGCGATCTGTTGTCGCGTCATAAGATCGACCTTGACCGGTATGCCATCATCATTCCAGGCTCCGCCCAAACGAGCAAATGTTGGCCCGTGGAGCGGTTTGCGGCTCTGGTCGACCGGCTCACCTCCGAGCACGGTTTAGCGGTCGTCGCCACCGGCGGCAAAGCCGAAAAGGATATGATCGAGAGGATTCGGAGCTTGGCCAAGCATCCGCCGGCCAACCTGGCGAGCCAGACAGCCCTCCCCGAACTGGTCGAAGTGCTGCGCGGTGCGAAGCTGGTCGTGAGCAATGACACCGGCCCCGGCCACATCGCTGCCGCGTTGGGACGGCCGCTGGTGATGATGTTCAGTTGGTCCAATCCGCTGCGCGTCGGCCCCTACGGCCGGCCGCAATGTGTTGTGGCACGGGATATGGACAAGAGAGGTATTGCCAATCGCAGCCGCGATCCTCAGCACAGCATCCGGCACATCACCCTCGACGAGGTCTACGCCAAGGCAGTCGAGCAATTGCAGGCGGGAGGCGGCTGAGCTTCGACCTGCAAGTTACCGCCTTCTAACGACGGAAGCGCATCGCGCGCAGATGTCGGGGTACTCCGCGTCCGTCCCGACGCTGGGCCAGTAATTCCAGCAGCGCTGGCACTTGGAGTAGGGGCTCTTCCGGGCCGTTACGGTCGTCTGGTCGGCGCCTTCCTTCAGCTTGACCTCACTGACGATGCACAAGGCGGCGAAGCGCTCCAGACCGAACTCCTTCAATGCAGCGGTGTCCTCGGGCGTGCCGTGCATTGTGAGAGAAGCCTCTTGGTTGCTGGCAATAACCTTGTCCCGGCGCAGGCCTTCGAGCACGCGCAGGGCTTCATCGCGAAGGCTCATCAAATGGGCCCACTTGGGTGTCTGATCGGCATAGTCGATGGCCGGATCGACTTTCGGCAAATGAGCCAGGTGGACGCTCGTGCAGTCTTCCGGCTTATAGGGCATCGCACCCCAGGCCTCTTCCATCGTGTGCACGAGAAGCGGCGCGAACAGCCGCACTAGGGTACTGAGAACATGGTACATCGCCGTCTGACCGCTCCGGCGGGAAGGACTGTCGGCCGCATCGCAGTACAGGCGGTCCTTTAGCACGTCCATATAGATGCTGCTCATCTGGACCGAGCAGAAGTTGTACAGCAGGGAGAAGACCCGGTGGAAGACAAAGCCCTCATAAGCTTCGGTCACCTCGGCGATCAACTTCTGGAGCTCCTGCATGGCCCACTGGTCGATCTCGTGCATCCGCTCGTAGGGCACGGCGTCCTTCTTCGGGTCGAAGTCATTGATGTTGCTCAGCAGATAGCGCAAGGTGTTGCGGATCTTGCGGTAGGCGTCCTGCGAGCGGCCGATCAGCTCATCCGTGCAGCGGACATCCTCCTGGTAGTTGACGCTGGCGACCCACAGCCGCAGGATGTCTGCCCCGTACTTGGCGACTTCGTCCTGAGCATTAACGTAGTTCCCCAACGACTTGGACTGCTTCATACCCTTTTCGTCTACGGTGAAGCCGTGGGTCAGAACGCTCTGGAACGGGGCCGAGCCGATGGCACCCAGCGCCGGCAGCAGCGAAAGCTGGAACCACCCGCGATGCTGGTCCGAGCCCTCCAAGTAGAGATCGACCGGCACGGGCCAGTGCTCGCGCTTGGCGCAGACGCTGTACCAGCTACAGCCGGACTCGAACCACACATCGAAGATGTTCTCTTCTTTCTTCAGATCCTCGAAGTTGACGCCTTTCGGCAACGGAAAGTAATCACCAAGGATCTGCCGGGGCGAGTGCGTGAACCAGCTATCGGAACCGTGCTGGGCGACATGCTTCGACACGGCCAGCACGGATTCCTTCGTCAGCAGCGCCTGGCCGTCCGGCATAGTGAAGACCGGGATTGGCAGGCCCCAGCTTCGCTGGCGGCTGATGCACCAGTCCGGCCGGGATTCGAGCATGCCCGCGATCCGTTTCTGGCCCCACGAGGGAATCCATTGGACGCGGTCCACGCTTTCCACTGCCATTTGCCGCAAAGTCTTGCCGGTACGGGGCAACTCCTTGTCCACACCGACGAACCATTGCTCGGTGGCCCGGAAGATCACCGGGTCCCGGCTGCGCCAGCAGTGGGGATAGCTGTGCGTGATTTCGCCCTGGGCAAACAGCCAGCCATGCTCCTGGAGCCAGCCATTGACATCCTTCTCCACATCCATGACGCAGCGACCGCGGAGCCACTGGGGCACGGTATCATCATACGTGCCGTCGTCCCGCACCGGCGAATACACCGCGAGGTTGTACATCTGGCCGGACATATAGTCTTCGAGTCCGTGTCCGGGCGCCGTGTGTACCAGACCCGTGCCATCCTCAATGGTCACATAGTCCGCCGGGATCACCATGTAGGCGTCCTTGTCGGTCGGATTCTTCTCGACGAACGGATGCCGGTAATGCAGACCGTCCAACTCATTGCCGCGCACCGTCTTGGGGGCGACTTGGTATTCTCCTTCCTTGAGCCCGCCGGCATGCGCCACCGCCTTGATGCGCTCCACGGCAACCACAGAGACATAGTGGCGGCCGTTTCGCTCGTAGCTGATCGACGTGTAGTCCAGGTGTGGGTGCACGGCGATGGCCAGATTCGCGGCCAACGTCCAAGGCGTAGTCGTCCAGATCATGAACGCGACAGTGGCGTTCCGCGCCTGCTCGTCCGTCGCCAGGCCCATCTCGACCAGGCGCCGAATGCTCTCGTTCGTGGCCGGAAAGTTGACGTGGATGCTCGGCGAGGCGATGTCCTTGTACTCCAATTCGGCTTCGGCCAAAGCTGTTTCACAACCGACGCACCAGTGAATCGGTTTCAGTTGTTTGTGGACCAGACCCTGGCCCACCAACTCGGCGAAGACTTCCAGGATCCCGGCCTCATAGGCAGGCTTGAAAGTCAGGTACGGATCGTCAAAGTTCCCGAAGACGCCCAAGTCCTGGAACTGACGGCTCTGGATTCTGACGTACCTGCTGGCATACTTCATGCAGTCCCGCCGGATCTGCTCTTTGGGCATGTCCTTGGCCTTGTCGCCCAGATCGGTCACCACTTTCGACTCGATGGGCAGACCGTGGCAGTCCCAGCCGGGGATGTACGGCGCATCGAAACCGGTCATCGTCTTGTACTTGACCACGAAGTCCTTGAGAACCTTGTTGATCACGTGGCCCATGTGAATGTCGCCGTTGGCGTAGGGCGGACCATCGTGCAGAATGTAGAGCGGGGCGCCTTGGCGAGCTTCCCGGATCTTCTCATAGATCCTCTCCTCGGCCCAGTGCTTGCGCATCTGCGGCTCGCGCTGCACCAGATTCGCCTTCATGGAGAAACTGGTTTCGGGCAGGTTCAGTGTGTCGCGATAATTGTGTTTCTGCTCATCCGCCATTACGGCAACTCCATAAACAAGGTTTGGAGATACGGTTTGAAGCCCACTTTCGGCCAGAAACGCGCTCCGATCTCATTGTACGTCGAGTGCCGCACCTCGATCCGGCGAATCCCTTCGCGGCGGAACCACTCGCAGAGCGTCTCAAACATCTGCTGGCCGATGCCGGCCCGGCGGTAGTCGGCCGTCACGCCGAAATCGAGAATCTGGCCGAAGTCCGACTCCGCCAGGGCAGGCGGGTGACGATCCAGCATGCCCTGGCAATAGCCGACGATCTTGCCGTCCACGGTGGCGACCAGCACGCAGGCCGCGTCGTTGCGGATGTTCTCCGCGACGAACCGCGCGAAGATATCGCTGCCATTGTGCGACCGCGTGAAGAACGGATCTCGCGCGCGGTGAAAATCCATCAACTCTTCCCAAAGCCCGACGATGGCCGGAAGATCCCGCCGAGTCGCCAGTCGTATGACCGCCGTTGTCTGCATCCTTCACTCCCTAACAAAAAAGCCTTCCAGAACTCGCTGCTCCGGAAGGCTTTCTTTCGCCTGAATCTAAGCTTTCTCAGGGCAGCTTGTTTTCCTCGCCAATAATGATCCCACCGCGCAGCGCCGATAGTATCCCGCGCACGGCCCCGAGCTGTCTACCTACCCTGGTTCGCATACTATTGCCCCAAGAAAACCGACGTTTCTGCGGCTTTTCTATCCCAATCTTCGGCGCATGTCAAGCATGGGTTTAGGGTATCCGTGCGCTATTTCACGTCGTTGCAATCCAAGGCGTTGCACTTGAGCCAATTGGCCTGCAAGATGGCCAAGTCCGCATCGTTGACCACGCAATCGCCATTGAGGTCGCCCGGTAGCGGCTGATAACCGGGCAAGGACTTGGCGGCCTCGCAGCCATTGGCAAACACGTTGATCGTGACTGTATCGGAACCCGTGTACTCGCCGTCATTCGCCTCCAGTTTCAGGTCGTACTGTCCCGTGGCCTGGAGCGTTACCGTCGTATTCTCGGCCTTAGGATCTGCTATGGCGGCCATCCCCGGACTCGGCTCGCCCGCGACGGTCCACTTCGCCGTGTAAGGCGACAAGAAACCGTCATCCGTTATGGTGGCCTTCAACGCGACCTCGGCACTGCCATTTTTGAGCCAGGTGACTACATCATCGCCCGCTTTCACCGTAGGCACGAGATTATCGGCCACGAACGAGAAAATCGGTCCAAATACCGGGTCCTTGGCATTCCCGAAGTAGGTGTCCACGGCCCAATAGTACCGCGTTTTGGGTTTGGTCTGCACCACAATCGACGAGATGCTCTTTTGCTTGGCGATCTGGGGTGTCTGGACGGAGCCGCCGACCGGGAAGTCCGGACTGGTGCCGAAATAGACATCGAAGGCGACTGGCTTGCCGGGCTGGCACGGATCGGGCGGGGTCCACTTCAACTCCGCCGAGCCGGCGGATACGCGACCACCGTCCACGGGCACAGGCTCGAAGGGATGAAGGCCCGTAATCACGATCCGGCCCACGGTGCTCGTCGTGTCCACAATGACTCTGCCCGCTCCATCATATGCCGTAATGATGCGATCGGTGATCGCCTTGTCCATCGTGTCGCGATTCTGCGAGCTGTTCGTGAGCGTCAGGGTGCCGCCGCTGAGATCGATGTGGGCTTTGCCGGTGTACAGGCCCAGGCTCGCCCCGCCAGCCCAATAGTTGATCGTGCCGCCCTTGACGTACAGGCTGCCGTTGCCGGTCTTTTCCTGGCCGATGCCGGAGGCCTGGTTGTAGACGTTGACGACCCCATCCTTGTCGACCGTCAGATCGCCTTCGCCCTGAAAGCCGATATACAGCCGCGCCTGGCAATTCAACGTGCCCCCTTCGACAATCAGATGACCCGCCTGATCGCCGGCATTGGCTTGGGCATAGCCGATGATGGACCAATCCACGACCGTCAGATCGCCGGCCACGAGTCTCAGGCTCCCGCCGCTGTTGTCGCCCACGGCGAGCTGTTTGGCCTGGGCCCCGACCATATCCATGACGCACACAGGGACCGTGGTGGACGAGAAGATGGCCTTCTGATCGGCGTTGGGCACGCCGTTGCTCCAATTGGCCGGATCGCTCCACAGGTCGCTCACCGCTCCGGTCCACCGCGTGTCAGCGCCGAGTACACCGCCGAGGCCCAGACAGAGACACAGACACAATACGATCCGATCCTTCATAATCTCCTTCCTCCAAGAACAAGGTAGCCAATGGCGAATGCCCTGGCATCAACAGGTGAGGCTTGCGGGCCTTCCTACTCTCCTTAAGACTACAGGAAAAACCACTCTATGTCAATATTCGAGGGAGGGTTGGGTGTGGCCGGCATAGGGTGGCGGATTCCACCTCCATCGCTTCGGCCCGATTCCTGGAATTGGCTTTGTTGCCCGAAGCGGGGCATCAAGGCGATGTCGCACAATCGCACCCGCGTCCCTCGACCCGCAAGCCGTATCCCGTCGGGCGAATTGGCTTTGTTTTGCATAATCGGCTCTTGGTAAGTTGGGCGTCCCCGCCCGACTTCTCCCGGTGGGGGCGAGAATTGGGTTCGTTTCGCACGATTCGCCCTCCCGGGAACACCGATCTCCAGATCGGCATCAGGGCAGGAATTGGGTTTGTCTGTGCAACCGCCCAGCGCAGGCCGGAGGTGGCAGGCCGCAGGGTGAGCTTCCCGCCGCAGGTTCATCCCCAATCCGACAACTCCGCCGAAGGCGGACGCCAGTTGCCCGGTGTCGTTCCGGCAATCCGCAATCGAGGAATTGGGTTTGTTTCGCCGAAGGCCCGCCCATGTCTGATTCACCATAACTCTTGCCCCACCAAGCACTTGTCTCTTCCCGTGGCTCCGGGCAATGGCCTGGTTCAATTCTGGGCAACAAACAGCCTAAGCAGCTGGAACGGGCCCGCGTGGCATGGGCGTCTCGCCCATGCAGCATCGGCGGGACGCCGATGCCACGGAAGAAGCCACCTTGGGAAACCCTTTGTCGGTGCCACCCATCCCATCCGTGGCTGTGACCACAAAGTGAACGGAATTGAACCAGGCCCGGGCAATTGGGTTTGTTTGTTGTTTGTACAGACGCCCCGCGCAAGCTCTGGCGGCGGGCCGCAGGCCTTTCTGAATCCGCAGTCCAGATTGCCGCGCTTCGCTCGCAATGCCATGATCCGGAATCGAAGAATTGAGTTTGTTTTTGCACGCCAAGCTCCCGTTCCCTGCCGAACCTCCGAAATTGGGTTTGTTTTGTATAATCGGGCCCGGGTTCGGGCAGAACCCGGAATTGGGTTTGTTTGGACAACCAGCCCCAGTCGCTCGGCGCCGGAGATTGGCTTTGTTTTGCCGCGGCCTGTCGAATGTGCGATTCACCATAACTCCTTGCCCGCCAAGGCTTTGCCTGTCCTGACGCCGTGGCGGGAATTGGCTTTGTTCGTACAACGGCATCGGGTTGGAGCGCTGGAATAGTGGAATGGTGGGGGGCATTTCCGCCCGCCGCGAATTGGGTTTGTTTCGCACAATTCGCCCCTCGACTCTTTGTAGAGCTTGCCCTGAGCGCCAGCGAATGGGTTGGGCGTCCCGCCCGACTCTTCCGGGGGGCAAGTGGGTTTGTTTGGCGCATTTGCCGTGCGCTCGTCCCCCCGTCCTGTCACCCAGATACCCCAACTCGCCCAGGTTTGGCTTTGCTTCGCACGATTTGCCCGCTAGGGCGACGGAGCGCAGGGGGCGTCCCGCCGCAGCCTTGGTCCCAATCTGCAACGTTGTCACACCTCGCTGCGACCGGGGCCACCGGGAACTGGGGACCCGGAACTGAAGAGAGCCTTTCAACTGCGGATGAACGCTGATATACGCTGATGAGAACCTACCGCCGCAGGCGTCCTACCCAAATCATCAATCATCGATCATAAATCATCAATGCCGCGCCCGCCTCGGACGCGGCCTCCCTCTACCTAGGGGACGTGTTGCACGAATCGTGCCGGAATTCTGTGCGCAGACGACGCCCGAAGATGGCGCAACTCCTTGCACCGAAAGGAATAACGAATTTTTCGCACGCGGGGTGTTTTACCTTCTCAACTGTTGCACAAACGCGGTCGCGACCAAACCCCATCCTCTCGCCAAAGCCCGCCCCTTCGGCCGTGCTCAGGGCAGGCTCTGAGCGAAGCCGAAGGGACGCAGAGATCGCCAAGGAGAACCAACTGGCAGATGGAACGCCGCTGAACCACGAATGCCCCAGCGCGGCCTTCGGCCGCAACCAAAGAGGTAAGGAGGCTGGCGCTCTGCCGTGCGTCCCTTCGCTCACGGTCCACCGCATCCTTCGAGGCTCCGTCATCGCCCCCAAAGCCTTCGAGGGGGGCGATGACTCGGCCAACTCCAGAAGGCAGAGCCCTCCGCATCCGGGGCCCGCAAGCCGGCCGCCAAGCCGTCGCGACGTCCGGCTCATCCGGTGGTTCTGACTCACGGCTTGGCATCCGGCTCGCTTGGCCCCTGCCTGGGCCGGATTCGTAGGAACCTTTCGCCACGCTGGTCTTGGCGGACGCGACCCAAGGGGGTGAAAGGCGTTGCCCTTTCGGGTACGCTAGTGCCGTTTCCAGTCAGCGAGTTTCGTGACCTGCCGGGGTGGTGCAGGATTTGACGAAGAACACCCACCTTGGGGCTGGAGTTGACGTAGCTTCTCCATGGGATGTTGAGAATAGAAATGGAGA
>JAMCWO010000002.1 GCA_023481165.1 Planctomycetota bacterium | reverse complement strand
GATATCCCCGATCGCCTCGACCGGCTCGTCATGGTCCTGACCGGCGCCACGACGATTCGAGACGTCATCCTGTTCCCGCTCCTGAAACCCGTCGGCCCCGAGAACAAATAGCCCGGCGGGCAGTATTACTGCGCTGTGGAGCGCAGTTGGCTGATACGGATTATGACAGATTCCCGTGCCTCGCTTGTCATCCTGAACGGAGCGTAGCGCAGTGAAGGATCTGGGCTGCGAGCGAGAAAGACCTCCCATTCGGCGGCCAGATCCTTCGGCTTCGCCTCAGGATGACAGAGTCCGCGCCGCGCGGGAGTTCTTCCGAATTCGTATCTCGTAGCTTCTTTCTGGCGGAGCGCTGGATGCTCAAGTTGTTCCTTTGGCTCAAATACGTTCGCCGCCGGCGGATCATGCTTCTGAGCGTGGTGGCCGTGGCGGTGTCGGTGGCCCTACTGATTGCCGTGGCCAGCCTTTTTACCGGTTTCATTGCAGCGTTCGAGCACAGCGCGGTCGAGGCGATCGGGGATATCGTCATGCGGGCCCCGGACGGGGTTCGCTTCGAGAAGTATCCTCAATTCATCCAGCGGTTGGAGCAGAGCAATCTGGTGGAAGCGGCCACCGCCTCTCTGACGGCCGAGGGGCTTCTGCGGATCGAGGGAGGCAACGTCCGGCCTGTGGCCATCTGGGGGATCGAGCCCCAGTCCAGCGCACGCGTCATAGGCTTGAAGGATGCCTTGATCTGCCAGGGGAAAGCGGCCGGGGAGCCCTCTTTCGCTGTTCCCGATGCGCCGCAGGAGACCGGGGGCTTCGTCGGCATTGCCGTCCTGACCAAGCCGGACGAGCAGACCGATCAGTACGATAAAGAGGCGGTCTGCAAGGAGATGCTCAACAAACGCGTGGTCCTGATGGCCGGGACGATGGAATTGGACGCCAAGGGCGAGCGCATTCCCCATCGGAGCACGATCCCCTTTCGCATCGTGGACATCGTGTTCGCGGGCACCTATCTGCTCGACAGCAGTCTGGTCTATGTTCCGCTCGACGTGCTTCAGAAGGAGTTGTATCCGCGGGAAACAAGTCCGGTGGCGACGAGCATCAACATCAAGCTCAAGCCCGGCACTGACCCGGATCGGGCCGTAGAGCAGATCCGCGCCCTCTGGCGGACGTTCGCGACGAATGAGCTGAACTGGGGCCCCATGGCGGTCGGCCTGACGACTATCAGGACCTCGCGCCAGATGCAGAGGTTGTACATAGCCGAATTCGAGAAGCAGAAGCATGTTCTCGAGGTGACCTTCGGCGTTATCAGTTTCAGCGTCGTCGTGCTGGTCTTCTGCATCTTTCACATGATGGTCAAGCTCAAGCAGAAGGACATCGCCATCGTCAAGAGTTGCGGGGCGGCGAATTCCTCCGTGATCGGGCTTTTCGTGGGCTTTGGCGTCTCGATCGGCGTGGCGGGCTCCGGCCTCGGCGCCGCCCTCGGGTACGCGATCACGCGCAACATCAACGAGATCGAAGGGTGGATCAGCATTCTCTTCGGGCTCAAGCTCTGGCGGAGCAGCGTCTACATGTTCAGTCATATCCCGAACCAGGTGGATTGGAACTCGGCCTTGCTCTTTGCGGCTCTGGCGATGGCGGCGGCCACGGTAGGGGCGCTGCTGCCCGCCGTTGCGGCCGCTCGCACCCGACCTGTGGAAGTCCTGAGGCACGAATAGTGTACCGATTGATCCTGATAACCCGGTACCTCCTGAAACGGCGCATCACGCATTTCGCGATTGCAGCGGTGGCCCTGTGCGTGTTCACCGTGGTAGTCGTGATGACGGTGATGATCGGTCTGGTCGGGGGGTTCAAGGAGAAGAACCACGCCTTTGTCGGGGACTGCGTTGTCGGCACGGAATCGCTCGTAGGCTTTCCCTATTACGAGGAGTTCATGACGCTCGTCGAGCACAGCGGCCTGGTTCAGGGCGTCTCGCCGGTCGTCAAGAGCTATGCGCTGTACGGCACCGAAATCACCGATAACTACGACAACGTGGAGATCGTCGGGGTGGACCCGGTCCGGCACAGCCAAGTGACGAATTTTGCACAAACGCTGGACTTCAATGGCCATCAGCCCCAGAAGGCCTTCGTGCCGACGTACGATGCGAACCTCCCCGGCTGCATCCTGGGGATCAACAGGGTCTCGCGGCCGGACCCCCGCGGCCAGTATGTGCACTATGATGCGCCGTTCCGGGCTTCCGTGACGCTGATGTGTTTCCCGCTGAACGCCATGGGCGCTCTGGTGGGTGCGGGTACCAATCCCACGGTGACGAAGCGATTCTACTACAGCGACGATATCCACACGGGAATTGCCGCCGTCGATTTCGGGTACGTATTCCTTCCGTTGGATCAAGCCCAACTGCTGTGCATGAGCGGCCAGGAGAAGAGAATCAACGCTCTGTACCTCAAGTTTCGGCCCAATGTGGGGCTCCAGGAAGGCTGCCGCCAGATAGCGGAACTGTGGCGCCAATTCCAGGCCGACAAGGCCGGCGCGCCCAACAGCTTCCTGCTGGAAGGGGTGAACGTCCAGAGCTGGAAGGAGTATCGCCGGGCCGTCGTCGCGCCGATGGAGCATGAGCAGCTCATGCTGAGCATGATGTTCACTCTGGTCGGAATCACGACGGTCTTTATTGTCTTCGTCGTCTTCTACATGGTCGTCAACAGCAAGAAGAAGGATATCGGCGTGCTCAAGAGCGTGGGCGCGTCGAATACGGGCGTCCTGTCTCTTTTCCAGGGCTTTGCCTTCGGCGTGGGGCTGGTCGGCTCTTGCGTCGGGATCTTCTTCGGATGGCTGTTTCTGACCCGGATCAATCAGATCGAGCAATTCTGCTACAAGCATTTCGGTATCCAGTTATGGGACCGCACGGTCTACGTGATCGGGGCCATCCCCAATCAGGTGGACCCCTCGGCCCTGGCCGTGATCATGTCGTGTGCGATTCTCGCGTGTCTGATCGGGGCGCTGGTGCCGAGCTACCTCGCCGTGCGGCTGCGCCCCGTGGAAACCCTCCACGCCGGCCGGATGTAGTGCCTCTCGCGATGGGGAGTCGTGATGGGTGCCCCACCGTTCGTGCGAACCCCGCAGGGCCGACCAAGCCCGGAGGGCGAAAGATAATAGCCCAGCGATTTATCGCTGGGGAGCCTGCGGGTACGGGGGGACCGGTCCTGCGGGCTCCGGCAGCCGGGAATCGCGATCCCGGCATTGACGCGGCCCGCGAATTCCGGTATGAACTGGACTGGCGCACGCGGAATTTTCCCAAGCGGCTCCCAAAGCAAAGGCCATAAAGCGGCATCGGACGCAGTATGAGTGAATCGCCCGTGATCTTGAAAGCCCAGAACGTCCACAAGTCCTATCGGATGGGGGCGACGCGCGTCGTCGTTCTCAAGGGCGTGGACCTGCTTGTGCGGGAGGGGGAATTCGTCGCCATCGTCGGGGCCTCCGGCAGCGGCAAGAGCACGCTTCTGCACATCCTCGGCGGCTTGGACCGGCCCGACAAAGGTCTCGTCCAGTTCCAGGGCCGCGACGTGAATCGCATGAGCGCGCGCGAGCTGAACCGCTACCGCAACGAGACCGTCGGCTTCGTATTTCAGTTCTACCACCTGTTGGACGAATTAAGTGTGCGGGAGAACGTAGTTCTGCCGGCCATGATCTCCCGCAGCATCACGGGCTGGCTGATGATGCGGCGCCGGGCCCGCCAGCGCGGCGAGGAGTTGCTGGAGCAGTTGGGGCTGCGGGAACGTGCCCGGCATAAGCCGTACCAGTTGTCGGGCGGCGAACGGCAGAGGGTGGCCATCGGCCGGGCCCTGATGAACCAGCCGGAACTGCTTCTGGCCGATGAGCCGACCGGAAACCTTGACTCCACCACCGGAAGTGGTATCCTAAATGTTTTCGACCAGTTGAACCAGGCCGGACAGACGATTGTTCTGGTGACGCACGATGAACGGGTCGCCCGCAGGGCCCAGCGCATCGTCACCCTGGTGGACGGCAGGGTCAAAGGGTGAGTGGGCAGGAATCTTGAGGGTAGCTTATGGCATTGAAGATCTGGCTGGACAAAGGTTTGGTGGACGAGGCAGACGCCCGGATCTCCGTCTTCGATCACGGTCTGCTCTATGGCGACGGGGTCTTCGAAGGAATCCGCGTCTACGGGGGCCGCATCTTTGAATCGGAGGCGCACGTTCGGCGGCTGTTCGAGTCCGCCCGGGCCATCCGCCTGCCCATGCCCCTGCCGCGCGCGGAGCTGGTCGATGCGATGGAGGCCACCGTCAAAGCCAACGCGGTTCAGGACGGCTATATCCGGCTCGTCGTGACCCGGGGCGTCGGCACCCTGGGCTTGAATCCTTTCACCTGCAAGCGGAGCAATCTGTTCATCATTGCCGACAAGATCCAGCTCTATCCGGAAGAGCTCTATGAAAAAGGCATGAAAGTCATCAGCGCCACCACGGTGCGCAACCACCCGTTGGCCATACCCCCGCAGGTGAAGAGCCTGAACTATCTGAACAACATTCTGGCCAAGATCGAAGCCCTGGACAGCAATGTGCCCGAAGCGATCATGTACAACCACGAGGGTTATGTGGCCGAGGCGACGGGGGACAATGTCTTTATCGTTCGCAACAACGTGATCTACGTGCCGCCGGTGGAGGCCGGCAGTCTGGAGGGTGTCACGCGCGCCGTGGTCATTCGGCTGGCCCGCAAGGAGGGTCTGGAGATTGTGGAGAAGAACCTCACACGCTGCGATCTCTACGTGTGCGACGAGTTCTTCCTGACCGGCACGGCGGCGGAAGTCATCGGCGTCGTCCAGATCGACGGCAGGACCATCGGCACGGGCACCGTGGGGTCGGTCACGCGGCTGTTGCGGGAGAAGTTCTACCGGTACGCCCGGGGCCAGGAACAGCCGTAGCGTGACGCTGGTCCTGCCGGTCTTGGTCTGCCCGAGAGGGGAAACGGCCGCTCATCATGAACATGCCCAAGAATATTCCCGGAAAGGGCCTTCCCTCCTTCCGGCGGATCGATCGGCCGCTGCGGCAGGTTCGTCGTCGGATCTACGAGTCGCTGGAAATCGGCGGCACCCGGGCGGAGTTGGCGTCGTTCTTCGGCCCTCTGCAGGCGGGCAGCGGCAAGATGCTCCGGCCGGGCATGGTTCTGCTCGCCGGCGAGTGCTTCGGGACATTGACCGAGGCGCATCTCCAGGTCTCGGCCATGGTGGAGATGCTCCACCACGCGACCCTCCTGCACGACGATGTCCTCGACGAGGGCTGCCAGCGGCGCGGCATCCCCACGGCCAATTGCCTCTGGGGGAATGAATCGGCCGTCCTTTTGGGGGATTTCCTGCTCAGCCAGGTCTTCCGGATGGCCGCCGAACTGGACGCGCCCGTGGCGAAAGTCCTGGCGCAGACGGCGGCGCGGGTCTGCGAGGGGGAATTGCGGCAGACCGTGCACCAGAGGAATTGGCAACTCACCGAGGCCCAGTATCTGGAGATCATTACCCAGAAGAGCGCTTCGTTCTTCGGCGGCTGTTGCCGGCTCGGCGCCATGTTGTCGCACGCCGACGAAGACCGGACCGAGGCCGTGGCGCGGTTCGGCCTGTTGGCCGGGATTGCCTTTCAGATTACGGATGATCTGCTCGACATGGCCGGCGACCAGAGTCACGTGGGCAAGACGCTGCACCGCGACCTCGCGAAGGATAAGCCGACTCTGGCGGTCATTCACCTGCTGCGCACGCTCGACGCGGCGCGCCGGGTCCAGGTGCATGCGCTGCTGGAAGCGCCGGATGGGACAGGACGCGAGTTGGCCGTCCTGCTGGACGGCGCCGGCAGTCTGCGCTACGCGCGGCAGCAGGCCGCCCAGTACGTGGCGCAAGCCATCCAGGCGCTGGCGGAGATCCCGGCAAGCCCGGCGAAAGAGGCGCTGATCGAGACGGCCCGTTTCATGGCCAACCGCACGGCGTGATGAAGAAGCCAATCTCTCCGATTGACCCCCGTTGGCGTGCCCCCTTCATCGCGTGAGGATCGCTCGACTAGATACCGAACGACTTCTCCGGGACGAAGACCAGGCCGACGCCTACCAGCCAGCAGTCCGAGGCGATCTGCCCTTCCATCCACAGGTTGAATTGGTCGGAGACCTTCCAATTGGCGCCGAAGTGCCCGCCGACCCGCCACGGATCGCCGATGGTGCTGGACCAGTTTAGGGTGCCGGTGAGTTCGGCTATCGAGGTGGCGCCGCTGAAGTCCATGTCGCCCTGAGTGTACTGGACGAAGGGACCGGCCCAGAGCCGCCAGGTGTCTACCTGAAATGCCGCGGCCAACGAGGCTTGGGCCTGCCAGTAGTGGAGCTTGGCTTCGCCGGTCCACGACTCATCCGGTATCCAGGGGTCCGGCGTAATGGAAAAGTCACTGTCGCCCGGCCGAAACCACGTGAACTGCACCAATCCCCCGATGCTCCAGGGACCCGATCTGTGGAGCGTGGCGCGGGTCCCCACTCCCCAGGCGAGTCCGAAGCTGCCATCAAAATCGCCCTGCCTCTCCTCGGCCCGAATGCTGGAGGGCGAGAGGACGATGGTGTCTTTGGCATTCGTGGCGCCAAGGCGGGCAAAGATGTCCCAGGTGTCCATCAGACCGTACGCGATCGTCCCGAAGGCCATGTTGCTCTTGAGAGTGTCCATCCTGAAATGTTGAGCCCATGAGGTGTCGAGCGACCCCGTGACTTCCGCGACCGTTCCGGACGCCTCCAAGTCCATCTGCCCGTAACCGTATTCGGCCCCTACACCCCAGTTTCCCGCCCCCACATACGCAGTGGGGGAGCCCATCGGAGCGCCGGCCGGCGCGACCGACACCACGACCCCGGTCACTATCCATGTTGCCGTCGCCAACCTGCTGATGTTCATCGTCGTTCCTTTCCCCTGCAATCACACGTGTGAGCTTCGCCCATCCGTGCCTGGGCCTGGGTCGCTTCGTTCGTGTCCTGCACCCGGCCGAATCACCTGGGTGGCTCTGGACCCTGGAGACGAGGGAAAGCCACAAAGTCTCTTTCGGCCAGCCGGGGCACCCCCATAATAAAAAAAGCTGCGAGTCGAACTCGACTCGCAGCTTCTCTTTCAGCAATTCACCTGGGATCGGCCGATCCAAGAGTGTTTAGTTCTGGGACCTCGCCTCTCACGGCCCCACGCGGAACTTGTGCTCGATACCGACCAGCACCATCATGCCATGGTCCAGCAGGTCGCCGATGTCGCCCTCCCAGAACTGATACTGGAACTCGGCGAACACATTATTGGCCCTGTTCAACGTGTACAGGGCGCCCACGCGCGGCGCGATCAGCCACCCGTCCACATCGCCAACGCCGCTGTCCGTATCCGAGCTAGCCCATGCCAACTCGATGCCGACGTAGGGGTTCAACGTGTTGGCGGGCATGAAGACGTACTCGCCCGAAACACCCAGGGCCCACAGTGTCGTATCGGAACCATTGGTTATATGGGCGACGGCGCCAACGCCGGCCACGCGGATATTATCCGTCAGGGCAATTCCCGGACGGAGAGCGCCGAAGTACACATTCATGTCCCCACCACCGGCTTCATCCGCAAAGCT
>JAMCWO010000210.1 GCA_023481165.1 Planctomycetota bacterium | reverse complement strand
CTGATGCCCAGCACGAGCTTGACCGTCGCGGCCACCGCGGGCGGCATCTCGTTCTCCGCGTGCCAGTTCAGCAGCAGCACCGCCCCCCGGCCAAGCTTGTTGAGGGCGATGGCGGGCGTGCCGTCGTAGAAGTCGGCGATGACCAGCGCCGTGGTGGGTTTGATCAGAGGATTGCCGGTGATGGTGGCACCGGTGGGAAACGTGGTGAGACGTTCCCGCGTGATCGGCGCGAAGCCGTAGCGATGGGCGAACGTCGCCTGGCAGTAGTTGCAGTAGCACTGGTGCGGGCCGTAGCGGATATAGTCGAACTGGAGACCGTCGATGTCGTACTTGCGAAGGCACTCGATCATCAGGTCGCTTTCGAAGCGGCGGACCTCCGGCTTGCTGAAGTCGTACCAGAGGCCGCCCGCGCCGTCCTGTACGGCCCAGTCCGGGTGCTTATCGAGCACGTGCCGGATTTCGGGGGCGCCGTAGGCCCCGTTGACGAACCAGGCGTGCACCTGAATGCCGCGCCGGTGACACTGCCGAACCATGTAGCCGAGCGGGTCATAGCCACCCGGGACGCCCTCGGCCATTGGGCACAGACTGCTCTGGAAGTAGGCCTGACCGCCCCAGTACCACACGAGCACAGAGACCGCATTGAGATTCGCGCGCTCGATTCGGGCGACCAGAGCGTCCGCGGCGGCAGGGGTTTTGATTTGCGTGCCGTGGACCCAGATCCCACGCAGCTCCGGCGTCTGAGCGCCGAACAAGCACGCGGGCAGGAGAAGCGTCGTCAGAAACGACACGACGTAGACTCTCATCACCCGACTCCCTGATGTCCAACCCTGGTCGTAGAACGATTTCCAGAAAGGATACCCGAAATGCGGATACGAGGCGACAGATTTCGCCCGCGGTGCAGGACCCGGGCGCGGCCGATCGGCAGAGGCAAATCCTCCCCGACCTCGCGGGCAGTACCACCGCCCGCGAGGTCGGAGGGCTTTTCGAATCCTGCGGCCGCAGTGCACCGCCTCAGCGCTTTTCTCTACCCTGCCAGACGCCCGTCGTCTGGATTTCGGCGGAGCTCACGTAAATCTGGAGGACACTGCCTTTGACTGTCGTCTCCAGCAGGAGATTCTGCTGGTCCCGGCACGACCATTGGAAGGTCCCATCGAGATGAGCGGCCAGCACGTCCGGCAGAAGCGAGGTGTCAAACACTCCCGGGCCGCCGGTCGCGAACTGGGTCGCCCGGGCCACCAGGCCGACATCCAACTTGCTGCCGTCCACGGTCACCGAGCCGCCGATCGTGAAGGACTCATTGTTGCCGGGCAGAGCGCCGCTGGCCGTGGTCGGAAACGTCAGGGTGTTGGGGTCAATGCCAAAAGGCCCCCGGGCCATCCGGCCCGCGAAAAGGACGTTGCTGGACAGCACGATGGGGATCTCCGCGGTACCGTCGCCATCACCGCCGATCTTCACCTCCTGCTGCAGGAAGGCGGTCTCCACGAGGAACTCGTTGAGCGTGGTCGTCAGACCCGGGAGATTCACGGTCATCGTCAGCAGGCTGCTGTCCGGGGTGTAGGTGACCTCGGGCTTATCGATCTTGGCCTCTTTGCCATCGATGAAGGCCTTGAGCGTGAGCTTGCACGCGGTCTCCAGCACGCCACCCCGGAACTCATAGACGGCGGCGTTCGGATCGACCGGCTCCGGTCCCAGGGTCGCGTAGGCATACCAGGCGACGCCTTCGAACGCCCAGGTGTCGGCATACTGGTTGATCAGCTTGTCCTTCTCGGCTTCTCGGATCGTGTAGAAATGGCCGCCGAGCGTCTCGGACCAGAAGCGATAGACCGCCCTGGTTCCCGCCGGCTGCTTGCCCTCCGGATAGGCGTAGAACTTCGCGCCTTCGAACGCCCAGATATCCGGATATTGCCGGATCAGCTTGTCTTTTTCCGCCTCGTTCATCGTGTAGAAATGACTGCTGAGCTTCTGGGACCAGAACCGGTAGACCGGCAGCAGATTCGGATCGCTGGCCCGGAGATAGGCATAGTAGGCCGGCCCTTCAAACGTCCAGACGCTCGCATACTGGTTGATGAGCTTGTCCTTCTCCGCCTCGCTGATGGTGTAGAAGTGCTTGCCCGTGACGGGAGACCAGAACCGGTACACCGGCACCAGGGCAGAGGACTCGTAGGCGCCCATGTCGATCGCCGCGTCCATGCGGCGGGGATGGCCGTCCAGATCCAACTCGCTCTCCTCGGGCACATAGTTCGGATCGCCGGCATCAATCAGCGGCGAGGTGACCTTCAGATGGTAATCCCCCTGGACCCAGACCGCGTTGGGATCATCCGGCCCGACCGCCACGTTCGGATCGCGGGCGTCGACCCAGCCGCCGTTCCTCACGAACATCGGGTCCTCGGCCTTGTTCCCGCCCGAGGGGCACTGAGCCGGTTGGATATCGCAGTAGACGACGTTGTTGCAGTCCTGACCGGCAATCTGATCGGGCGCATTCGCATACAGGATAGAGTTCGCCACCACCACGTTGGCCGTGCAGAAGAGGCCGGAGCCTTTGCCGCCGGTCGAGGGATCGTTGACGTCGGGGCGCGACGCGGGCTGGTATACGGCGTTGCCCACGATGGTGCACTGGCGGACGGCACCGGACGCACACCAGATGCCGCCGCCGTTGCCGTGGTCCACCCAGCCGGCGGGATCCGCGACATAGCCGCGGCCGGCCCGGTTGCCCGTGATCAGACCGCTGCTGATGTCCAGCAGATTGCTGCAGAGGCCGCCGCCGTCGCCAGCGCCGGAGCCACGAACCTCGGTCGCGTCCGCACTCGGTTGTCCCTCATCCCCGGCGCGGTTGGCCTCGAGGATGCACCGGTCCAGGGTGGCGGTATCGGCGTACAGACCGCCGCCGCGACCGCCCCGGCCGCAGAGGGCGCCTTGTCCGCCGGCACCGGCGGCGTTGAGCGAGACGGTGGAATCGGCCATGCGGACCGTATCGCCGCAGATGCCGCCGCCGTCACCGCCGTTGCCGGCCGTTCCCTTGCTGCTGTCGCCGCCGGCGCCGGCCGTGTTGCCGGACACCGTGGAGGAAATCACACTGATATCGGAGTTCACGCTGGAAATCCCGCCGCCGTTGCCGCCGGCGCCGCCCTTGCCTTCTTTGGAAGGAGCGCCGCCGCCGGCGGTATTGCCGCGGACCAGGCAGCCCACGATCTGGACGACGGCGTCCTCGCAGTACAAGCCGCCGCCGGGACCGCCGTTGGCGTCCTCGTCCCCGCCGGGCAGCGTGGCGTTATCGAGAATCCGGCAGTACATCACGTCCAATGTGCTTCTGTGGCAGTAGACCGCCCCGCCGGCGGAGGCCAGGCCATGGGTGATCGTCAGGCCGGAGATCACGATGCTGTTGCAGTCCACCACGTAGAAGGCGCGGTGCGGCTGCTGGGGCGTTCCGGCGCAATCGATGACCGTTCTCTCGACCGTATTGGGATCCAGCGGATTGGCACCTTGGATGGTGAGGACCTTGCCCTGGAGATTGATATCCCAGTTGCCCGATCCACTGTACGTGCCGGGGCTTACGATGATGGTGTCGCCCACCGCCGCCGCATCCACCGCAGCCTGAATCGTCTTGAGATCGGTTGCGCCGTCGCCTACACGCAAGGTCGCGGCGTTCAGCGCGAGCGGAGAGAGGGCCGCGCACAGAAGAACGGCCAGAGACCATCTACGGCAAAGTCCAGTTCTCATCAGTGTTCCTCCTCATGGGACAATTACTCTTGGCCAATCATGCCAACTTTGGATGTACTTTCGTCCAACGTCGCTTCCGTGCCCAGCGCCGCCAACCTCTGGCCCCGTCCATGCCCAGGCGCGAGTCCTAAACCCCCAGTTGCACTAGAGTCGTCATCTGGCAAGGACCCGATAATGTTACCACATCGGCGTCGTCAACGCAACGAAAATCCGGCGGCGACACAATTGTCGAGGCCGGCAGCGCGTGACGGTCGCCCCAGGCACCGCTAGAGAGGGCATAGCCCCCTACCCCCGGCCCTGCCTGTGTCATTCGGCTTTCTGAGGGGCGAAAGACACGAAAATCTTCCGCAAAACAGGGGTCAGGGCCCTGCTCCAGACGGCATAGCCCCGGTCATTGAGATGGAGTTGGTCTTTCAGGAAGAGGTCGGCCGCAGGCATTCCGTCCGGACCGAGAAGAGGCGTGCCGAGATCGGTGAAAAAGAGGCGATTATCGCCCCGGCAGAGATCGGCGAGCAAAGCGTTGGCTTTTTGCGCTTCGGGCCAGAGCGACCAACGCGCGCGGCTGGGCTTGATGCCGACCAAAACGATGCGCGTCGCCGGCTGGCGGTCGTGCACAAGCCCGATAAACCGGCGGCAGTCATCGACGACCCGCTGGGCGGACTTGCCGGCGGCCAGATCATTGTCCCCCTCATAGAAGACAATTATACTCGTCTTATAAGGGAACACGATGCGGTCGGCAAAGTGGAGGACGTCGGAGACCTGGGAGCCGCCGAAGCCCCGGTTGATCACGGGCAGGTCGGGGAAACTCTCGTGCGTGCGCCACAGGCGGATGCTGGAGCTGCCGACGAACAGCACCGGATGGGCCGGAACGGCGTTGCGGCTGTCCCACTCCGCAAACGCTTTGATCTCCGCCGCGAACCGGTTCGGGTCCGGGTCCGCCTGCGGACGGGCACCCGCTTGCGCCAGAATGCTGACGACCACAAGCCCGATGATGGCCACATTTGCTGCCATGGAATCACCCTTTCGAATCTGCCGCCTGGAATTGTACTGAATCGGCGGCCAGGCACCAAGCGATTTGGCGGCCGCCGTCAGAACGGGACGCCACCCTGTTGTGCCGGCAGGTTCCCTCGGGTAAAATAATAAGGGTGCCAGGGATGCCCCGCGCTGCTCGCTCTCGGGAGGATCCACCGACACCCCACGTGTAAGAAGCCGCAAGTCAAGCGATCCAACCGGATCGACATAAAGGGTGCCAGTGGTCTCCTACCCGTCACTGCGGAAGGTTGCACCGGCACCCCTTCGTATAGGAGCTATTCCCAAGATGCAGGCGCGGGCGACGGCCACGCACGCATCGGCTACCAACCGCGTTTCTTCAGCGTCACGCTGACGCCGCCTCCCTGCTGGTAGAAGACCGTCTCCAGGTCCGGATTCGTGGTGATCGCCGCGAGAAACTTCGGGTCGGCCATGCCGGGAGTGATGTTGTGGGCGACGATCAGGCCGCCGGGGCGCATCTTCGGCAGCAACTTGGTCAGGTAGTCACTGTACCCCTCTTTATCCGCGTCGATGAAACACAGGTCGACCGGGCCCTGGACCTGCGCCACTTTCTCATGGGCATCCCCTTCGACCAGCGTCACGATATCATCGACGCCGGCCTTCTTGAAATTCTGCCGGGCCAGAGCGGCGCGCTCGGCATCGATCTCGAAGGTGGTGAGCTTGCCGCCGGTTGACTTCAGGGCCAGGCATTGCCAGAGACCCGAATAGCCGTTCGAAGTGCCGATCTCGACAATCTGCTTGGCGCCGATCGTCTCGGCCAGGAGCCGCAGGAGCCGGCCATCTTCGACCGGCACATTCATCATGCCCCGTCCCCCGCGCGGGTCCAACTCCTCCAGGACGGCGAGGATCTTCTTCTCCGCCTCATTCTTCGCCAGCGGGGGTTTGCTCAGCGACACTCCCCCCGCGCCCTGCGGGCCCATACCACCGCCGCGAGGGCCGCGCATTCCTCCGGGGAGACCGCCGGGACCGGGTTGACCGCCGCGTCCCGGAAACTGCTGCCGCTGCTCCTTCATTCTGGCGATCAACTCGCCGACTTTATCCATGTTCTTTTCCTGGTAGGCTTTGTCGAGGTCATCGAGCCAGGATCCCATGGGCCCGCCCGGGCCGAAACCGCGCCCCCGGTCCTGGGCCACCAGCACGCCGACCGCGACCAGCAGACTCACTACGACGAAACTCCCTATCGCTATCCTTCTCATCGTCAGCTCCTTCAGATTTCGATCCTCGTAGAAGCCACGCCGGTGCACGTGCCACGTTAACATTAACATAGTGTCCATCTACCGGCGCCGGTTACAACTTCCCGCCAGATTTCAATCCGGAGCGATTCCGCCGGCTGGCGTATGAGGGAGATCTGCAAGGGGACTGAATAGCAGGTGGGCGTGCGAGAGTGGTTCCATCGGCCCGGTGGACCCCACAGGGCCTGCGCTCCTTTTGCTATTGGTGGCGTAGCGCAATGATGGGGTCGACCCGGGCGGCGTGCAGGGCGGGATAAAGTCCGAAGATGATCCCCACGGCCATACTGATCAGCAGGGGAAGAAGCACGCCGTCGGCGGTAAGGACCGTGGGCATGCCGGAGAAGTAGGTGATGAGATAGGGGATCAGGGCGCCCAACGCCAGACCGATGAGGCCGCCGATCGTGGACAGCACGACGGCCTCGATGAGGAACTGATGGATGATCTGCTTGCGTTTGGCCCCGATGGCCCGGCGAATGCCGATCTCCCGCGTCCGCTCGGTGACCGAAGCGAGCATGATGTTCATGATGCCGATGCCGCCGACAAGCAGACTGATGCCGGCGATGGAGCCCAGCACGATGTTGAACGTCCGCTTGGTGGCCTCCGCCTGCTGCAAGAGCGCCAGCGGGACACTGATCGCGTAGTCTTCCTTGTTGTGAAATCTCCGCAACACGCTCTCGATCGCCGCCGCCGTCGCCTCCACGCGGGAGACATCCTCGACCTGCACAATGATCTGGTGCAGCTCCACGCGTTCCCGCACGCGCGAGCCGGAGGTAAGCCGCGTGGAGATGTCGCCGAAGTATTCCACGGCGACGTCGAGAGGAATATAAACGTCCACATCCTGGTCCGGCACTTGGATGTTGCCGGCGTTACCGCTTTCGTTCTGGACGATGCCAATGACCTCGAAGTTGCCCCCGCCGAGGAAGATGAGCTGGCCGACCGTATTGGCGTTGGCCAGGAGCTTGCGGGCGCCGAATTCGGTGAGGACGGCGACCGGGGCCTGCCGGTCCTGGTCGACCGGCAGAATGACGCGTCCGGCGAGGACCGGGCGGGGAACAAGATCAAACCACTCGGGGGTCGTCCCCACGACGCGCAACTCGATCGCCCGCTCGAGCAAACGGGCGTCCTTGCGAATCAGCTTCGCGGGCGCGGTCTGGCGGATATTGCCGCAACTCTCGACAATCCGGTCGAAATCCGCATACGTCAGCCCGTAGACGCTCATGTACGAGAACCGGCCGACGGCCTGCTCTTCCTGGGCCGATTTGGTGGACGAGAGGATGATGTTATCACTGCCGAGCCGGCGAATCTGATCCAGGGCCTCCGTGCTGGCTCCCTCGCCGACGGACAGCATGGCGACGACGCTGCTGACCCCGAACACCACGCCGAGCATCGTCAGCAGGGAGCGCATCCGGTGCAGGAGCAGATTCTCGATCCCCAGCAGAATGTCCCGAGCGATTCTCATTCGTGACGCAGGGCGATGATCGGATCGACCTGGGCGGCGTGCATGGCGGGATAGAGCCCGAAGACGATGCCGATGGCCATACTGATCCCCAGCGGCAGGAAGATGCCATTGGCCGTCACGACCGTGGGCATGCCGGAGAAATGCGTGATCAGCAGCGGAATCAGCACGCCCAGCCCCAGACCGATGAGGCCCCCGATCGTCGAGAGCACCACCGTCTCGATGAGGAACTGATAGATGATCTGCTTGCGCTTGGCTCCGATGGCCCGGCGGATGCCGATCTCCCGCGTCCGCTCGGTGACGGAGGCGAGCATGATGTTCATGATCCCGATGCCGCCGACGAGCAGACTGATGCCGGCGATGGAGCCCAGCACAATATTGAACGTTCGCTTGGTCGCCTCCGTCTGCTTGAGCAGCGCCAGCGGGACGCTCATGATATAGTCCTTCTTTTTGTGGAACCGCAGCAGCATGTTCTCGATTCCCGCGGCCACCGCCTCCACGTGTTTCGGATCGTCCACCTGGACGATGATCTGGTGCAGCTCCACCCTCTCGCGCTCGAACGAGCCGGAGGTCATGCGTGCAAAAATGTCGCCATAGTACCGGCGGGCCACCTCCAGGGAGATATAGGCGTCCGTCTCCTGGTCCGGGACCTGAATATTGCCGGCCTGGCCGCTCTCGCTCTGGATGATCCCGATAATCTCGAACTCGTTGCCTCCGATGCGCAACGTCTGGCCGATCGTGTTCTGGGTGGCCAGCAGCTTGCGGGCCCCGAACTCCGTGAGAACCACGACCGGGGCGCGGTTCTCCTCATCCGCGCGTATCAGCAAGCGGCCCGCCACTACCTCGCGGGGCACCAGGTCGAACCACTCCGCCGTCGTCCCTACCAGGCGCAGCTCCATGGTGCGCTCGTGGAGGCGGGCGTCCTTGCGCACCAGCTTGGCGGGCGCCGTTTGCCGGACGTTCTTGAAGCTCGCGGCCAGCCGGCGGTGGTCTTCGTACGTCATGCCGTAGACGCTCAGCGAAGCCCGCATCGTGTTCATCGCCTGCTCCTCCGCCGGCTTGATCGAAGTAATGATGATGTTGTTGCTGCCCAGCCGTCGGATTTGGGTCAGCGCCTCTTGGCTCGCCCCCTCGCCGACGGAGAGCATCGCCACCACGCTGCCGACCCCAAAGACCACCCCCAGCATCGTCAGAAACGAACGCAGCTTGTGCAGCAGGAGGTTCTCGATGCCCAACCAGATGTTTCGTACAATTTTCGTCTGCTGCATGTTATTCGTGTCTCAGCGCGATGATGGGGTCCACCCGGGCCGCATTCAGCGCAGGATAGATCCCGAAAACAATTCCGATGGCCATGCTGACGAACAAGGGCAGGAAGATTCCGTTGGCGGTAATGACGGTCGGCATGTTGGAGAAGTGCGTGATGAGCAGCGGGATCAGGACCCCGAGGCCCAAGCCGATCAGCCCGCCCGTGGTCGAAAGGACGACCGTCTCGATCAGGAACTGGAAGACAATCTGCTTGCGCTTGGCTCCGATGGCCCGGCGGATGCCGATCTCCCGCGTCCGCTCGGTGACGGAGGCGAGCATGATGTTCATGATCCCGATGCCGCCGACGAGCAGGCTGATCCCGGCGATGGAGCCCAGCACGATGTTGAACGTCCGCTTGGTGGCCTCCGCCTGCTTGAGCAGCGCCAGCGGGATGCTCACGGCATAGTCCTTCTTCTTGTGGAACATGCCCAGCATCCGCTCGATGCCGGCCCCCACCATTTCGGCGTTTTTCGGATCGTCCACCTGGATGATGATCTGGTGCAACTCGACGCGCTCCCGTTCGTCCGAGCCGGCCGTCCGCTTGGCGAAGATGTCCCCGAAGTACCGCTGGGCTACTTCCAGCGGGATGTAGACGTCGATGTCCTGGTCGGGGATCTGGATATTGCCGGCCTGCCCACTCTCGCTCTTGATGATGCCGATCACCTCGAACTGGTTGCCCCCGATGCGCAGGGTCTGACCGATCGTGTTCTCGGTGGCCAGCAGCTTGCGGGCCCCGAATTCCGTGAGCACAGCGACGGGCGCGCGTTGTTCCTGGTCGGCCGGCAGAATGATCCGGCCGGCGACGAGATCCCGGGGCACCAGGTGGAACCACTCAGAGGTCGCCCCGACCACGCGCAGCTCCATCGCCCGCTCGCGGAGCCGGGAGTCTTTGCGCATCAATTTGGCCGGCGCGACCTGCCGGATGTTGGCGAAACTGGAGGTCAGCCGCCGGTGATCCTCGTAAGTCAGACCGTAGACGCTCATGTGCGCGTGCGAAGTGCTGGCCTGCTCCTCCTCGGCGGACTTCATGGAGGTGATGATGATGTTGTTGCTGCCGAGCTTACGGATCTGATCCAGGGCGTGTTTGCTGGCGCCTTCGCCGACGGAGAGCATGGCCACCACGCTGCCGACCCCGAACACCACGCCGAGCATGGTCAAAAAGGAGCGCAGCTTGTGGAGCAGGAGATTCTCGATGCCCAGCCAGATATTGCGGACGACTCGGGTTTGTCTCATGGGATCCCCGCTCTTCGTTACGCCTCGTGCGCCGCGCGCGGGGCGTCCCGGTGCGCGGCGGCGATTCCTTCGACGGGGCTCACGGCCGGCGTGCCCAGTTCCTTTCGCGGCCCGAAGCCCGCCGGGTGCACCGCTGTAACACGGGTGCCTTCTTCGATCCGGTCGATGTTGCCGTCGATCATGTGCAGCCGCCGATGCGCGTAGGCGGCAATGTCCGGCTCATGCGTGACCATCACGACGGTCTTGCCCTGCTCATTCAGCTTGACCAAGACATCCATGATCTGCACCCCGGTGGCCGTGTCGAGGTTTCCCGTCGGCTCATCGGCAAAGATCACCTGGGGGTCGTTGGTCAGGGCACGGGCGATCGCCACCCGCTGCATCTGCCCGCCGGACAGTTCCGTGGGCCGGTGGCCCAACCGGTCGCCCAGTCCCACCTGCTCCGCCAGCTCCTTGGCCCGCTGGGCGCTGCGCACCGCGTCCCAGCCCAGATAGTACAGGGGCAGCTCGATGTTCCGCTGCACCGTCAACTGCGGGATCAGGTTGAAGCTCTGGAAGATGAACCCCAGGTATCTCAGCCGCAACTCGCTGAGCGAATCGTCGTCCAGCCGGCTGACGTCCTTGCCGTCCAGGTAGTACGCGCCGGAGCTCAGCCGGTCCAGGCAGCCCAGGACGTTCATCATCGTGCTCTTGCCCGAGCCGCTGGGTCCCATGATGGCCCAGAAATCGCCCTTCTCGAACGTCACGTTGACGCCGCGCAGCGCCTTGACATCCTCGGTCCCCATCTGGTAGATCTTCCAGGCGTCTTCCAGCTTGACAATTTCCCGGCCGTTCTTCGGCAAACTCACTGCACTCATCTATTCGGTCCTCTCTGATCCTGGAGTCCGATTCGCATTCTGGTCCGGACGACCTCCCGCGGAGATCCTTCCCGCCCCGCCGTCGGCCAGCGAGGTCGTCGACACCGGCCCCGGCGGCTCGGGACTCGTCCGCGGCGTCCAGGGCTTGGCGGTGTCAGCCTCCTTCAGCTTGGCGCGGATTTGCTGCACCATATCGTCGGTGGCCGCGCCGCGGATCCCGGCGAGCCGTGCCCCGGGCTCGACCGTCCCGGCCTTCAGGGGAGGTTTGAGCAGCACGAGCTCTCCCTCTTGCAGGCCGCGGGCCACCCGGATCACGCTGTTGTTGTCGAGAGCGGTCTCAATGGGGCGTTCCTCCACGACCCCCGCTTCCTGGAGCACATAGACGGTGGGCTGTCCGCCCACCCGCAGGACGGTTTCCAGCGGGACATAGACCGCATCCGCGTACTGCTCGACGACGATCTCCGCCTTGCAGTTCATGCCGCTGCGCAAGGAGATATCGTTGCTGTCGAGCGCGATTTCGGCCTTGTAGACCTTCAAATCCGGATTCGTCCACATGCTCTGCGCATCGGGCAGCGGCGCAATCCGTGTGACAGTGCCCATGAGCTTGCGGCCCAGCAGCGCATCGACGGTCACGATCGCCGGCAGGCCCACGCGCACCTTCTGCAGGCTCGCCTCGTGTACGGCCACCTCCGCGATGATGGAGCTCGTTCGCGGCAGATAGATCAATTCCTGCCGCTCCCAGACCTCGACCCCGTCCGCCAACGGCCGGCGGTCGTCATGCATGTGCCCGCCCATGCTGCTGGTGGCATAAATGACCATGCCGTCCGTCGGCGCATAGATCTTACCCTGGCGGATCTGATCGTCGAGCTTCGCCAGCAGTTCCTGATAGCGGCGGTACTGCTGCTCATAAGCGCCCAGGGTCGCAGTCGCCTGGGCGATATTGGCGCGGGCCCGCGCCTGCGCCCGCTCCAGCGCCCGCTCGGCCTGGGTGACATCGCTGGTGAGCTGCGCTATCCGCCGCTTGTAGGTATACTTCTTCAGCAGGTTGGCATCGTTGCTCGCCACTTGCAGGTTCAAATCCGCCCGCTGCAGGGCCAGTTGGTCGGCTTGAAGCTGGGTCTTGGAGAGGTACTTCTCGCTGAACAGCTTCTGAGACCACTCCAGGTAATCCTCGGCCTTGGTCTTCTCTTCCGCGTTGAGCTTGATCTTGCCTTGGGCGGCCGCGAGCGCGTTCTCGTAGTCTCCGCCTTGGCCGGTGTACTTCTCCAGGTCCTGCCGGGCAAAGTCCAACGCGAGCTCGGCCAGCTCCACGTTGCTTTGCGCCTGACTGGTGATGATGGTCAGATTTTCGCGGGCATTGATGAAGGAGGCCTCGGCGTTCTTCACCATGATTTCGTGGTCGACCCGGTGGTCCACGAGCTTGCTGACATCCAGTTCGACCAGGAGATCGCCCTGGTCGACGCGCGTGCCCTCCGGCACAATGGAAATGATCGTCGCCCGGCCCTGCAGGCCGCTGCGAATGATCTCCGGATCCTTGGCCTTCAGCGCCCCGGCTTCCAGGACACTGATGGTCAGCGGCCCCCGTTTGACCGCCACCGTCGGCACGCTGCTCACCGGGTCCTCACCGCCGTGAACGACCTTGAACCAGAGGGCGACCAAGCCGAGAGCAACGACCAGGACGGCCGTGCCCGCCATGCGATAGGGCTTGCGGCCGTGGCGCGCGTCCCGTTTGCCTGCGTGGTCCCGAGATATCATTTCCGGCTGCTCCCGGCGAAGATTCTTCTCATGATCGCCTTTCTCCCCGATCAAATCACCCTCCTTGATTACCTTGGCCCTCGGCCGCCGCCGCCCGGCCCACGGCCACCCGAACCGCCCGGGCCCTGGGAATCCCCCGCACCGCTCGAGCTGCGGCGCTGACGCATCGCCTCCCGTTGTTCCGGGGTCAGGTTCTTCATGCGCTCGTCAATCAGTTTCTGCCGCTCTTCCGCGGACATGTTCTTGAATTTGGCCATCTCTTCGGCCGAGAAGATCCCCTGGGCGCCCCCGCGTCCGCCGCGGCGTTGCCCAGCCTCCCCCGCCGCCTCCGTCCCCTGACCGCCTCTCTGCCCCTGTCCCGCGGGCGCGGGCTCGTTGGCCGCTTTGAGCTTCGCGTTGATCTGCTTGGCCATATCATTGGCATCGCTGCCTTGGACACCGGCGAGCTTCGCGCCGGGCTCCACCGCCCCGGCCTTCAACGGCGGCGTCAGCACAACCTGTTCGCCCTCTTTCAGACCGCTGACGACCCGGACCATGCTATTGTCGTCCAAGCCGATCTCGACCTTGCGTTCCTCCATCTCGTCGTTGCCGTTGAGCACGTACACGGTGGGCTGTCCGCCCACCCGCAGCACGGTCTGCACCGGCACGTACACCGTGTCCGGGTGCTGCTCGACGATGATCTCCGCCTTGCAGTTCATGCCGCTGCGCAGGGACGGATCGTTGCTGTCCAGCGCGATTTCTGTTTTATAGACTTTCAAATCCGGGTTCATCCACATGCTCTGGGGGTCGGGCAGCGGCGCGATCCGCGTCACCGTGCCCATGAGCTTCTTGCCCGGCAGCGCATCGACCGTGACGATCGCCGGCAGGCCCGCGCGCACTTTTTGCAGGCTCGCCTCGTGCACGTCCACCTCGGCGACCGTCGAGCTGGACCGCGGCAGATAGATCAGCTCCTGCCGCTCCCAGACCTCGACACCGTCCGCCAGGGGCCGCCGGTCATCGCGGAAGCCGCCGCCCCGCTGGCTGGTGGCATAGACCACCATGCCCTCCGTCGGCGCGTAGATCTTGCCCTTGGTGATCTGATCGTCGATCTTAGCGAGCTTGTCCTTCTGACGCTGGAATTCCTGGTCCTTGGCCGCCAGCTCCGCCTTGGCCTGGGCGATGTTGGCGCGGGCCTTCGCCTCGGTCCGCTCCAGGGCCATGCGCGCCTGGTTGACATCGCTGGTAAGCTGCGCGATCTGCCGGTTGTACATGTATTTCTTCAGCAGGAGGGCATCATTGGTGGCCACCTGCAGGTTCAGATCCGCGCGTTGCAGCGCCAATTGATCGGCCTGAAGCTGGGTTTTGGACAGGTACTTCTCATTGAACAGTTTCTGCGACCAATCCAGGTAGTCCTCGGCTTTGGTCTTCTCCTCCGCGTTGAGCTTGATCTTGCCCTCGGCGGCCGCCAGGTCATTCTCGTACTGCCCCCCTTTGCCCGTGTATTTCTCCAGGTCCTGGTTGGCGAACTCCAGCTTGAGCTTGGCGAGGTCCACATCACTGGCGCCCTGGCTCTCCGTGATCGCCAGAGTCTCACGGGCATTGATGAAGCCCGCCTCGGCGTTGTTCACCTTGATCACCTGGTCCACGCGGTTGTCCACGAGCGTGCTGACGTCCAGCTCGACGAGCAGGTCCCCCTCTCTGACGTGGGTGCCTTCGGGGATGATCGAGATGATCGTGGCCCGGCCCTCCAGGTTGTTGCGGATGATCTCGGGGTCTTTGGCCTTCAGGGCCCCGGCTTCCAGCACGCTGATCGTCAGGGGGCCGCGTTTGGCCGCGAACGTCGCCACGGTGGCCGCCGTATCCTCGCCGCCGCGGACGACTTTCAGCCAGACGACCACTAGGGCGATGGCCACGACGAGCACGGCGACGCCGATCACCTTGTAGGATTTCTTTCCGGTAATACCAGTGGCTTTATGCGTAAGGCTAGCTGTCATGTTTGATCTCTCCTGGTGAGAACTCCTGCAACAGTCCCTCGCGTGTGATCGTGAGCAGATCCAGATCGCGCTGGAGCTGCAATTCGGCGGTGCGATACCGGATGATGGCAGCCGTCAGTCCGAGCTTGGCCGCCAGCAATTGGTCCTGCGTATCCAGCAGGTCGCGGATCTGCAGCCGCCCCGCATCCAGTTGCATCTTGGCGTTCTTGACGCTGTTGTCCGCAATGACCACCGACTGGGCGCTGATCTTGAGACTCTCCCGCGACTCCACCAGGGTCCGTAACTCGCTGCGGATCGCTGTCTTGATCTGGTCTTCCAGGGTCTGCACGCTTCGCGTGGCCCGTTCCAGATTGATCAGACTGTTGCGGTAGGCATTTCGCTCGCGCGTCCTTTCGATGGGCAGGTCCAACGCCAGCGCGGCCGTGTAGCGTCCACCGTGGAAACTCAGGCGGCCGTCGTCATCGTTGTCGGTGAACCGGGCCGAGCCGTTCAAGGTCAGTCCGGCGCGGAAGGCATCGGCCGCGACGACCACCTGGCGCTGGGCATCGTAAACGACGCCGTTCGCCACGCGCAAGTCCAGCCGATTCTCCAGGGCCAGCTTGATCGCCAAGGCTTCGTCGATTTCATAGGGTCCGGCGTCCTCCTTGCTGGGCGGCGCCAGCACCACCTCGGCATCGGCCGCCGGGGCCGTCTCCGCCGCCGCCGCCTTGTACGCCGTCTTCATGGCCTCCACGTAATTCGTGCCCCGCTGCCGCAAGGGCTCCAGATCGTTCGGGTCCAACTTGATCCGGGCATCCGCCGGCAACCCGACCAGGACTTTGAACGAGTCCAGGCGATTTTCGTACTGCTGCCCGGCCGAAATCCAGCCCTGGCGCGCCTGCAATTCCCGCTGGACCGCCAAGTCCACGTCGATCGGCTTGAGCCGGCCGGCGTCGCCTTGCCGGCGGGACGATCGCGCCGACTGAATCGCACTGATGTAGTTGGCCTTGTTGTTCTGCAGCGAGTCGTAATTCTGCAGAACGTTCAGGTAATTGGTGACAACATTGACGGCGAAAGTCCGCTTGTACCGCTCGAAATCCCAGATCTCGTAAATCACATCCCGCTCCGCCTGGGTCAGAGGTTCGGTGACGATGTACCGGCCGGCGCCGCGCAGCAGCGGCATCGACACCGAGGCATCGACGTTCAGGCCCAGGGAAGAGGCTCCTCCCTGGGTCAGCAGATTGACCAGGTCGATCCCGATGGCGGTGGTCAGGAGAGCGCCGCCTTTCAACAGCCGTGTCATGCGCGCCGACCCGCTATTGGTGGCCGTCGTAACGGTCTCGCTGTTGGCCGTGTCGGTGACCAGGGCGTGATCCGTCCCGGCGGCGAAGAGGCTGCGAAAGCTGTTGCGCTCCAGATCGAGGGCCAGGGCCACGCGAAAGACATCTTCCTTCCGCGCTTGGTACTCCGGGCTGTTGCGCGCCGCGATCTGGAGGGCGTCGATCATGGAAATCTTCAAGTCCTGGTTCGGATCGATCGGGATATTCGCATCCGACGAGTGAGCCAGCCCCGAGGGGTAGTGATCCTTCGGCCAATGCGGGATTGGCTTCAACCGATCGGTCCCCAGCGAGGCCGTGCTGGAGACAGGCAGGTTCTGCGTTTCGATCAGCCGACGGCGCAGAATATCGCTGGGCCGCTCGACCTCGAGCGGTTCCGTCTTGCCGGTGGCTTCCTGTTGCTTTTGTGCGATAATCTCGTCCGCTACCTTATCAGCCTTTTCCCTATACTGTCCCGGGCTCCGGCAACCGGCTGCGACCAGAGTCCCGAGCAGAAAAACGGCAAGGAGAAAACGTAAACAACTCCTGGGACTGCAAACTCGTTGACTTACCTGCACAGGATACCCCGTTCCATTGAAAACCGTCATTCTCTCACATCCAGTTGGGCCGCGGGTCGCCCGGTGGCGAAAGACCCGCGCCGGCAACTGTCTCCGAACGCGCTTCTCCGCGTCCTGGCTCGGCGGCGGGGTCCCCAACGCCGAACGACACGTTGGCGGGCCCCTTTCCATCGCACCAGGGGTCCCTTCCCACAGGCGGCCGGTCGCCCCGACCACCGGCCGGATCTGCGATCCGCCGGCCCGGACGCGGTTTGGGGCGCCGCAACGCGGTTCCCGCTTGCGCGGGAATGATACCCCCGCGCAAGCGGGGTCGCGTTGCAGGCCCCTTCCAATGAGGCACGTACCGAGGGTCGATGTTCAAACCGCGGCTGCGCGTCGGCGCGGAGCCACCTGTATTAGTAGACGTCTCCCAACTCCAACTCATTGCATTCAGTTGCCGGCTCCGATCCGTTTTGTCCGTCGAGCGGGACCCCGAACATGATGCTTCGCGTCTGGGGACCCCAAAAACGACGCCACCACCTAATAGGTGGTCAGAGAGTATACCCCCGTTACAGAAATTTGGAAGTCTGAAGTGAAACCGATGATCCAAATGCTGCATGGTTCCTCTATCGGCGGCCCCCCGGCGGCGGATGAAGGTTGCGTGAGACGACGGCCGTGAGTATTTTAGGAGGCCGGTCCGAGCGGATGACGCAGAACTGAACCTCGGCTTTGGAGATGTGCCCATGAATCCACCCGCAGAACGCGCGGCCGGGGCTGCCGGCCCGCTGCCCGGCGGCGGCACGGCCCAGCGGCTGATGTCGCTGGACGCCTTACGAGGTTTTGACATGTTCTGGATTATCGGAGGCTACGAGCTGGTCCGGGGCTTGGGCAAGGGCCTGCACAGTGAGTGGCTCAACCGGTACATCCTGCCCCAGATCGAGCATACGCCTTGGGCGGGCTTTACGGCGTGGGACCTGATCATGCCCCTGTTCCTGTTCATGGTCGGCACGGCCATGCCCTTTTCCTTTGCCAAGCGGCTCGAACGCGGCGAGAGCAAGGGCCGGATCTACCGGCATGTGCTCTGGCGGGTTGTCATTCTATGGGTTCTGGGCATGATCGCGCAAGGTCATCTGCTCGAATACCAATTGCCCAAATTACACTTCTACAGCAATACCCTCCAGACGATCGCAGCGGGATACCTCATCTCCTCGATTCTCCTCCTGAACCTGCGACTGCGCTGGCAGTTTGTTGTGACGGTCGCCCTGTTATTGCTCTACTGGGGCCTGCTGCTCCTCGTCCCGGTGCCCGGCCAAGGCGCCGACGCCTTCGGCCAGCAGGACAACCTGGCCATCTACATCGACCGGCTCATCCTCGGCCGCTTCCAGGATGGGACCAATCCCCCCTACACGTGGATCCTCAGCAGCATGACCTTCGGCGCCATGGTGATGATGGGCCTGTTCGCGGGTCAGTTGCTGCTGTCCGATCTGGACAAGCTAAGGAAAGCCCTGATCCTTCTCGGCGCCGGCATCGCCTGCGTGGTCACCGGCTGGGGGTGGGGACACATCTTCCCCATCATCAAGCACCTTTTCACCAGCTCGATGGTCCTGTTCGCCGGGGGCTGGAGCTTGCTGCTGCTGGGCCTGTTCTATCTGGTCATCGATGTGCTGCATCTGCGCCGCTGGTCGTTCTTCTTCGTTGTCATCGGCACAAATGCGATCGCCGTCTACATGGCGACGCACGTGTTCGATTTTCGCGTCCTCGGCGACATCTTCGTACGGGGCCTGTCCCGATGGACGGCTAATTGGTATGACTTTGTCCGCGCCGTCGCCGGCTTCACCATCCTGTGGCTTATCCTCTTCTATATGTACCGCAAGAGGACTTTCATCAAGGTGTAGCAATCCTCAGGCATCCAATGGAGATGTCCGGGTGCCGCGGCCCAGCGCCGCTTGACCGTGCCTCAACGGTTGGGACGTTGTCGGGCGGCACCGGGAGAAGGGGCCGCGGTCAGCCAATTCAGAGGATCGTCGCCCCAGCGGGTGGCATCAATGCGGGTCAATGACTGTCCCCGACCCGCGGCTTGGGTCGGCCACGGGTCCCCACCGGTGGGGAAATTGTCGGGGTGCGCGCCATCGCTATACGTGACACAATCCACGCCGATCCAGGCGCGGATGCCATCGGTGAGTTCGCCCGGGCGGCTCAGCTCCATCCGCTCACCCGCATCGCTGAGGCTGCCCATCCCCCATTCGAGAATGGGCGCCGAGGGAAGGACACCGTACCGGGCCTCGAACGCGGTGCGGTCCTTGGTCAACAGCAGATAGCCACGCGGCGACAGACTGATGGGCGGGTCCTCCGGAAACAGCAGCTCGACGCCCCGGCCATTGGTGAAGCGCCACGGGGCACCCTCGACAGCGTCGTATAACGTGACCTCGGTGCTGCCAACATTCTGCAACTCCACGTACTCGACATCGCCGGGGCCGTCCGCATGGTACATGATCTCGGTGATGACGACGGGACTGACGGCGGGATCGGCATTGGCCGCACCGGGGGTCGCCCCGTGCAACGGCACGAAATGCACACCAGCCGCTCCATCCACATACCGCCCGAACGTCACGCCGGGGTCCGAGGGGCCATACTTGACGTGCTCGCGATAGCCGCCTGTCTGCCCCTGGGCGCCGGAGCACAGGTACACGGACTCGCCGGTCCGGCTCAAGCCGAAGGGCTCGTGGCAGCCGGCGTCGCCGGGATTGCCGAAATGCCGATCGTACGTAAACACCTGGTAGGCGTGCGACGAAAGGGTGGTCCCTTTGGCGATCTCGTACTTGGTCGGCCGGTCCGCATCGTCGCTGAGGAACCAGCCGCCGATGTCGATCGCCTGGTCGGTCGTGTTGTGCAATTCGATCCAATCCTGGCCTTTGCCGGCGGGATTGGCCAATAGCTCATTGATGACCACCGCCCCGGCTGCCGGGATGACACCGCTGTCGTCCAGCCCGGGTGAGCCGCCCGGCATCACGCTGGGACGCCAGGCGTCCTTCGTGCTCCAGGAGGTCGCGGGGGCATCCGGATACCGGATCGTCAGAGAGTAGCCCAAACCATCCGTGGAGCGGAACCAGTTGTCCTCATAGCGGAAGCTGTGGATGATCGCACCGGCGGCATCCTGCAACTCGATCAACTCACTGTTATCGCTCAGGCTTCCGGCGTACTGGCCTGCAATCGGCAAACCGGGACCATAGCGAGCTTCGAAGGCGGCTCGATCCTTGACCACCAGACAGAACGCGTGCGGAGCCAGTTGCCCAGCGGGGAAGGTGAAGCGGACCCCCTTCGTCAACTGGACGAAGCTCAAGTCCAGAGGCTCGGCACCAATGTTAGTCAGCTCGATATACTCGGTGTTGGGGTCGCCCGGCCGGCCGGCATCGCTCGGGTGGTACATGATCTCGCTGATCCGAAGGTTGTCCTTCACGGGTCCGACCGCAAAGACTGCCTCGGCCAGGGCGCTCCAGGAATTGCCGCCCCGGATGCGGGCCTTGACCCGCGTGGTCCGCAGCAGGGAAATGGGGCCGAGGTACGTCTGCGGGCCGCTGGGACCTTCGCGGGTGTCCTCCTGGCTGGCCGTCAGATCGACGCCGATCAGAAAGTCACTGTCTTTCGCGGAGACGTTCAGACCCTGGATGGCCAGGACGTTGTCACCCTGCCGCAGCTTGCTGATGTGGTCGGACAGGTCGATGAGCTCGAAGACCACCGCGTCGGCGTTGTCGTGGCTGGCCGTGGCTACGGAGTCCCAGGCGGGCTCGCCGGTGAAATTTCGCCGTGCGACCTCGTTGCCGTTGAGGTAGGCGATAAAACCATCGTCGTACTGGATCTGCATGACCAGGGTATCCAGGGCGGCCTTGTCGCCGTTGAACTGGAAGGGAATCCGGAGGTAGCACGAGCCGTTGATATTGAACATCCGATTACCGATGTTGGCGCGGATGTGGGACTCGTAGCCGGAGCCGCGGCCGAAGCCGATGCCGCCGGGAAGGCCGGACGAAGAGAGCCAAGACGAATCGTCGAACCCCCGGGCGCTGCGCCAGTCGCCGGCCAGCGGTCCCGCGGGGACCAGGATGCGCTTGGCGGAGTCCCTGGTCACCAGCGGGGTCATGGTCGGCCCCAATGCCAGCCCGGATTGCGCTGGATCGCTCCCATCCAGGGTGTAGTAGATCGTCCCCCGGCCCTCGACGAGACTCAAGGACAGGCGATCTCCCGGAGAGACCTGTCCCCCGTACTGGGGAGTGCCATTGACGGCAAAACTGGGGCCGGCGAACGTGTACATGCCCACCCGCGTGCAGGCGTTCAGGAAGATGGGGCGGCGGTTCGGCATCCACGTGTCGATGATATACGTATTCATGTTGGGGATGACGCCCAGCAGTTCGCCGCGCAGCTCCGAGAACCGCTTCGCGATATTCTCGTCGCTCAGCGCCCCGCCATTGTAGAAGTGCTTGTAGATGCGATCGGCGAAGAGCAGGCGAAAATCCGGGTTCGCCCGCAGGGCCTGGTAGAGGTACCCATTGGCGTTGCCTTGGCTGCCAAGCTCATTGAACCGGTCGAGCTGCAACTGGGACGATTCGAACGTGCCTTCCGCATCCCAGACGAAGAACTTCCAGCGGCCCATCGCGGAACGCTCACAGGCGGCCGACCAGTTGTTCTGGGGCCAGTCCCAGTCGTTGGGCCACAGACGAATGATGAGGTAGTCGATGAAATCCACCACGTCGAGCTTCTGGCACATCTCCGCGTAGTAGGCCGGGTCCGCGAGGTTGTGGCCGCGGGTATAGGCGATCATGGCGTCGAAGGACGCGGAATCGCCGTCGCGAATACCGTTCATCGAGATGACGTCCCAGGGCTTGTCGCTGTCGAACCACTCCTGGCAGGTCTCTTCCTTGACCTGCTCGGTCGGGTTGTAGAAGCCCTTGTATTCGCCATTGATGAGGAGATTGGCAAAGGTGCCCGCGCAGGAGGCTTGGCCCATGTCCTGGTACAGCCGCCGCAGCAGCTCATCCTTGATGAAAGGATTGGTCGGGTCATTATGACCGGCCCGCAGAACCACAGTCGCGAACTGCTCGGCGTCGGAGGCCGGAATCAGCGGGTATTGCAGTCGGCTCTGTCCGTACTCGCCCCGGAAGTAGAGCCGCAGGCTGATCTTGCCGCCCCCCGACCACAAGCCGTTCTGGCGGACGTAGCGGGGCCGCATGTACGGGCTGCCGTGGACGCGCAGCCCGCAATCGGCGTGGAACCCCTCGTCCCCGCCCGAGAAGAACCATTCCGCCGAGACGGGCCGCTCCAACTCGCGGTCGAGCATGTTGTTGTAGCTGTCGGGGCCCGAGGAAGTCCAGACCCCGCCGTTGTAGGTGCCGCCGATGACGGCCATGACGCCGTTGGGCTCGTAGAAGACGGTGCCGGGGCCGCCCACGAGCGAGACTACCGGCAGCGTCGCCAACTGTGGGCGGGAATCGAAGATATACGTCTGCGTATAGACCGGCGTCGGCTTCCAGCCGGGCTTTTCCGCCAGCACGCGCAGACTGGTTGTGTTGCTGATGCGGATCGGGCCGGTGTAGAGGATGCCCGCCGCATCCGGGGCGGCCGGCGCCGGCTCTGCCCCACTGGGCCGGCGACTGGGGGTGGTGCTGCGGACAGGAGGCGTCGTCGCCCGCGTCTCGTGCGGCGCGTACCCATCCAGCGTATAGACAATCTGTGCCCCTTCCGTCGCGGTCTCGATCGTCACGTCGAAGGTACTACTGTAGAAGCCCCGTTCATGACTGAAACGCACCGGCGCCACTTCGCCGAGGTAGCCCTCACTGTTCACCCTGCCCGGGGTCGGGACTTCGAAGAAGCGCAGGATCTGGCCACCGTCCGGATAGCGGCCATAGGACACATCCGCCAACTGCGGACCGAACTGGAGGCTGTCGATCAGAGTGACGCCGTCGGCGGCAAACAGATGGACCTCTTCGCCATCAGCGCTCAGCTTGAAATTCGCATGGAGGCCAGCATCCTTGACATCGCCGTCGGCCCAGACAATCAGATAGCCCCCGGGGCCGATGGCCGTGCCGCCGCGTTGACCGGGAGGACCCGCGGGAATGCGCCATTTCCGGGGCACGGCCGGATCGTCGGTCAGGTACATGCCCGTCAGATCGATGGGGGTGTCGCCCGCGTTGTACAACTCGATCCAGTCGTCGAAGTCGCCCTGGGGATCCGCGAGGGTCTTGGTGTTGGAAGCCATAACCTCATTGATGACTACCGCCGGCTTCGACCAGCCGGGTGAGGATACGAGAAAGCAAAGGCCCAAAACCCCAAATGTGTAAGCCTTGGCGCCGGGGTGGTCTCTCCACGTTCCCGGCGCTCTCAGCGACTTTCTCCTCCTGGATACCATACCGCCAGTATAGCAAATGTCCCCCCTTCAATCGAGCGAATTCCCCCCGGGTCTGTAGTGACAAACGACCGTCACAAACAAGTGTGCATGTGGCACTACCTTCTGGAACGCAGCGCCGGCCGTGCTCGCGGGGGGGCGGGCACGGCGGCCGGCGGGCGGGTTTCTTTGCCTGAGGACCCCCCGGGCTGATATAATAGATAGCGCGGGGGTGAAGGAGAACGTACTGATATAGGAGGGTCGACCAATGACCAGGCGGCTCTTGATCCTGACGGGTGCTATCGTACTGTATGTGAATATCGGACTATGGGCCGCAGGGGCACCGCTTGTCCCGCAGAACCCCGGTATCCGGCTGGCCAACGGCTTAAAGATCACCGCCGTAACGCCCTTGGACAAATCACCCCAGGCGGCACCGGACATTCGCATCGCTGCCGAGACGCCCTCCCTGCCCCAGCCGCCCGTGGCCGGTTTCTCGCCCCTGATCGCCATCGTCACCTCCGACCGGCGCAGCTCGGAGGACTTCAACTGGGAGCACGCCTTGGCGTCTTCTTACGTCGGTACGCCTCTCAACGCCCCGGCACAGCAGAACTTCGTTGTCGGTATCCTGGACACCGGTTCGGTGGTCGATCTGGCCGCCGGGGACAGCGCCCAAATCCTGGGTTTGACAGGCTCCCACCTGACCACGAGCGCGTTTCCCATCGGCGGGGTCAGCGGGACCACGGATACGATGATTACGCAACCCCTTGGCGTCTTCGCCGCCGGCCTGGGGGCGATAGACCCGAACGGCCAGCTGGATCTGACCAAGCTGGTCGGGCACACGAACGTCGCGGCCTTGGCCTCGCCCGCGATCTCCTGCGACAACGGCGAAAATGTCACTGCCATCGTGGGCACGCCATTCATCGCGTTCTATACGACGATCATCAACGTGAACCAGCCGCGCCGGGTCGTGGTCCGCGATGAGACCTACATCGGCCCGGACATTCAAATTACCGACTCATACACGCCTGACCCCGCGGTCTACCGCCACAAGATCCCGATGGAGCTCGGCGGCATGTCGCCGGTCGCGACAGCGACGTATTATGCGTTCCCGGACATGAGCGATTGGGAGAACATCCTGGGCGAGTGGCTCCCCTTGACGCCGACGCTGCTGTCGATGGGCGCTATGACGCTCCCGACAGGCGGCTCCTTCTTCGCCGATGTCGGCGTGTTGCAGGGCCAGCCCGGGCCGCTGAACATGCTGCGCAGCGCCCGGATGCTCGTCGATACGGGCGCCCAAAGCTCGATCATCAGCACGAACATGGCCGCCAAGCTGAACCTGCCCCTGGAGCCGGACTTCACCGCCGAGATCTGCGGCGTCGGCGGCTCCAACGCCGCACCCGGCTACTACCTGGATTACGTCCGCATCGACGCGATGGGCGGGGCCCTGGAGTTCGCGCACGTCCCCTTCATCGTGCTCGATATGGAGTCGCCCGAGGGCGGCTCGCTCGACGGCATTCTCGGCATGAACTTCTTCTGGAATCGCAACGTCGTCCTGGAGCCGACGACCAGCGGCGCCGGTTTTCTGCACCTGTCGGATCCCGTCCCGTACGCCTATATCGACCTCAACGACGATGGTGTCGTGGACGGAATGGACTTCGCGGTCTTCGCCGCCGCCTGGCGGACCACCCCGACCGACCCGGCGTGGAATCCCCGCTGCGATCTGTTCCTCGATGAGATCATCGACGCCCGCGACCTCGAAGCCTTCACAGACTCCTGGCTGCACATGCTGGGCAAAGAGCCGTTTGCGAGCCAACTGGAATAGTTGCAGCAGGGTGCGTATCACGCATCCTTCCATCATCGGCACAAGATGGTGCGTGATACGCACCCTACCAGCGACCCCGCGCTTCATTTGACATCCCCGCATCCGGCGCATATCCTATCGTGGGTTTCGATGTGCAATGGAATGCTGAAGGACTTTCCATGAGACTGCTCCTGGATGTGGTATATCTGCTGGCGGGGATCGCCGTCAGTCCGATTGTGCTCTATCGCGTGCTCCGGCACGGGCGCTACCGCACCGGCTGGGGCCAGCGGTTCGGCCGCGTGGAGCGCAAGGACTCGCAGAAAAAGTGCATCTGGCTCCACGCGGTCAGCATGGGCGAAGTCAATGCGGCCCAGACCCTCCTCGCCCAGATTGAAAAGCAGCTCCCCGATTTCGAGATCGTGATCAGCACGACGACGGATACCGGCTTCGCCCGCGCCGACAAGCTCTTCGGCTCCAAGTGGAGTGTCTTCTATTTCCCCTTCGACCTGTCCTGGGTCACGCGCAGAGCGTTCGACCGCCTCCATCCGGCCGTGTGCCTGTTGATGGAACTGGAGGTCTGGCCCAATTTCGTCTTCACGGCTCACGAGAGGAATGTCCCCGTAGTCGTCGTCAACGGCCGCATCAGCGATCGTAGCTTTGCGCGTTATCGCAGGATCAAGCGCATCACGCGCACGTTCTTCGGCAAACTCGACCGCGTCCTGGCACAGACGCCGGAATACGCCGAGCGCTTTCGTGAGTTGGGCTGTCACGCCGAGCGGGTGCTCGTGACCAATTCCCTGAAGTACGACACGGCCCAGGTGACCGACCGGGTCGAGGGCGCGGCGATGCTCGCGGAACAGTTGAACCTCGAAGGAACGCGACTGTGGGTCGCCGGCGGCACCGGCGATGAGGAAGAGAAGATCGTCCTCGATGTATACCAATCGCTCTTGCAGGACCGCCGCTTCGATGGCCTGCGGCTGGCCCTCGTACCGCGTAAGCCCGAACGGTTCAACGAGGTCGCCGAGTTGACTGAGCGAATGGGATTCCCGCTGGTCCGCTATAGCCAACGCAAAGGCTCTGCCCGTGTCGAGGGCGTGGCGCCCTCGAATCACGGGCAGGATGCCCGCGACACGCAAGGCCGGGACGGCCTCGCCACGAAAGACAAGGGCGAGAGGCCCTTGCCATGGAACGCCGTGATCCTCGGCGACACGATGGGCGACTTGCGCAAGTTCTACTCGCTGGCGACCGTGATCTTTGTGGGCCGCTCGCTTGTGCCGATGGGCGGCTCGGACATGATGGAGGCGGCGGCCTTGGGCAAATGCACCATCTTCGGCCCGCACACCTTCAACTTCCGCCAGACGGTCGAGGTCTTGCTGCAAGGCCAGGGCGCCATTCAGGTCAATAACCAGGACGACCTGCAAAGAGCGATGGAGAAATGTTTGTCCGACCCGGCCTACGCCGGGAGAATGGCCTGCGCAGGACAGGCAGTGATCCGTCAAAACCAGGGCGCCACCGCACGGACGATGGAAGTCCTCCGCAACGTGCTCGGGACATTATCACGCAAATGAACGGCATTTCTCAGATCGGTCGTCCGGAACTGCCCCGACGCCATGACGTCGATTGGCTGCGGGTCCTGGGCATGATGGTAGTCTTCCTTTTCCACAACGCCCGCTTCTTCGATACGGAGGGCTGGCACGTCAAGAGCCCACGAACGGCCCCTGTCGTCATGATCATTGTCACCTTCGTCGTGCAATGGATGATGCCGTTGTTCTTCATCTTGTCCGGCATCGGGGCGTACCATGCCCTCGCCCACCAAGATTGGCGGCAATATCTCGTCTCGCGGGTCAAGCGGTTGGTTGTCCCCCTCGTGTTCGGGATCTTCGTGTTCATTGCTCCCTGGCAGGTCTACCTGGAGCGGGTCAGCCACGGCCAGTACTCGGGCTCCTTCTGGAGTTGGTACCCGCATTACTTCGAAGGCTGGTTCGGCCTGGGCGGCAACTTCGCCTGGATGGGCGTCCACCTGTGGTACTTGGAGTTCCTCTTTATCTTCTCCGTCCTGGCCCTGCCGCTATTCCTGCTCCTGCAATCGCGCTGGGGCGACCGTCTCGTGGCGGCCCTGTCCCGTGCGATGACCGTGCCTGTCCTGATCTTCCTCCTGGCGATTCCCATCGCCCTCATGGAATTCATCGCCAACTCGCCCGCCCTCAAGGGCAGCCTTCTTAGTCAGCGTGGCTTCGGCGGCTGGAGCCTGCTGCCCTATTTTGCCATTTTCATCATCGGTTTCCTACTGGCCGGCCGCGAAGAAATGGCCCAAGCTATGGAGCGGCATCGTTTCGCCGGTCTCGTGGCGGCCCTCGGGACGTTCGTGGTGGCGTACATAGCCGTCAAGCAGCACGACCTGCCGGAAAGCGGTGTCCTCTTTGCCGGTTTGCGCGGTCTCTTCTGCTGGGCCTTTCTCATCGCGTTCTGCGGCTTCGCGAGCCGGCACCTGCGGTTCAGTAACGGTTTCCTGAGATATGCCAACGAAGCCGTGCTGCCCTTCTACATCCTGCACCAGACGATCATCCTGACCGTCGGCTACTATGTGCTGCGGCTCGGCACGAGCCTCTGGATCGAGTACCTGATCATCGCGACGATCTCCTTCATCATCATCATGGCCCTGTATGAGCTACTCATCCGGAGGATCAACATCTTGCGCTTCCTCTTCGGTCTGAAGATATTGCCGCGTCCCCTGCTCGCGTATAATGATGCCGCAAGGCGTTCCAGTAGCATGGGCGTCCCGCCCATGAATAAGGATCATGGCAGGATGCCCGTGCCACGGGAACCAGATAGGAGGACCCAATGAACCGTCGAACCTTCATCAAGACCCTGCCGGCTTTCGCCGTATTGGCGAGCACCTCATCTGCCCCCGCGCAGGACCTGCAACAGATCACCCTACCCAAACCCCAAACCGATGGTGGCAAGTCCGTGTTGGCGGCCCTCCAGGAGCGCCGGACGAACCGCAACATTCGCGCGGAGAAACTGCCACCGCAGATGTTATCGAACCTTCTCTGGGCCGCGTTCGGCGTCAACCGCGACAAGGGGAACTTCGGCAAGCCCGGCCGGACCGCGGCCTCGGCCAGCAACTCGCAGGAGATCGACCTGTACGTTGCGCTGCCTGAAGGCGTCTACCTTTACGAGGCGATCCCCCACCGGCTGACGCCCGTGGTCGCAGGCGACTTCCGCGCCCGCTCCGGCCGCGGCGCAGCAGCCACCGCCCCGGTGAACATCTTCTACGTGGTCGATCTCGCCCGCTACGTGCTGGAGGGCAACCCGGACCGCCGGATCAACGACCCGGAGGTCCAGAAGTCCTATTACTACTGTGCCGTCGGTCTGATCGCCCAGAACGTCTACCTGTTTGCCGCGTCGCAGGGCCTGGCCGCCTGGTTCCACAACTGCGACAAGACCAATGCCCCGAAGGAGTTCAAGCTCTGTCCCAACCAGCGTGTCCTCTTCGCCCAAACCGTCGGCTATCCGGCGTGAGGACATGGATCTCCGGTAGAACGGGCTTCAGCCCATCCTACAAGCCTCGTCTGCTTGGCCACGTAGCGGTAGGGTGGGGTCTGCCCTACCGCTTTCTCCGACGCCGAGTTCCGGGCGGGGCAGACCCCATGCTACGTGCCTTCATGCAACCAAATTCGTTCGTCAAAGCTCATTACGCGAGCGCCGCCATCGGCTGTTATTCTGTGCCTTTGTGTGAGATTCATAGAAATCCCATGACTTATCGCGCGGATTGTGCTACAAACAGTGGAGCAGGTGCTGGTCGGCCGGATGCGAGAGCGCCACGCTTTGTGTAGTCTGTCAGCCTAAAATGCCTTTTTAAGGAGGCCAAATTGGGAAAAAACCACTATAGCCAGGGAAAGCGCATGAGAGAAATCGCAAAGAAACAGAAGCAAGAACAAAAGAAGGAACGCAAACTGGCCCGGCAGAATCCGACGCCCGCACAGAATGTAGATGTGCCTGCGCCGGCCATCGAAGAGTAGCACGGGAGGGACCTGGGGGTATCGTCCCGGGATCATGCCGGGTAGCGAATCCGCTCACCTCGCATTTGATGAATCCATGCCCTGTCTATCGCGCCAGGTAGAGGATGATTCCGGCCAACGTGCAAATCGCGGCGCCGCAGATAGTCATGGCGATCGCCAAGACCCAGGCGTAGCGCTTGTTGAGTTTGGTAACCACGTACTTGAGGTAGCGGTCGCTGGCGGCGAAGGTCCGGCTCATCTGCACGATGCCCTCGGTGTTCTTGGCCGTGCTGTGGTTGAGGCGATCGAGGGTGTCCTTGAATTTGACGAAGTTGCCGGCCAGTTGGACATCGGCATCGGCGGCCGCTTCCAGTTGATGATTGATCATGGTCAAGGTATCGGTCTGCCGGGCCGTCTCGGCGGGGATTTTGCCCACCGCCTCGATGAATTGCTGGTCCTTGGCCGTGGTGGTGCGAAGCTGGTCGAGAAGACGTGTCGTCAGGAACTTTTGATTCTCGACCGCCGAGGGGAGGCTCTCCAACAGTTGCGGAAGCTGCCGGACCCGGCCCATAAGCTCTTGATGCTGCGTGAGTTGCTCGCTGAGGTGGTCGTTGATCTGCGCAAGCTGATCGATCAGCCGGTTGAAGCCCTCCTGGAGCTTCTCCGCCGATTCCCGGCGGTCCAGCGCGGCCACGGGGTTCACGACAATCGGCCCCTGCGTCGTGCGGGCGGAACCGGTATCCTCGAAATCCTCCTCGGGCTCCAACGCCATGGTCAGCAGTCCATCGTTGTCCAACACCGGCTCACAACTCCCGGCGTTCTCGTACCGGCGCGACCGCAGCCAATTGCTGGTGCCGGTCCAAATCTCGCGTAGCGTCATCCCTAACCATCCTTCCAAGAACACCCCGTTGCCGGGGCCGAACGTCCATCGTCCGGTATTGCTATCATCGGATTTTGGGCAATTTTCGCTTGAGGCAAACCGCGCGGCCGAGCGCCCGCCGACCCCGGGAATCATGGTTATCGGCCCCACGGGATTTACGATTCACGATTTATGATTTATGATTGTGGCTGTCGCCCTGCGCAAGCCAGGGAACCGGAAATGGTGGACTCCAGCGGCTTTGAGGAGAGAACCGAACGTGAAGCTCGTGACCTATCGACGTGACGAAGCGGTCTCTTGTGGCATCCTGACGGAGCGCGGCATCGTGGACATCCCTTCCGCCTGGAAAGGTCCGAACCCGCCATGGAGCCTCATAGAGGTTCTGGAACGCGGCCTGTCATCTTCCGACCAACTCCGGCGACTCGCCGGACCGAAGGCCGAGACAATCCTATTGGATTCCGTGAAGGTGCTCGCGCCGATCCCCCGGCCGGGCAAGGTGCTCGCTTTGGCCGGCAACTACAGCGAGCATATCAAAGAGGCGGCCCTCCAACGCGGCTTCAACCTCGGCCTGTCAGACTCGCCCCGCCTGACAACGGTGCCCCGGCTCTTCCTGAAGCCGGCCACCTGCATTCTGAACCCCGGCGAGACGATTCCCTGGCCCGTGTACAGCCGGGAGATCGACTACGAGTTGGAACTCGCGGTCGTGATCGGCAAAGCGACCAAGTGCACCAAGGCGAGCGACGCGCCCAGCCACATTGCCGGCTACGCCATCGCCAACGATGTCTCCGCCCGCAGCGTCACATTCGCGCAGAACCGCCAGAAGCGTCCCTGGGACGACTTCTATGATTGGCTCAACGGCAAATGGGCGGACGGCTTCTGCCCCATGGGGCCGTATCTCGTCACGGCGGACGAAATCGCCGATGTGCAGAATCTCAAGATGATGCTCAGAGTCAACGACGCGGTCCGCCAGAATGCCAATACATCACAAATGATCTACGCCGTAGCGGATATCGTGTCGTTCCTCAGCTATATCATGACGCTGGATCCGGGTGATGTCATCTGCACCGGCACGCCCTCCGGCGTAGGCGTCGCAACCGGTAACTTCCTCAAAGCCGGCGACCGGATCGAATGCAGCATCGAGGGCCTTGGCGTCCTGACCAACACTCTCGGCCCGCGCCCGGAGCAGTTCTACGAACCATTGGCGTCTCAGTAGCATGGGCATCTTGCCCATGAGTATCACGGGCGCGAGCGCCCGTGCCATTTGGAGGTGCAATATGTCGCGCCCACTGGATCGTCGGGATTTCCTGAAGAACTCGCTGGCCGGTTCCGCCGCCGGGGCGGTGGCGCTCAGCCTCGAAGAGCAGACGCTCCTGGCGCAGTTGCGCCAAAAGCCGTCGTCCCGTGTCGCGGGCATCCTGCCCGCGATTCGAGGGCGGGACGCCCTCGACACGAATGGGGCGCCCGGCAGTCTGCCCACGGGCAAGATCGGCAATCTGACAATCACCCGTCTGATCGTCGGCGGCAACCTGACCAGCTTCAACGCCCACAGCCGGGACCTGGTCTACGTGTCTTCGCTCCTGCGCCAGTACTTCACGGATGCGAAGATCTTTGAGACCTGGGAGCTGTGCGAAGAGTGCGGGATTAACACCGCGGTCCTGCGGCTGGACAATCATGTCATCGGACTGCTCACGCGATACTGGAACGAGCGCGGCGGCAAACTCCAATGGATCGTCCAGATCAAGCCGGGACAGCGCGACCTGGCAGCCTTCCGAACGGACATCCAACGCGCGGTGGACAACGGCGCCGTCGGCGCCTACATCCAGGGCAACGTCAGCAACGTCCTCGTGAAGGACGACCAGATAGATCTGCTGGCCAAAGTCCTCCAGTGCATCAAGGACGCGGGCGTCGTCGCCGGGATCGGGGCGCACGACCTGCAGGTGCCCATCGCCTGCGAGAAGGCGGGCCTGAAGCCCGATTTCTACCTCAAGACCCTGCACAGCCCCAACTACTGGTCCTTCAATCCCCGCGGCGAGAGGTGGGAGCCTTTCCACGTCGGCGGCAGGAAGGACACAGACAACGTCTGGTGTACCCAGCCGCAGGAGACGATCGATTTCATGAAGAACGTCACGACCCCCTGGATCGCGTTCAAAGTGCTCGCCGCCGGGGCGATTCCGCCGCAGGCGGCCTTCCAGTACGCCTACGAGAATGGCGCCGACTTCATCTGCGCCGGCATGTTCGACTTCCAGGTTCGCGAGGACGCGATCATCGCCCGCAAGATCCTCAGCGCCGACATCAAACGTCAGCGCCCCTGGCGCGCATGATGTAGGGGCAGGCCCCCGTGCCTGCCCTATCTTCAGCCTGATGAGTTTTGACGAACAAGTTCGGTAGCTGCTTCGTTGTAAAGGAAGGGAGGTGGACTTGGTTTTGTCCGAATCATCCTCGAAGTAGCAAGGGAGTTAGACTGTGTGGAAGCGACGAACCCTGGAGC
>JAMCWO010000112.1 GCA_023481165.1 Planctomycetota bacterium | reverse complement strand
CTTCCATGTACTTTTGGTACAGGGCCGCATAGGCCACTTCCTGGTCCCGGGCCGCCCGTTGGAGCCGCCAGGACAGATCGACGGCCCGCTCCGCCAGGATCTCCTCCAGCGGCGTGCCCGGCCGCAACTGCTGGAGCAGCCCCTGGCGGTGCGCTTCGAATTCGTGGTCATCCTCCCCCGGAAGGACGCCCGCGCGGGCCAGCAGGCCATGCGTGAGGGCATTCCGGGCGACGATGGCTTTGCCCTCCGGCGTCCGCGGTCCGGTGGACCTCTGGGCGTTCAAACGGTTGGCTTGGACTTGGGCTTCGGTAGCCATGAGCTTCCCTCCAGATTTATGATTTACGATTGGTGAAGCGCGATGGGCTGCCGCACGCGGGCAGCCTGGCATCAATGGTACAAATACCATGTTCCCGTGTCAAGGAAAACTATCCACCAAGTTCCGGTATTTTGTTATTTCCTAAACCATTATCGTGCCGGGACTAACGAACGTCTGCCGAAAATATGCCGCCCCGCGGCTGGGTCGGGACAGAATAGTAAAGCCGGTGCCCGCGCCGGCCGAAGAAATAATGGGCGCAGGGCGTGCGCCACCCGTAGCAGCAATCAAGGGCGTGCGCCACCCGTAGCAGCAACCAGCGGAGCTTACGCGGTCTATATGGTACGAATGAAGCGACGCGACAGGGACACTCGAAAGGTGGTCCGGCGATCCTCTATGGGGGAATTGGCGATGCGACGACATATCGATGTGCCGGCGGGGTGGTTACTGACGACAAGCGGGTGCGGCAGTGCGGGCGCGATCTGCTGCCAGAGCGGCCAGATGGTTGTAGGTGCCCTGCTGGGGATGGTGGCACTGGCGGCCTTCGTCATGGGCGCCGTCAAGACGCGGGTATTCTGGCGCTAAACCGGCCGGGAGACGGGGGATTTGAGAAGGATCGAGTCGCCTACCGGCACTTCGATCGGAAGGCTCGCCGTACCCTGCCAACCACGTACTCCAACGATACCGGCGGACTTGCCCTCGTGGTGGACAGACCCAGCCGCGACCCGAACAACCACTGGGATGGTCCAGGACCGTCGCTTCGCATCAAGATACTTGTCCGGTAGAGATCACTCGCTGTGACCGCTTTCTAGGAATTTGATGAGGTTGTAGACGGCGAGATTGTAGGGGACGGCGATGCCGTGCTTTTGGGCGAGGTGGATCACGGCGCCGTTGAGGGCTTCGATCTCGGTTCGCTTGCCGGCGGCGAGGTCCTGGAGGGTCGAGGATTTGTGCTCCGCCGTGTCGGGAACCAGGTGGCGATAGAAGACTTCGAGGAATTGTCTCGGCTCCTGCCAGTGGGTTCGATAGCCGGAGGCGATCATTACCGCGAAGACCTCTTCGACGATTCGGTCCATCAAGGCCCTCGTGGAGGCCGCTGCCGCCAGGGCGCCGTAAGGCACGCCCAGAATCGCCCCGAGCGGGTTGAGGGCACAGTTGTAGAGCATCTTCGCCCAGAGATCCTTCTCGATGGCCTCGGTGCATTCACAGGGGATGCCGCCCTCCCGGATGGCCCGGCACAGCGGCTCAAGAAGGGACAGGTCCATCGCGAACAGGCTCCCCACGTGAATGGCATCGGCATGGACCGTGATCTCGACCTCGTTCGGCCGGGGCCGGCGAAACCCCGTGATGACCCGGGCGTGGTAGATTCGGCCTTGGCCAAAATGAGCGGCAAAAGCCTCGGCGTTGCCCCAGCCGTTCTGGAAGAGCACCAGTCTGGCCCCCCTGCCGATACGATCCTCATGCCTGGCAAGATCCCTCGCCGCAGCGGCGGAATCGAAGGATTTCATGCAGATGAGCACGAAATCGTAGGGCCCACCGGCTGTCTCAGCCAACGAGGCGCACGAGCCAAAAGCCTCTGGTTTCGCGTGGACGCGGCCGAAGATGCCGGTTCGGAGCAGACCCTCTTTTTTGAGGGCGGCCACGGTCTCGGCGCGCGCGACGATTTCCACGCGGTTGCCCGGGCGCAGCAGGCAGCTCGCGATCCCCAGCCCCACCGCTCCTGCGCCATAGATCAATACGTCCATAGGTTACTTCACGCCCAGTCTCTCGCGCAGGGCGTGCAGGTTCATCACGTCCTCGCGGTTGTATTCGAGCAGCTTTTGCAGGGCCTCCGTGTCGTTGTTGTTGACGTAGTCCCACCAGAGCCGCACGGCCATATAGCCGTTCATATCGGCCAGGCGCCGCTCGATGCCAAGCCGGACCTCGACGGCTTTGAGGCCGCCTTTCAAATCCCGGCGCCAGCAGTTGTACATGAGGTCCGTGTGGGCGAACTGCTTCCGCAGGTCCAGACCGAGCCGCCCTTTGATAAACGGCAGATCGAACCGGCTGCCGTTATACGTGTAGATTTCATCCACGTCGTCGAGCAGGCCGAGCACGCGGTCGGCATTGATCTGTCCGCCGTACAGTTGCTCGAAGCGGGGCTGATCTTCTCGGAGCACCGCAACGCCCACCACCGTCAGGTCGCAGTAGTGGCAACTGAGCCCGGTCGTCTCGATATCCAGGTAGCCGTAGCACTTCACGCGGTCACCGCTCTCCTGGGCGGCGTTCTCGCCTCCGGGCCGACAGAATGCCCGCATGCTCATCGCAGAACTCCTTTCGGTCGCAATCGGGGCAATGGGAACCCCGCCAGATGCCGTCAAACTGCTCCATGACTTCGCCGATCAGCGCCGGCTCGGTCGTAAGGATGCCGGATTCGAAGTTGCGCCGGCGCGTGCTCTTGGCCCCGACGCCGGCCCCCGTCAGATTCGCGCTGCCCGTGTAGGCGAATTCCGCATCGACCACCACGCACTTGAGATGGACCCGCGGGCAAAGCATCCGTTCGAGCCCCTGCGCCAAGCTCCGATACCGGTCGAAATCCCGGCGAAACGCCGGGCCGGGCTCCTTGGCGTGGAGCAGGCGGATTTCCACGTTCCGGTGCACCAGGTCCGACAGCACTTCCAGCAGCGGGACCATCTTGCCCTGCTTGTGGACGTGCAGGTCCTTGAGGTCCGCCGTGGCCAGCCAAAGCAGCCGTTTCGCTTTGGGGATGGCTCCGCAGATGACCTCTTCGTAGATTTCTCTATCCGTCACAAACTTCAGCATGGCTACCCCAGCGGCGTACCGCCCCACACGCCCGCCATCCGGCCTCGAAAGCCGCAGTGTAGCGACCCGCCCGGTCGTTTTCAACCCGCCGCGACCGAATCCTGCTTCCAGCGCGGCGGGTCCACCGGATTGTGGCCCGACATTTTTCCACTTTTCACAGAATGGACCATTTGGCTTTATCAACGAACTGGGTTAGATTTTATGTAGCGGTCGTCTTGGCCATGAAACGACTTCCGATAATGTACAGTGGAGAAGGGCAAGACGACGGCGGGAGATAGGGGGCCTGGTATGGCAACGCAGAATCTATCCGAGCACGTCCTTCTCATCACTCTGCCGACAGAGCCACAGTTGAACCGCGATCTCGAGGCCGTGGCGCAAGCGACGCACCCATCGTCCGATTGTGACGTTGTCGTGGATTTTTCGCTCGTGGAGATCCTGCCGTCGGCGACCATCTGCCATCTGATCGTGTTGGAGCGGGTGTTGAGCGCCGCGGGCCGCGAGTTGGTCCTGTGTTCTGTGACGCCGAACATCAAGGCGGTCTTCCGGCGGGTCGGCCTCCACAAGCTGTTCCGGTTCGTCGACGATGAGTTGGCCGCGGTACAATCTCTGGACCGCAGCGAGCACGCTTACCCGTAACGCGGTAAGCGCGCGCCGCTAAGCGAGCCATTGGTCGATCAGATCGTCGGCCGCCGCGGGCAAGATGCCGCACAGCCAGGCCAGATCGACGATCGTGAACCGCTTGCGAATCTCGTGCATGTGCAGGAGCGCCGTCTTGATCCGCTCGCGCGAGCAGCCGATATCGACCATCGACACGGCGGCCCCGGCGCGCTTCAGCCAGGTGTGAATCGTCGCGGGGCTCTTCGCCTCCGCGGCCAGCTCCGTCCGGAGCCGGTCCCAGACGTCGCGTTGGACGATCTGGTGCCGGATCGGCTCCAGCCGCTGCTGCTTTGCCTGGTACTGTTCCGCGACGGCGGCCGCCACAGACGGCGCGGACCAGAGACGATCGTCCACCGCCGGCGGCAAGGGCTTCAGAACGGGACTGTCAAGGGCCAAGATCCTCTGGTAGAGAGCGGCCGAAAGGACCGTGCCGAGACCGACCTGCCGGCCGTGCAGGTCGTGGCGCTCGCCGCGGATCTCGGCAATCATGTCGAGGGTGTGACTGAACAGGTGCTCGCCACCGCTGGCGGGAACACTGGTGCCCATCAGGGTCATGGCCATGCCCGTCCAGAAGAGGGCCTCAAACAGGCCCCCCACCGCCTCCGGCCGACGATCTCGAATGTCCTCCGGGTGCGCAAGGTAGAGCGGCTCCAGCCGCGCGACGATGCCCGCACAGAACCCGCAGTAGTACTCGCCCGACAACCAGCGGTTCATCACCCAATCGGCGGTGCTCTGATGCTTGGCGATGGTGTCGCCGAAGCCGGCCGCCAGCATCCGGGCGGGGGCCTGCTCGATGATACCCGGCTCAGCCAGGACGGCCACCGGGGCCCGCGCCTCGATCAGCCGCTTGACACCGCCGACGGTGGGGGCGACATTGGCCGAGGAATAGCCGTTCATGGAGGCTGCCGTCGCCACGACCAGATAGGGTATCCCCAACTGGAAGGCGGCCCACTTGGACAGATCGTTGATCACCCCGCTCCCGACCGCCACGACGAGATCCGGCCGCACGCCGCGCAACGGCTCGACCACCGCGGTGACCGTCACATCATCACACATCGGCCCGGCATGGGGCCTGTCGGGGACGAGGACCCGGGCCGCCTCGATCCCGGCGCTCCGGAGCGATTCTTCGACCCGGCGTCCGCAGATATCCCCTGTCCGCACATCCGCGACCACCGCCACGCGGCGCGCATTCCCACCGTCCTGTCGGATGATCTGAGGCAGCGCATCGACCGCACCATGCTCATAGACAAACCGGCGGACCGGCACGTGGTGCACACGGCCGCAGTCACAGGCAAAACTCGTTCCCAGTAATTCTGACAGTTCCATGCCACGAAACCTCCCAACGGTTCAACCATCGCCCCGCGCACCAGTGTAGAGCGATTGCCATCGGCGGTCAATCCACCGTTGCGGCGGTGCAGGATTGCCCCCCGCGACCCCGGCGACTACAATCAGGCGTGTCGGACCAACCGCAACGAATCTCGATACGGGTGAGGACCATGAAAAGACGCGACCTGTTGAAGTCAGCCGGCTTGGGCGCCGCCGCGCTTCTGTTGGGCGCGCCCGCAACCCGAGCCGCAGCGAGCCGCAAGAGACCCCATGTGATTTATGTCTTTGCCGACCAGTGGCGGGCCCAGGCCGCAGGATACGCCGGCGACAAGGACGTGCGGACGCCCCATCTGGATCGCCTGGCCGGAGAAAGCATCAACTTCGAGAACGCCGTGTCGTGTTGTCCGGTGTGCAGTCCGTATCGCGCCGGCCTGCTGACCGGCCAGTATCCGCTGACCCACGGCGTGTTCCTGAACGATGTGCGGCTCCGGAGCGAGGCGGTTTCCCTGGCGGAGGCATACCGGCGGGCCGGCTACAGAACTGCTTATATCGGCAAGTGGCACCTGGACGGCAACCGGAGGAGTGCCTTTATCCCGCGCGAACGACGCCAGGGATTCGAGTTCTGGAGAGCCCTCGGCTGCACCCACGCCTACAACAACTCGTTCTACTACGGCGATGAGAATATCCGGCTCAGGTGGGACGGCTACGATGCGATGGCCCAGACGCGCGAGGCGCAGCAGTATATCCGCGACCATGCCGGGGGCTCGCCCTTTCTCCTGGTCCTGTCTTGGGGGCCGCCGCATGACCCCTACGCGACGGCGCCGGAGAAATACAGGGCTCTGTTCCAACCGGAGCGCCTTACGCTACGGCCGAATGTCCCGGAGGGGGACCGCCAGAAGGCGCGCCAGGCGCTCGCCGGCTATTACGCGCACCTCGCCGCCCTCGACAATTGTATCGGCGGTTTGCGGGCCACGGTGCGCGAGGCCGGCATCGAGAACGACACGATCTTCGTCTTCACCTCGGACCACGGGGACATGCTCTTCTCCCACGGCGGCCAAAACAAGCAGCAGCCCTGGGATGAGTCGATTCGAGTACCTTTTCTGCTCCGCTGCCCGAGTCTGCCCGCCCGCACCATCGACCTGCCCCTCAATACGCCGGACATCATGCCGACATTACTCGGTCTGAGCGGCATTGCCGTCCCGGACACGGTCGAAGGCACCGACTTCTCCGGCATCCTGACCGGCAAGTCGCCGGCTCCGGACTATGCGGCGTTGATCGAGTGTCCCTCTCCCTTCGGCCAGTGGACGCGGGCCCGAGGCGGCCGCGAGTACCGGGGCCTCCGGACCCGCCGGCACACCTACGTGCGCGACCTCCAGGGCCCCTGGCTGCTGTGCGACAACCGCCAAGATCCGTATCAACTCGACAATCTGTGCAACCGGCCCCGGCACGCGGTCTTGCAGGCGAGCCTCGATGCGCTCTTGTCGCAAAGGCTCAAAGAGACGAACGATGCGTTTCTTTCCGGCGCGGACTACGTCAAAAAGTGGGGCTACGAAGTAGACTCATCCGGCACGGTTCGATACACAAACTAGAGCGACTCGGACCAGCCCTTCGCTTTGTCATGCGGAACGAAATGCAGCATCTGGCCTGCACATGAGACGCGTTCCCGCTATGGTCAGCATGTTCCCTTCGCAGCCCAGATCCTTCGCTGCGCTCAGGATGACAAGAGTCATGGTTCGATGCCCCCTCGATTCGCGTCAACCCTGGGGATTCACCAGCCGGCCCTCGCGCAGGTTGATCGTCCGGGTCGCGAACTCCTGGACCGCGGGACCATGTGTCGCCACAATGACCGTCCCGCCGTCTTTTTGAAAGTCTTGAAGATGCCGCAGGACGCAACGGGCGTTCTCCGGATCCAGATTGCCGGTCGGCTCGTCGGCCAGAATCAGCTTCGGCTGGTTCAAGAGAGCCCGGGCAATGGCGGTCCGCTGCTTCTCGCCGGCGCTGAGTTCCGACGGTCTGTGCCCGAGGCGATGCTGCAAGCCCAGGCGTTGGAGGAGTTCTACCGCCTGAGCCTTCCCGTTTCTTCTGCGAACCACCGCTGCGGCCAGAAGCACATTCTCCAGGACGTTCAGGTACGGCACGAGGTGAAACATCTGGAAGACGAAGCCGATCTTCTCAGCGCGGAATCGGGCCCGCGCCGGGCCGGTCATCTCGTAGACATCGCGCTCTTCGAATCGAACCGTCCCGTCGCTGGGGCGCAGCATGGCAGCGATCATCATCAAGAGCGTGGTCTTGCCGCTGCCGCTCGGCCCGCAGACCGCCACAAATTCGCCTTGGTCGATCTGCAGACTCACACCGTCGAGGGCTTTCACTTCCCCCGCCCGCGTCCGATAGGTCTTCGTCAAATCCTGGAGGATCAGCATCTCTACTCCTCCCGTAACGTGGTGGCGGGATCGTACGTGACCGCGATGATAGTGGGTATGAAGCTGGCGATCACCGCAAACAAGGGCGCCAGGATACAGGCCCGGACGAACAGAGAAAACTCCGGTCGCAGCACGGCTTTGGGGATTCACCAGCCG
>JAMCWO010000029.1 GCA_023481165.1 Planctomycetota bacterium | reverse complement strand
CTGGAATGGATCGCCCACGATACGCTCCCGTACCGTCCCGGCCGCCTCGAACCCCGCGCGGTGAAGCGCCGACCCAAGGAATACGACCGTCTCAACAAGCCCCGACAGGAACTACGGCAAGCTCTGCGGAGGAAAACCGGATGACCTTATCTTCATGCCATTCGGGACGCGCCCTATTTTCGCAAGAGCCGTTGCAGCTTCTGATACAGCTCGCGCCCCACCCAGGCGTCCGTGGCCGCATATTCGATCTGCGCCCGCGTCAGGGTTTCGTTGGCCCAGTTGGACGTCTGGGAACGCTTGGACACCCGGAATCCCAGCAACAGGGTGGCCAGCCCGCGCAGACCATGATTCGTACAACCTGCCTGTTTGGCCAGTTCTCCCACATCCACAAATCCTGCCGGTTGGAACGGGGCCAACTTCTTCAGTTCCTGTACATCTCGATCCCAAGCGACGCCTGCCTTGATGATCCTGGGATTGGCCAGCAGCCGACGTAAAGCCTCGGACAAACGGCAGTAGCGTAATTGAAAGATGTAGGCCGTTTGTTCCCCGACCAGTTGCAGGACCGCCGGCGGGTAGCTCTGCCCCACGCGAAACGTGGGCCGGGTTTCCGTGTCAAACCCCAGGACTGTCTCTTTTTCCAACTGCCGGACCGCCGGCTCGACTTGCGCGGAGCTGCGAATCAAATGGATGTGTCCTGGATATTTTCGCATCGGGTGCGCATTGATCTGCTCCTTGGTCATCCGAGGCCAGGCGGCGTCAGAAGGCACGCCCAATGCCTCGGGTGTATTCCACTCTGTCATGCTTGAATCCGTCATCAGCCGTCCAAGATTGTTTCAGCTTTTGTAGGGCCGGCCGTGATTGTAATCCATCCGCCCACGCTCCACCACGCCTTTCCTCCGGTCAAAACGATTTGCACCGCGACGGTATATCTGATAAAGTCCTGTTTGCCGTATCGGTCCACAAGATTTTCTATCAGACGACTCTGAGAAACGGAGGATCCCATGGCAAGGCGACTGTCGAATAAGCAACGAATTGAACGGATGGCCGAGGAAGCTTCGATCGAGGCCGAGGAGAAGGAACCCAAAACGGGTGTGCGGAAGGCGTCCCGCTCCAGAAAGGCCCCGCCAAAACAGAAGCGTATGAAATTCATCTGGACAGTCGTTGACGAGAATTCCAAGGAGATCGCGTCTTTCCCGTACCCGGCGAAAGGCGAGGCGGAGGCACGGGCCTCGGAGCTTTCCGAGAAGACGGGCAAGGCGCATACGGTGAACTGCGTCCGAGTGCCCATGGGGGACGATGAATAGGAAGGAATTCCGGGGATAACGGGGCGGATCCATGCGCGTGCCGCCGACAACCGGACGTGGCCGACCTACCCGGAATTCGGGGTCCTAATCCAGCGTCCGGCGGCCACTCTTCACGCCGAAGAGGATCACGCGGAGGTCACACGTCGCACGGCTCGGGCGGGCCGCGCCTGTTCTTGCTGGCCTTCGCCTGGCCGTTGGCGATGATAGCGGCAGCGAAACAGAATCCGCACCGAATAGGCTGTTTCCGGGCATCAGGAGAAGTGATCATGAGAAGGACCACCCACGAAATCGCGATCGTGATGCTGCTGCTTGGGATACCGTCCGTGCGGGCCGGCACGCCGGCCACGGGACCCTTGCGCATCAGTGCGGCGAATCCCCGCTACTTTGCCGATGGCAGCGGCAAAATCATCTTCCTGACCGGCTCCCACACCTGGGGCAATCTTCAGGACTACACGTACGACAAACTGCCCTCGCCGCCGACGCTGGACTTCGACGCTTACCTCGCCTTCCTGCAGCAGCACAACCACAACTTCTTCCGGCTGTGGGCCTGGGAAAGCCCCTTCAATCCCAACGCCAAACAGGGGACGATCCGATACGATCCCATGCCTTACCAGCGGCCCGGCCCCGGACTGGCCCTGGACGGCAAGCCCAAGTTCGATCTGGCCGCGTTCAACCAGGCGTACTTCGACCGCCTGCGCAGCCGTGTCGTGGCCGCCCGGGACCGCGGCATCTACGCCTCGATCATGCTCTTCAACGGTTTCAGTGTTGAGGGTAAAGGCAACGTCGGCGGCGACCCCTGGCAGGGACATCCTTTCCATCCGAAGAACAACATCAACGGGATCGACGCCGGCAGTGGCAAGGCCATCCACACCCTCTCCCATCCAACTGTCACGGCCCATCAGGAAGCCTACATCCGCAAGGTCATCGATACCGTCACCGACTTGGACAACGTGCTGTACGAGATCTCGAACGAGGATAGCGGTGGGGCCGACGACACCGCGTGGCAGGTCCACATGATCCAATTCATCAAAGGCTATGAAGCGGGCAAGGCCAGGCAGCATCCGGTCGGCATGACGCAGCAATACCCGCAGGGCAGCGAGGCCGCCTTGCTGGCCGGTCCCGCCGATTGGATCTCGCCCGGTGCGAAGCTGTTCGTTTGTAGTGTGCCCGTAAGGGCATCTTCAGGTGAGCAAGAAACGCCTCACGGCGTCACTACGAACTTTAAGGTGGTTGTCAACGACACCGATCATTCTTATTTCTGGATCGGCTTGAAGCAGGATGGTGTGGCGGCCCAGCGGGCCTGGGTCTGGGAGAACTTCACGCGGGGCAACCAGTGCCTGTTCATGGACCCCTACCTCGATCCGAGCCATGATCCGGGCCGCAACAATCCGGCCCGCGGCAAGCCCGATCCCTACTGGGACCCGCTGCGGGAGGCACTGGGCCGGACACGTGCCTGCGCTGAGCGGATGAACTTGGCCGCGGCGATTCCGCATAGCGAGCTGGCCTCCACCGGCTTTTGTCTGGCCGACCCGGGCCGGGAGTATCTCGTCTATCTGCCGCAAGGGGGTGAAGTGACGGTGGACCTCTCCGCTGCCTCGGGAGCTCTGCGCACGGAGTGGCTGCACCCGGTTGAGGGGACCACCGTTCGCGCGGAGCCGACCGCCGGGGGCGGTCGCCGGACTCTCCACGCACCTTGGCCGGGCGATGCCGTTCTCTACCTGGGGAGCAAATGACTCCGACGCTGCGCTGTCATACGGACTCGGAAAAGTGCGTGCAGGGCACCGGAGGGAAAAATGCAGGAGGGATGCCCGCGTGGCGGCAGTCATCCCTCCCACAAAGGTAAGGCAATCGTACGTTTTGTCTTTGCCGTACCCTCTCCTTCGAAGCCGGCCGAACCGGATGTGCCGAGACCGGCGGCGGAGAGAAAATCGAGCGGGCCCAGAGGAGTGCGCTCTGTGTGCATACGCAGACACCTCAGGAGGCGGTCTGTGCTGCGCGCCGCCCCATCGTTATATGCACTCGGCTCTGTCCCGCTCGACTATTCTCCGCACGCCTCTGATTCCGGCCGGGAATCCCATCCGGCCCGGCACCACCCTCAGGCGAGCGCTGCCTTGCGTCCTTGCTTCAGCTCCATCCGACCGCGCGCCCGGTCAGAGATTCGTACTATCGTTATTATGGATGACTCTATTCAAAACGGTGGGGGATACAACGGAGCGAAAGCCGCAATGTGAGGACTCCAGAAGCTTAGGGCAAACCAAGCGGGCACCCGATGATCCAGGTGGGCACGGGCACTGGGCCTTGCTTTTGCCGCCCTGGGCGGCCACGGTGGGATGCGTCGGCTGGAAGTACTTCGCGGTCTGTGAGCATCTGGGCGGCGTGCAGGCCATCGACTTGCCTGCGTACCTCGTGGACACCCTGCGCGAGTTGGCCGGCTGCGAGAACATGACGAACACGACGGCGATCCTGATGCACCCCGACACGGGCCTGCGGACCTTCTGCTCGCCCGCCGAAATCGCCTACTTCGAGTACACCAACATCCCGGCCCTCGTGCCACCATTCTTCCTGAAGCCCAACACGGTCTTGGCGCTGGAACGGTAGTACAGGCAGATTGCCGCATCAGGAATGCGGAATTCCCTGGTGCGCCTGCGCGGGCTATCGGAAATGGGCGACGTAGGGAGGGAGTGCCGGTTCGTGATGGCCCCAGCCCGCACACGCCGGGCCTTCGCGAATCCGATGCCTTGCGATCGAGAGCGCGATTTCTCAGGAGATCGGAACCTATGGATAAGCCGACGATGCTCGAGCCCTACTCGGCGGCGCCGGATATTGATGTACTGCCGTCCTACTTTCCCATTCCCGGCTACGGCATCCTGCCGATCAATGCGTTTGTGCTCAAGGCGGCGGAGCCGGTCCTGGTCGATACGGGGCTGACGCTGCTGAACGAGGAGTTTCTGCCCCAACTATCCTCCGTGATCGATCCCCAGGACCTGCGGTGGCTGTGGCTCACCCACGTCGATCCGGACCATACCGGCAGCCTCCACCGGCTCGTCGAGGAGGTCCCGCATCTGCGGGTCATTACGACGTTCATTGCTTTCGGAAAACTGATGCTGTTTCGGCCGCTGCCGCCGGACCGCGTCTACCTGTTGAATCCGGGCCAGAGCCTGGAAGCAGGGGACCGTACGCTCACCGCCGTCCGGCCGCCCACCTTCGATGCCCCCGAGAGCACCGGCTTCTACGACTGCAAGTCGCGCGCGTTCTTCAGTGTAGATTCCTTCGGCGCTCTGATGTCCGAGCCTCTGGACAACGCGGCCGACATCCGTTCGGAAGACCTCCGGGAAGGCCTGGTCACGTGGACGACGGTGGACTCGCCCTGGCTGCACATGATGGACTACACTCTATTCACCAACACTCTGGATCGCATTCGCGACATGGCGCCCTCTGTCATTCTCAGCAGTCATCTGCCCGCTGCCTCCGGCATGAATGAAGAACTGCTCGGCCTCGTGGCCTCCGCGCGCCTGGCCGACCCGTTCGTCGGTATCGATCAAGCGGGCCTCGAAGCGCTGCTCCGCCAACTCGCCGCCAAGTAGATTGAGCTACGAATGACGCACGGCTGGGGCCCGTAGGGTGCATGCCACGCGCCGCCTTTCTTTATGGGATATCAGGATTCCACGGGTGAACGTACAATTGCCCTCGCGTCTTCGTCCCTTGCGAGGGGATGGTTGGCACAGTACGATGGACCCCGCAGTGATCGTGGCAACGGGATGTCAGTCGCACCCGAAAGAGCAAGGCGTCTGTGGAGGATGTAAGATGACTACCACAAGACAATCCTGGACCCGTCGGCGATTTCTTCGTGTTGCCGCCGCATCGGCGGTGGCTGGAACGGTCGTACGATCCCACCGAGTCGGTGCGGAAAGTCCCGGCAAAGCGCGCGAGCGCAAAATGATCCTGTCGTTCTATTGCGACGACACGAGCCCCGGCGTGGCGGGGGCCAAGGCGTTCGAGACGTTTCTCGACTATTGCGCCAAGCAGGGCATCCGCGGCGAAGCCAGTGCCATCTTGGGCACGGGCGGCCATAGCATGGCCCGTAATCCGAGCGCGGAAGAGAAGGCATTTCTTCAGCAAGTCGCGCGGGCCTGGGAGTGCGGCATCGACACGCACATGGAGATTATGACCCACCGCGGCCTGTTCGATTTCGCCGCCAATCGCGAGAAGAAGGACGTCGTCCATGAAGGCTTGTGGTTGCATGAGCCCGCCGTCACCGTCCAAGAGTACCAACGCTATTTCGGGGACATCCTTGCCGAGGGTCAACGCGGCGGTGTGCGGTTCACGGGGTTCACGTGGCCGGGCTGCAGTTGCGAGGCCTGTACGAAGCGGTACGCCGAGTTGCGGGCGAGCGGTCATCGGGCGCCCAACCCCGCCATGTGGCAGGCGCTGCTCAACCTGGCGAAGGAAGGGAAGTTTCGCGGGCGGACCGTGCCGTGCTTCTTCGACTCCAGCGAAACCGAAGGGACCATTCATCGCAAGGCGAGCGACGGCGCATACGGTGTCTACGACCTGATGCCCAATGCGGGCGACCACTTCGGCATCTGGGAGAACAACCCCCAGCGTGTCGATCCCGACTACTACATTACGGCCGATGGCAAGTCCGGCATTCTCGTTCGGCACCTTCAGGCCGGGGCGCCTTATTGCATCTGGTACGCTCACTGGCAGGGCCTGAATCCGGCCAGAGGCGTCGGTTGGCCGGCGTTCACCACGGTGGCCGAGCGGATCGATAAGCACTTGCAGGGACAGGTCGTCTGGATGCGGCCAAGCGACATCACAGACCGCTATCACGCTGCAAACGGATGGAGCTTCGTGGGGAGTATGTGACGGGGCAGACGCTCCATGGGACGCCGGCAAATGCAGGGGAGACAGCCTCAAACATGTCATTGCGAGCGAAGCGAAGCAGTCTTCCACGCGTGAGATTGAGATTGCTTTGTCGCTGCGCTCCTCGCAATGACATCTCTTGCAGTTCAAACTCTACTTATACGCCAGGGCTACGGCGCCGAGGACGGCGACGGCGCCTCCTACCAGAGACCGCACGGTCGGCCGCTCGCCGTCGAGGAGCATCGTGAAGGGGATCACGACGAGGGGGGTGGTGGCTACGATGGATAGCACGATGCCGGTAGGGGCTATGGCCAGGGCCCACTGGTAGAAGGCCACGCCCAGGGTGGGGCCCGCTAACGCATTGGCGATGACCCAGGGCCATGCCTGCCGCCAGGGCCTGTCTCCGGCGGGGGGTTCCTGGGTTAACATCGGGAAGCACTGCCGCCCATGCCTGGCGAGCAGGAACACAATGGTCAGCAGCAGGCCGCCGAGAATTCGTTGATACGCGGCGGTGCCGCCGTCAATGTGCTGGCCCACCTGTCCGGCCACGTCGAACGCCTTGCGCGTGAGCACGGCGCCGCCGCCTTGTCCCAAGGCCGCTATGGTGCCCAGCACGATGCCGATGCCCCACATCCGTGGCCCGACGGCCACGCGGCTGTCCGGCGCCAGGGCGGCGAACACGCCCACGAGGATCGTCGCGCCCCACAGGATCTGATAGAGCGTCAGTTTCGTGCCCAGCCACAGCCATTCCAGGAGGGCCCCCAGCGGCGCGGCCAGGCACAGGCACAAGAGCACGCCCAGACGCGGACCGAGGCGGCAGTAGGCACCGTACAAGGCGAGGTCGCCCATGCCAAAGCCGACGATACCGCTGAGAAACAGCCACGGCAGGCCGGCGCCGCTCAGGCCAGCGCCGAAGATATGGGCCCACAGGGCCAGGCACGCGGTGGCCAGAATCAGCCGGCAGAGATTCGCCGTGCCCGCCCCGAGCAGACGCGTGGAGCGCCCCGCACTGACGGCGGACAGGGCAAACAGAATGGAAGTCAGGATTGCCTGGAGCATGCGGTCAATCGAAGTCCGTCGGCAAGGCGCGGTTGCGGTAGTGCTCGAACATGCGGGCGATCTGGAAGGGGAGCGTCCGCGAGATGGAAAGCGGCTCGGGAATGCTGTCCTCGGCGAAGAAGGCGACGCCGGTGGTCTCGTAGCTCTCGGTGGCCTGGCCGCCGGTGATCTCGCAGAGGAAGAAGAGCTTGTAGAGGTGGAAAGGCATCGGGGGCAGGTGCGGGTGCTTGCTGCGGTCGTAGACGGCCGCCAGCTTGACCACGCGGACCTCGAAGCCGGCCTCCTCGAAGACCTCGCGGGCCACCGCCTCGGAGGGCGACTGGCAGGGGTCGGCCCAGCCGCCCGGCAGCGTCCAGCCGCCGTCGATCTTTTCCTTCACCAGCAGGATCTTGTCATCGCGGAAGACCGCGCCCCGGACGTCCACTTTGGGCGTGGCATAGCCCTGCTCCCGGGCGAACAGCTCGATGAACGCCTTGGCCTCCAGATCGAAGCCGGCGGACATCATTTCCGCCGCGATCCGCCGGATCTGTTGGTACCGCTCGATCTCATACTCGTTGTCGGAGTAGGTCAAGCCATCTTGGGATAAAGCCGCCAATTGCTTTGCCCACTTGAGCCAATTCGGGTCCATGTGTCCACCAAGTTTTAAGTCTGAAGTGTGAAGTTTGAAGTCGGCGCAGCCCCGCCCTCACACTTCACACCCTACACTTTACCCTTCAAACTCCACCCTTCAAACTCCAAAGATCACACTTCCAATAAGCAGCGGAGGCCGGTGCGAATTCCGCGCGGTGCCGTTTGACGCCATCACGGCAATCTGGTATCGTGCCGGGCTGAATTGGCGGCCCTGAGGTCTCTGTGCGAAGGGAAGATCATGAAGACGTACCTGTGGATGACCACCCTGGCTCTGACGACGGTTTGGGCAACCGGATGCATCATAATTGATGCGGATCGGATGGAGTCGCACAAGTCTGCGATGATCCGATCCGAGGAGTGCGTGATCCGCCAAGGCGTCACACGCGGCACCGCCTCGGAGCTGCATCCTGACACTGCTCAGGCAGAGGCGGCTTGGGTGGCCTCAGCCGAATAGGAAGCTCCCCCGGGACACGCCGGCGCTAGATCGGGGCTTGCATTGCGGCGCCGGGATGGTAAAATCCCTGTGTCCTGTGCGTGTTTTCGGGCAACGGCAGATTGGCTGGTACCGGGCCAGTCACAAGGGTAGGTTTTGGGAGGCCACACATGAATCGAGGCACACGGTGTCTGCTGCCAACGATCGCGATCAGTGTTATTATGGGACTTTCCTTGGTGGGCTGCAAGAAGCAACCGGCCGGTGCCGTCAAGCCCGGAGCCGCACCCAAAGCCGCAAGCCCGGCCGCCTCCAAGCCGATTGAGCTCAACTACAGCATCTTCTTCCCGCCGACCCATATCCAGACCAAGACGGCCGCGGCCTGGGCCAAGGAGATCGAGGCGCGGACCAATGGCCGTGTCAAGATCACGATCTTCCCCGGCGGCGCGCTGACGCAGGCCCCGCAATGCTACGAGGGCGTGGTCAACGGCATCTCGGATATCGGCATGAGTTGTTTTGCCTACACGCCGGGACGGTTCCCGCTGCTGGAGGGACTGGACCTGCCGCTGGGCTATCCCAACGGCACTGTCGCGACGCGGATTGCCACCGAGTTGACGGAGAAGTACAAGCCGGCGGAAGTGGCGAATACGCACGTGCTGTACGCGCATGCCCACGGGCCGGGATTGCTGGCCTCGAAGAAGCCCGTCAAGAGCCTGGAAGACATGAAGGGCATGAAGGTCCGCGGCACGGGACTTTCCGCCAAGATCATCACGGCCTTGGGCGCTGCGCCCGTCGGAATGCCGCAGGGCGATACCTACGAGTCCCTGCAGAAGGGGGTCGTCGATGCGACCCTGTGTCCCATCGAGACCCTCAAGGGCTGGAAGCAGGGTGAGGTGATCAATTCGATCACGGAAGTGCCGGCGGTCGGCTACACGACGGCCATGTTCGTCACGATGAATGCGAAAAAGTGGGAGAGCCTGCCGCCCGATATCCAGAAGGTCTTCACGGAGGTCAGCCAAGAATGGGTGGCCAGGCATGGGCAGGCCTGGGACCAGGCCGATGCCGAGGGGTGCGAGTTCGTCGAGGGCCTCCAGCGCGAAATGATCTCACTGTCGGCCGAGGAGCAGCAGAAGTGGAAGCAGGCCGTGCAGCCGGTCCTGGACGACTATGTGAAGGCCGCGAAGGAGAAGAATCTGCCCGGAGACCAGTTCCTCAAGGATGCCCAGGACCTGATTGCGAAGTATTCCCCGTCGACAGGTCAGTAAGTGAAGCCAGCTCTTCTGCAACTCGTAGGGTGGGCTATGCCCACCAATCCCCCACGGATGAACAAAACGACGAATGGTGGGCACAGCCCACCCTACGCCTACGCGGTACTTCTGCGCCGGTTGGTCGGGCTCCTGGCGGGCACCGCAGGGCTGGCTGTGGCGGCCATGATCATCCTGACGTGCGTGGACGTGGTTGCCCGCCGCTTGGGATATCCCCTCAACGGTGCCTATGACCTCGTGGAGGTCCTGGGGGCGATCGCGATTACCGGGGCGCTGCCCTACACGACGGCCTGCCGTGGGCACGTATCTATCGAGTTTCTCCCCCAGAAGCTTTCCGCACGCGGGCGGATCGTGCTGAGCACGCTCGTGGCCCTCGTCTTCATCTCCGTGTTCGCCTTTCTGACGTGGCGGTTCGTCCTGTACGGCATGGAGCTGAAGGCCAATCACCAGGGGATGGTCACGCTGCGGTGGCCGATCTTCTGGCTGGCGCATTGGATGGCTCTGTGCACGGCGGCGACGATCCTGGTGCTCCTGTACCAGATGACGCATCCGGGGAAGGAGCTGATGAAGCCGTGACGCCGGAACAGATAGGGATTGTTGGATGCGTGGCGCTGGTGGTGCTGTTGTGCAGCAGCATACCGGTGGCGATCGCGATGGCGGTGGTGGGGTTCGTCGGCTTCGCGGTGGTCGTCAATCTTCACGCGGCCGTCAGCGTTCTGACGTTCGATCTCTACAAGACCTTCGCCTCGTACAGCCTGACCGTGATTCCGCTATTCGTTCTGATGGGCCAGGTGGCCTTTCACGGCGGGATCAGCCGGCGGCTCTTCGATGCGGCGTATCATTGGCTGGGACCTCTGCCCGGCGGCTTGGCGATGGCGACGGTCGGCGCCTGCACCGCCTTTGGGGCGATCTGCGGCTCGGGCCCGGCCACGACAGCAACGATGGCGGCGGTGGCCCTGCCGGAGATGCGCAGATACAAATACAGCATGGAGTTGGCCTGCGGCACGATCGCTTCCGGCGGCAGCATCGGCATGATGATCCCGCCCAGCGTCGTATTCATCGTCTATGCCATCATGACCGAGCAATCCATCGGCAAGCTCTTCATCTCGGGGATTCTGCCGGGGATTCTGACGGCGCTGCTGTTTTGTCTCGTGATCTACTGGCAGTGCGTTCGCCGGCCGGAGCTGGGGCCGCGGGCGCCCTCCACGCCCTGGAAGGCGAAGGTCCTGTCCCTGCGGGGCATGTGGGAGACACTGGTGCTCTTCCTGGCCGTGATGGGCGGCATGTTCTACGGCTTCTTCACGCCTACCGAGGGCGCTGCGATCGGAGCGGCCGGCACCATCCTGATCACGGTCCTCAAGCGCAACCTGAGCTTCAAGACGCTCGTGCAATCGTTCAGGGAGACGCTGCGGACCTCGTGCATGGTGATGATCATCGTCGCGGGGGCGGTCGTCTTCGGGCATTTCCTGGCGGTGACGCGCATTCCCTTCGCCCTGGCAACGTGGCTGGGTGGCCTGGCCCTGCCGGGCTGGATTGTCATGGGGCTGATCGTGGTCTTTTACCTGATCGCCGGCTGCTTTGTGGATGCCTTGGCCTTGGTCCTCTTGACGATTCCCATCTTCTACCCGGTCGTGATAAACCTGGGTTACGACGCGATCTGGTTCGGCGTGATGATCGTGCTGGTGACGCAGATGGGCGTCGTCACGCCGCCGGTGGGCGTGTGCGTGTATGTCGTCAGCGGGATGAACCGGGATGTGCCGCTGGAAACGATCTTTCGCGGCTCCATGCCGTTCCTGGTCGCGATGATTGTCGTCGCCATTCTTCTGATTCTCTTTCCCGACATCGCCCTGATCCTGCCCCGTTGGATCCATCCCTAGGTTCGCCGTGACGCCGTAAGGCGTTCTTCTATGCCCTCACGGGCACACTACAAACCGGCCCCATGCATTTTGACAGTAGTGTCGCGGGCCTCCACGTGAGCAAAACGCGCCTGCCAAATCAGGAGAATTCCGGCTTGGAGGCGACCACGTATCTGTGTGATGATCTTGACCTGTCTGTGCTGTCGCGGTTAGATAGAGGCGCGATAGGGGAGAATATGGATATGGATACGCCCCGCAAACCGATGGTCATCTCGCACTGGTGGGCCCAGATTGCCATTCTGACGTTTCTGGTCGGATTCGTCGTGCTGGGGATCATGGCCTACAAGGTTTATACGCAGCACCCGCCCATCCCGGAGAAGGTTGTGAGCGCCACGGGCGAGGTCGTGTTCACCGGCCAGGACATCCAGGCGGGCCAGCAGGTATTCCGCAAGTATGGCCTGATGCAGCATGGGACGATCTTTGGTCACGGGGCTTATCTTGGGCCGGACTTCACCGCCGACTATTTGCACCGGGCCACGCAGATGATGTTGACGTTCTATGCCGGTGCGCCGGGAGCCCAGATCACGGCGGCCATCCGTCAGAAAGTGATCGACGACTCCAAACGCAACACCTGGGACCCGCAGACGCGGACGATCACATACAGCGCGGGACAAATTCATGCCTATCAAGCCCTGGTGGAGCACTACGCGGGCTGGTTCGGACCGCTTGACCGGCAGCAGGGGCTCAAGAGACCCTCTATCCTCGACCCGCAGGAGATTCGCGCCCTGACCAGCTACTTCTCGTGGGCCGTGTGGGCCTGCACAACGACCCGGCCGGGCGCGGACTACTCCTACACGAACAACTGGCCCGCCGAGCCGGCGGCTGCCAACGCCCCGACGGCCGATGCCGTCTTGTGGAGCGCCTTGAGCCTGGTCGCTTTGCTCTGCGGGGCGGGAGTCATCTTCTTTCTGTTCGGGCAGTACGCCTGGCTGGGCTGGCACCGTGTGCCGGCGGATCAGGAACAGAAGGTGGTCTTCAGTGAGCCCGGCCGCGTGGCACTGACGCCGTCGCAGCGCATGACGGCGTGGTACTTCCTGGTCGTGGCGGGACTATTCCTGGCCCAGGGACTCCTGGGGGGAGCGAACGCCCATTATCACGCGGCGCCCGAAGGCATCGGCGGCGCGGCTCTCGCCCAGTGGCTTCCCTACAACCTGACGCGGACCTGGCATGTCCAACTGGCCCTGTTCTTCATCGTGGCCAGCTTCCTGGCCCTGGGCATTTTCATCGCCCCGCTGATCGCGCGCCGCGAGCCGAAGCATCAGGGCACGCTGGCCCTGGTGATGTTCGTGGCCCTCGTGGCGATCGTCGTCGGCAGCCTGATCGGCGAGGCGGCGTCCATCCAGGGCTACCTCAAAGGCCCCTGGTTCTGGATCGGCGATCAGGGCTGGGAATACCTCGACCTGGGCCGGCTCTGGCAGATCCTGCTGGTCGTCGGGATGGTGATCTGGCTGGTGATTGTCGCCCGGGGGATCTGGCCGGCCCTGCGCGGCGAGCATCCGGGCAACATGCCGTACCTGTTCCTGTACAGCGCCCTGTCGCTCCCCTTGTTCTACGCGGTCGGCCTGGCGATCGGCAAGGAGGTCTCCTTCGTGGTGGCGGACTTCTGGCGGTTCTGGGTGGTGCACCTGTGGGTGGAAGATTTCCTGGAGCTTTTCACGACGATCATGGTCGCCTATGTCTTCGTGCTGCTCGGCGTGGTGCCGGTGGTCGTGGCGACGACCGTGATCTACCTCGATATCATTCTTTACTCCGTCGGTGGCGTCATCGGCACGCTGCATCACATTTATTTCAACGGCTCGCCCGCCGTCGAGATGGCGTTGGGGGCGTTCTTCTCGGCGCTGGAGGTGATCCCGCTGCTCCTGCTGACCTATGAAGCGTACCGGTTCATGCAACTGGGCACGCCGCCGGAGAAACGGACGATGCTCGGCACCAGCGGCCGGGCCTTTCCTCACAAATGGGCGGTCATGTTCCTGATCGCGGTCGGCTTCTGGAATTTCCTCGGAGCCGGGGTCTTCGGCTTCCTCATCAATCTGCCGATCGTCAGCTATTATGAAATCGGGACCCAGTTCACCGCCAATCACGGCCACGGGGCCCTGATGGGTGTCTACGGCATGCTGGCAATGGGGTTCCTGGTCTTCGTCGCCCGCTACTTCATTCCGCAGGACCGTGCCAGCAACGCGGCGATGGGGATTTCCTTCTGGAGTTTGAATCTCGGCCTGGCCTGGATGCTCTTCATCAATCTTGTCCCGGTCGGCTTCCTGCAATTCCGCGACAGCCTGCAAAACGGCTACTGGCACGCCCGCACGGCGGAGTTCTACGCGCAGCCGCTGGTCCGTGGCCTGGAATGGGCGCGCCTCCCCGGCGACATCCTGTTCATCGTCGGCGGCATCCTCCCCATCGTCTACCTGGCCCTGCGGACCTTCTACCGGCGCAACCGTCCGGCGACGGTCGGCACCGAGGAACCCGCCGGCGCGTTCGTCACAAAGCCATCGTGATGTGGGTTGGATTGACTCGCGCGCTGCGCTTGTCATCCCTTCGCTACGCTCCGGGCAAGCGCTGAACGCGGCGAAGGATGACAGAATCCCTGCCGCGCACCGATTCCTCCGAATCCGTACGACTGATCGCATTGCGACAGGTTTCGTTCGACGCCAATGATCGAATGTGCTACCCTTCACTCCTCTGGCGGCCCAGATTTGCCGTCTGATATGAAGGTGGACCCATGGCCCGAGCGTCTCGTGAGTTTCAGGTCTTCGCCAAGCCGGCCGGTCCGGTCTGCAACTTGGACTGTGCGTACTGTTACTACGTCGGGAGGGACAGGCTGTACCCGAAAGGGGAGTCCTTCCGCATGTCCGATGACCTGCTGGAGGAGTATATCGTTCAACACATCGACGCCTGCACCGAGCCGGTAGTTCCCTTCTCCTGGCATGGGGGAGAGCCAACCCTGTTGGGACTGGACTACTTCCGCCAAATCGTGGCGCTCCAACGAAAGCATCAACCCGCCGGTCGTCGCATCGTCAATGGGATACAGACCAACGGCACACTCCTGGACGAAGACTGGTGTCGCTTCTGGGCGGCGGAGGACTTCCGTGTCGGGATCAGCATCGACGGCCCGCGGGAAATGCACGACCGGTACCGCCGGACAAAAGATGGCCGGCCGGTCCATGAGCAGGCAATGCGCGGCTATCGACTGCTGCAGCAGCATCACGTTCCCTGCGAAATCCTGTGCGTGGTCGGCGCGCACAACGTGGAATCCCCGTCCGACGTGTATCGATTCCTGCGGCAGTTGGAGGCGCCGTATCTGAGCTTTCTTCCCCTGGTGGAGCGACAGTCGGAGGCCAAAGGGGACGTGAGCGAGCGCACGGTACCGGCGGAGGCCTGGGGTAGCTTCCTCCGTGCCGTCTTCGACGAGTGGGTGGCGCGGGACATCGGGCGGGTCAAGGTGCAGATTTTCGAGGAGGCGGTCCGACCGGCGTTCCAGCAGGAGCACACGTTGTGCATCTTCAAGGAGGTCTGCGGCGGCGTGCCCGTGGTCGAGCACAACGGGGACTTTTACTGCTGCGACCACTTCACCGACGGCGAGCATCGCCTGGGCAACATCCGCCAGACGCCGCTGGCCGCGTTGCTGGACAGCCCCGCGCAGCAGGCGTTCGGGCGGGCCAAGCGGGACACACTGCCACGGTGCTGCCAGGTCTGCGAGGTCCGGGCCATGTGCAACGGCGAGTGTCCCAAGAATCGCTTTCTTGTGACTCCCGATGGCGAGCCGGGCTTGAATTACCTGTGTAGCGGCTACAAACGTTTCTTCACGCACTGCCGGCCGTTCGTGGCCCAGGTCGCGGCGTTGTGGCAGCAGCCACAACCGCCGGCGCGACCGGCCGTGGCGCCTCAGACCGTGCCCCGCATGGGTCGCAACGACCCATGCCCCTGCGGCAGCGGCCGCAAGTACAAGAATTGCTGCCTCGGGCGCGGGGAAGCCTCTTGAGAACCTCTAGTTCAGTCGCGTAGGGTGGGCTGTGCCCACCAATCACCCACGGGTAAGCCGGACGGTAAATGGTGGGCACAGCCCACCCTACGGACTCGATCTTGTTCGGCGTTCGTGTCGCTCTTACATCACGTCTGGAGTTTCTCTTTGAAGAACGCGATCGTGCGCTTCCAGGCCAGGTCGGCGGCCTCTTTGTTGTAGCGGTCCGGGTTCGTGTCGTTGTTGAACGCGTGCTGGGCCCCCTGATAGATGTAGATCTTGGACTCGACTTTGGCCTTCTTGAGGGCCTCTTCGAACGCCGGTATGCCGCGATTGATCCGCTCATCGTTGCCCGCATACTGAAGGAGCAGGGCGGCCTTGATCTTCGGCACATCCTGCAATGCCGGTTGCATGCCGTAGTAGGGCACGGCCGCCAGCAGGTCGGGCGAGCGTACGGCCACCTGGTTGGTCATGCCGCCGCCCCAGCAGAAGCCGGTGCACCCGACCTTGCCCGTAGAGAGCGGATGGGTCTTGAGGTACTGGACCGCCGCGACGAAGTTCCGGGCCGTTGTTTCGGCGTCCAGCTTCCCGATCAGGGCGGGGACCTGGCTGGTGTCCTCGGGAGTCCCTCCCATGGGCGAGAGGGCGTCCGGCGCCAGGGTCAGGAATCCCTCCAGCGCCATCCGCCGGGCCACATCCTGGATGTGCGGCGTAAGACCGCGATTCTCGTGGATCACGACCACGGCCGGCCGTTTCTTCTCTTCTTTCTGCCGGGCGAGGTAGGCCCGCATCTCGCCCGCGGGCGCGGAGTATCGAATCCATTCGGTGTGCAGACGCGGGTCATCCTTGGGAACGATGTCGGCCTGGGCCGTGATCGCAGGCACCAGGGCGGCGACGACCGCCGCACCTCCGACGAGATCGACCGCTCCCGTGACGAATTCCCGCCGTGCCACTAAGCGGCCGGCGCAGGCATCGTATAGATCAGTCCATCGTGTGTTCATGATCTGCTCTCCTTCTTTTCTCCAATTGCCGATCCATTTCGGAACATCCTCGGCTCCAATTGGAATGAAACGCGGGACCCATGTCAAGCGGCGGAAAAGAGGATGTCGGGCCGGTGGTCCGGAGGATGGCGCTGCAGATGACGACGGCGCGTGGCACGCATCCTACGAATGACGTGCGGCCTGCGGCTGTAGGCTGTAGGGTGCGTACCACGCACCGTTCAATCTGTAGTGTACGTTTAACGGAGGGACAGGACATCTTCGGGCTGATGTCGGGGTTGCGGCGGCGCTGGGATGGGCGGCGGTTCCGGCTGTGTCCTTTGTACCGGCCGGCCGCGCAGGAGCGCTTTGAGGTTTTCCGGAATGAATTCGGCCAGGAAGCTGTTCGAGTGGTAAACGGTGCCTATCTTTTCGATTGCCAGGAGCACCAGAAACACCGGCAAGGTTGCCATGGCCTCCGCGTCGCCGCGCAGGCCGGCGAAGAGGACCACCAGGTTGAGAATCACGAGATAGGCCTCGCCCAGGGCGTCGCAGGCCCCCAGGAAGGGGTGCCCGGTGTAGAAGTACCCGCCGCCCGGCAGGAGGATGGACCGCGTGAGGGACTTGGCCCGGCTCTTGAATTCGAGCCCGCAGGAGGGGCATGTCACGGCGCGGGTGGGCAGAATCTGCGTGCAATTCGGGCATAGATGATTCCGCTGCGGAGTCTCGCTGCGCTGGTCGGATTCGCCGGTCACGAATTGGAAGTGCTTGATGATCTGGCGGTCCCGGCGCGGGATGTTGGGGAACCGGTCCTTCTTGCCGGTATGGTACTCCGCCACCAGTCCCGAGCCGCTGACTTGCAGCCGCTTGCAGTCCTGGTACAGGATCTGCGCGATGGACCCGCGGTAGTCCAGTTGCCAGGTGGTAGGGATAAGGAACAGACGTTTATTCGTGAACACGAACAAGGACCGTTTGAGCAGACTCACCCAGACGGCCCCCATCGTCAGGAGTTCGAACGTCGAATAGGGGGAGCAGCCGGTCGTGACGAAGACGATCTTCTCGTCCGCGTCCAGGAAGTTCGCGAGAAAACCCAGTTTTCGTAGCAGTTTTGTCTTGGTCTTCTCGATGCCCCGCTGGTAGACGCCTTTATGGTTGGCGAAGAGAATGCCCGTGTCCACGGGCAGTCCGGATATCGGACGTTCTGTCGGTGTCGCCTCGGCCGTTTGCTCTGCGCGCATACGATAATCCTCCCGAAAGGTAGCGGAAAAGGGACAAAGGATTATCGGCAAATTCCGCCCGGGCCTTGACCGCGGGCGGTAGGGGCGAATAATCATTCGCCCCTGCAACGGACGGAACAAACCACGGCACCGTCAGGCGATGCCATGGGTCGGCCGACCACGTTGAAATAGTCGGTGTTTGGGACCGAGAATTACATATCGCCTAGCGCGACGGCCTGCCGCAGGCCGCCCAGCGGGTCGCGCGTCGGGATGAATTCGTGACCGACGTAGCCGCTATAGCCGCTGCGGGCGATCTCCTCCATGATGGGGCGATAGTTGATCTCCTGCCGGTCGTCCAGTTCGCCTCGGCCGGGATTGCCGGCGGTGTGGTAGTGCCCGATGTAGTCCCGGTACTGCCGGATGCGGGCGATGATGTCCCCATCCATGATCTGCACATAGAAGATGTCGAACAGCAGTTTCATCCGGGGCGAGCCCACCTGCTGGACGATCTTCATGCAATAGTCCGTGTGGTCGCCCTGGTAGCCGGGGACGCCCACCATATCGACCGCCACGCGGCTGTTCAGCACTTCCAGGCAGAGGTTGACCTTCCGCTTTTCCGCGTAGCTCATGATCTTCTTATATCCGGCGACGCAATTCCTGATGCCCTCCTCCGGCCCGATCCCCCCAGCCAGTCCGGTGAACGTGATCACGTTGGGAAACCCCGCATCCCCGCACGCTTCAATGGCCTCCCGCAACTTGCCCAGACACATCTCGTGGTATTGCGGGTTGTTCATGCCCTTGTCGAACCAGTGACTATTGGCGATGGCACACACGAGCCCATACTTCTTGAGGATGGGCCAATCCTTCGGCTCGACCAACTCGACGCTCCGGCACCCAAGTTCCCGCGCTGTGGTCGCCGCCGGACATCTTCTCCAGTACTTCTGCACGCACCAGTAGGCGACCGACTGCCTGATCCGCCCCGCGCCGCCGGTCCGCTCGCCCCTGGAAGCCTTTGCCCCGCCGGCCATGAGAACGGCCCCCGAACTCGCTATTACGCGCAGCGCATTGCGACGATTGACTACCCACTCGGTTTTCCCTCGATCGCTGCTTGCCATATTGATCTCCCACGTCTTTCAAAGGTGACCGCACGGAGGTCCTTTGCGCCATCCCATCTTGGTCGAGCCATTAGGAAAGTGCAAGGAATCCCCGGAAAAGCTTACTTCGGTCCCGAATTGAACATGGCGTCGCGCAAATTCGCCCGCAATTACACGCGCTGCTCATCATAGTGGTCTATCTGCCTCCAGACAAAGGAAATGCGACATGCTCCTGCTACCATGCCATTGGCCCAAAGCGGAGAACCTCGGGGGATTGGGGGTGGAACCCCCAAGGGTAGGGGCGAAAGACCTTTCGCCCGTACAGACGAGGGATGACTCTGCGGCCGTGGCGCAAGTCATTTGCAGAACATACTTTACATCCGCTGGGGAAACCGTGTTTATCGCGTTTGGGGTACCGGTGGGGAGGGCTTGCGACGCCTTGCGCTCATTCCGGACGGGAGAACGCAGGCGGGCTGTGGATCATTTCCGGACGAGCACGGTCAAACGACCCATTCGACCCCGCTCTGGGCGTGGTTTGGCCGCGCCGTCCGGATCTGGGTGGGCGACGTAAGTTGTTGCAAAAAAAGGAATTATGTCATTGCGAGGAGCGCAGCGAAGCCTGCCCCCGCGCAGGCGGGGAAAGCAATCTCACTCCCCAGCACAGGAGATTACTTCGCTTCGCTCACAATGACATACAGGGGGCGCCGTTGACGGGCTTTGCGTTTGCCTCGCGGGGAGTCGCTAATGGTCTTGCATTTGGTGTGCCATCTGGTACAATACTGGACTTGTAGCTGGGTTCAGAATCGGCCGGGCATTCGACGCCGCTCAAGGACATGAACACTGCGATGCCGCATCCAGTATGGCGTATGCGAGGTTGCAGGTGTCATGGCTCCCCCGATGGCAAAGAAGAAAGTGGCAAGTTTGAAGCAGGAAGTGTAAAGTCAGAGAACTTCAGACTTCACACTCGAACTTCAAACTCCGAGCCGGGCCCACTATGGACGAGGTCAAAGGAAATCGAAGGACTATGTTTGCAGAAAATGTACGCAACGTGGCGATTATCGCCCATGTAGACCATGGCAAGACGACGCTGGTGGACCAGCTTCTCTATCAGTCGGGCATGTTCCGGCAGGAAGAGCTGGAGAAGATGTCCGGCGGCGACCACAGCCTGATCATGGACTCCAACCCGCTCGAACGCGAGCGCGGCATCACGATCCTCAGCAAAAATTGCGCCATCCAGTACAGCAACGGCGATGGGCGGGAGTACAAGATCAATATCGTCGATACGCCAGGGCATGCCGATTTCGGCGGCGAGGTCGAGCGGGTGCTCAAGATGACCGATGGCGTGCTGCTGGTCGTCGATGCGTTCGATGGGCCGATGCCGCAGACGCGGTTCGTGCTGACCAAGGCCCTGCAACACGGTCTAAAACCCATCCTGGTGGTCAACAAGGTAGACCGCCCCGATTCCCGGCCCGAGGACGTGGTCAACGAAGTCTTTGACCTGTTCGTCGAGTTGGAAGCCAATGACGATTCGCTGGACTTTCCGGTGATCTACGCCTCGGCCAAGGAAGGGTGGGCGACGATGGATCTGTCGAAGCCCAACCGCAATATGAAGCCGGTCTACGAGGCGATCATCCGCAATATTCCGGCCCCGAAGGCCGACCCGGACAAGCCCCTGCAGATGCTCGTGACCTCGCTGGAATACTCCGACTACGTCGGGCGCGTGGCGGTCGGAAAGGTCTTCGCGGGCAAGCTCACCCAGGCCCAGCCGATCACCGTGATTGACAAGCAGGGCAATCACACGCAGCAGAAGGTGGTCCAGTTGTACGAGTACGAGGGCATCGCCAAGAAACGGGCCGACGAAGTCTGGGCGGGGGATATCTGCGCCGTGGGCGGTCTGGACCCGGTCGATATCGGCGATACGATCGCCTGTCCGGATGAGCCCACCGCGCTGCCCATCGTGGCCATCGACGAGCCGACGATGAGCATGACCTTCCAGGTCAACAATGGTCCGTTCGCGGGCCGGGACGGGCGGTATGTGACGTCGCTGCAGATTCGCGACCGCTTGGACAAGGAGCTTCAGACGAATGTGGCCCTGCGCGTGGAGCAGGGGCGGGCCGCCGACGAATTCATCGTCTCCGGCCGGGGCCTGATGCACTTGGGTATCCTCTTGGAGAATATGCGGCGGGAGGACTACGAACTCTGCGTGGGCAAGCCGGAGGTCATCATCCGGATGAAGGACGGCGTCAAGCAGGAGCCGATCGAGCGCTTGGTCATCGAGTGCCCGGCGGACTGCCAGAACGCGGTGATGAGCCTGATCGGCACCCGCCGCAGCGAGCTGCTCAAAATGGACACCAAAAGCGGCGCCAGCGACTACGTGCATATGGAATTCATGATCCCGTCGCGGGGCCTTTTCGGCCTCAATGCCCGCATTCTGACAGCCACCCAGGGCCGGGCGATCATGCACCATACGTTCGAGCGGTACGAGCCGATGCGGGGCTCGATTCCCGACCGGCAGGCCGGCGTGATGATTCAGAGCGAGACCGGCTCTGTGACTGCCTACGCGCTGGACGCACTCTACGAGCGGGGCTTCTTTTTCGTCCGGCCGGGCGATGAGGTCTACGAGGGCCAGGTCATCGGCGAGCACTGCAAGGACAACGACATCGTGGTCAACGCGGCCAAGGCCAAGCAAATGTCGAACATGCGGACGTCCAGCAAGGATGAGGCCGCCCGGGTCCGCCCGGCGCGGATCTTGAGCCTGGAGGCGATGCTCGAGTACATCCAGCAGGATGAACTGGTGGAAGTCTGCCCGGGTTCGCTGCGGATGCGCAAACGCCTGCTCAAGGAAGGCCAGCGTCGTCGGGCCGAGCGCTTGGGGCCGCAAGCGGTCTTGCGGTAGAACGCAAGCCTTGCTCTGGTGGCACGCCCCAGCGCAGCGACCCCCCTGATCGCGCCGAAGGATTGAGCGTGTTTCCTGTATGCGATGGAGCACGGTCAAACGAGTTTGGCCGTGCCACCCAAGCCAGGCTTGCGATCCTGTTCCGCACAATAAGCTCCAATTGCTCAATTCTCGTCAGATACCCGCGCGGATAGAATGCTAGGCGAATAGAGCATTGGGAACTGTGATGAGCCAAGATGCTATCGTTCGCAAGTATCGGTCGGAGGACCGGGAGGTGGTTCGGGAGATCTCTTGGAATACCGCCGACAAGGGGCGCACGGTCGATTTGTACTTCCACGACCACGAGGCCGTCGCGGACTTCCTGATGCGCTACTATACGGACTGGGAACCGCAATCGCTTTGGGTGGCCGAATGTGACGGGATAGTGGTTGGCTACCTGACCGGCTGCCTGGATACGCACCGGTGCGACCGGGTGATCGCGAGGAAGATTGTTCCCGCCGCCGTGCTCGGGGCGATCCGCCGCGGCGCGCTTTGGCGGGCCGAGACGTATCGGCTTCTGGCAGCCTTTATCAAGACGGCTTGGGCCGGAGGTCGGCCCAGGCCGGACCTGAATAAGTACCCGGCTCATCTCCATATCAACCTGCGGCAGGGTTTTCGCGGGTGGGGTCTGGGCCGGCAACTGATCGAGCATTTCCGCCGGCAGGTTCTGGAGCAGAGCATTCGGGGCATTCACCTGGTCGCCTGGGGCGAGAATGAGGGAGGCCGGCGGTTCTTCGAGACGATGGGATTTCGTCTGCTCGGGGAGCAGCCGCTGATCCTGCCTGAAGGAAGAGGATATAAGAGGACATTGACCGTCATCTATGGGTGGACAAAGGAGGATTGAGATGAAGCCACGGAAGGACATCTTCATGCCCGCCGCCATCGCGTGGGCGATGGCGTTCCTGTGTGTCAGGTCATCCATCGTCCTGGCAGATCAGGGCGGAACGGCGCAAGTCGAGGGTCTGCCCCGGCCCAAGCTGACGCTCGCTCCGGCGGATCGCCTGCTGATCCTGGCCCCGCATCCGGATGATGAAGTCCTGGGCTGCGGCGGGGTCATCCAGCAGGGCGTGGCCCTGGGGCTGCCTATCCGGATCGTGTTTCTGACCTACGGGGATTTCTACGAGTGGTCCTTCATTCGGTACGAGAAACGTCCGGTACTCACCCCGCGCGGCGTCGAGGGCATGGGCGAAATCCGGCACGGCGAGGCCCTGGCGGCGGATGCGACGCTGGGCGCTCCGGCGGCCGATCTCGTCTTTCTCGGCTATCCGGATTTCGGGACACTCCAAATGTGGTATCGGGCCTGGGACGGTGCGCGGCCGGTGCGGGGCAGGCTCTCGCGCGCCACGGCGGTGCCGTACCAGAATGCCTTTCGGCCGGGAGCGCCGTACAAGGGCGATGAGGTTCTGAAGGACCTGACGACGATCCTGCGCGAGTTTCGCCCGACGAAGGTCTTCGTCTCGCATCCGGCGGACCATCATCCGGATCATAAAGCGTTCTACCTGTTCGCCCGCGTAGCGCTCTTCGACCTTGCCCCGGCGATGACGCCTCGTGTGTACCCTTACCTGGTGCACTATACGAAGTGGCCGGTGCCATTCGGATTTCATCCCGCGGCGCCGTTGGAGCCGCCCGCCTTTCTCAAAGACCGGATTCCCTGGGAGGTCATCGCTCTCGACGGGCGGCAGGTGGGTATCAAAAGGGACGCTTTGAAGAAGCACAAGACGCAGTACGAGACGACGCCGCGTTTTCTCGACTCGTTCGTACGGCGGAACGAATTGTTCGGCGACTTCCCGCCGATCGCGTTATCCGGGCAGGCCGTGCCACCGCCGGCGCGTGTGTCCCGCGAGTCGGAGGGTCTGACGCCGGTGACTCAGGAGGAGCGGGGGTATCTGGTGGGAGTGGTGATGTGGACGGCTAAGATCGAGGGCGAGACACTGGTCTTCTCGATCCGGCTGAGCCGTCCGCTCGCGCGGGAGGTCGGCTGCTCGGTATACCTGTTCGGCTATCGCGGCGCTACACCCTTTCCTGAGATGCCGAAGCTCCACGTTGTGCTCGGCGAGCTGACCCATGAGGTCTTCGATGGGGGCCGAGAGGTCGCGTCTCGGGAAATCCGGGTGCACCGCGCTGGACGGGACATTCAGATCCGCGTGCCGCTGACGACCTTGCGCCGGCCGCAGAAGGTCTTCGCCACCGCGCAGATGCACGCGGGACCCGTGCCGCTCGACTGGACTTCGTGGCGCATCCTGGAGATCGCGGACGCGACCGCCCCAGGCGATTGATCTCTGCTTCGATCCGGGAGCTTGTCCGGCCCCTCAGAAGGGGTCGTTCGCTTACCGGGCGCCGGGCCAGGGCTCACGCTCCTCGGCCGGGCCCATCGAGACGGCGAAGTCGGCATAGGCCTGGTCCGGATAGGGCTCGCCCGGGGGAGAAGCTTCCCAGCCGGCCCACGGATCGACGCCGACGTAGCTGCCCGGCAGTTGCCGGTCCATGTCGGCCACCGTCGTCACGATCACCACGAGCATGACGATGGTCAGGGCCGACATGGACAGCAAAGTAAGGACGGGCAACACCGGATCGAGGAAGTATCGTTTTACGAGAGTCCGAGAATGAAGGGAGTCCGGCCGCGGTGCGTAAAGATCGCATGCTTCGGCTGGCTCTAACTCGCACACGCTGTTGGCAACCTGGCTCATATGTCACCCCCGCCTCTCCCTCTACCTAAACCATGCGCTATTTCTTCGGCGGTGGCGGTAAAAACCGGTCGGGAGACACAGATTTCCGCCGGCCCGCAGCTATCGGATTGTTGGAGCGCCGTGATTGACTGACGGTCGCGCGTTAGTGATACTTGGCTCCAGGCTGTGGCACGTTGTCGCCTCGATGACTCGGCTATTATGCTCGCGTGCTTCAGGGATGTCGGATGAAAAGGAACGTGGAGATCAAGGCGAAGGTAGCGGATCTGGCGGCCGTGGGCCGGATCGTGGAACGACTCGCCGACAGTGGGCCGATGGAGTTGGAGCAGGAGGACACGTTCTTCGTATGCCCGCGCGGACGGTTGAAGCTGAGGCGATTCGGCGGCTGTACGGAGGCGGAGCTAATCTACTATGAGCGGCCGGAGAGTTCAGGACCTAGGGAGAGTCAGTACCTCGTGCACCCGACGGCGGACGCGGAAGGTTTGCGAGAGGTGCTTGCCGCCGCCTTCGACATTCGCGGCGTGGTTCGCAAGCGGCGGGCGGTCTACCTCATCGGCCAGACGAGAGTACACTTGGACCGGGTCGAGGGGCTGGGCGAATTCGTCGAGCTGGAGGTGGTCCTGCGCCCCGAGCAGAGTTCGTCCGAGGGTGCCGCCATTGCCCGTGAACTCATGGAGAAGCTTGACATCTCCTCCAACCAGCTCATCGACGGGGCTTATATCGACCTTCTTCTGAATCGATAGTGTCCTTCGCAAATCGTGCTATTGAGATTGCTTCGCTTCGCTTGCAGTGACATTGTGTGCGGTCAGGGGGCCTCGTCAGATGATCCGGCCATCTTTCAGGACGGCCCAGGTCTTGCCGGCGCTTGGCTTATGGCCGGCGGTTTCCGTATCGACTTGTGCTATCGCGTATCCCGGCTGGCTCGCCTTCGCACGCTTCCAGGCGTCGTACAGGACGCCGAACGTGTCGGCCAATCCGGTGATCGCACCCAGCCACTGCTCCTCCAGGTAGAACGAGACACGCTTGTTCTTTGTCATGTTCGAATCCTTCCACGGGCCTTCCGCCGGCCCTTTATGGCGGATCCGAGGACAAGAAGCAAATGACAAGACTCGGAGACAACCCCGAAGCGCGATCAGGTGCATGACCGTTCTTGCGCCTCAGGCGGCCGCTCAAGCCGGGAGGGCGAAAAAACCTCTTCGCCGGGGTGCCGGGCCCTGTCGCCCCTGCGGGGCTTGATGTTGTCTGGGACCTGGGCACCCACCGTTGAAACGGTGGGCTATGGTCGGTCGTCCCGGCGGGACTATCTGGAGTGGATGGCTGGAACCAATCCTCCGGCCTCCACCCGGGGGGCGCAGCAACGATCACGCACCCGCGGGATTTTGGTCATTGACGATCCGTCTTCCGACATCTACCATAAGCGCCTGCGGCGAATAGAACGGAGCTTCTGATGGGAAGTATCCTATGACTGTGAATCGCTTCCGTACATGTGTTGCTGCCTCGCTTTGGCTTCTGACGACGGTGACCGTCCCGACGGCTTGGGCCAACCAGCCGATCGACTGGCAGCGGGCCCAGGAATTGCTCCGCCGCGAGCGGCAGGGCCAAACGCTGACCGGTCAGGAGCGGGCCTATCTGGACCGGGCCAAACAGCAGCGCCGCAACCAGATGCAGGCGAACCAGGTTCCGCCGGCCCGGGAGACGACGGGGCTGGTCCCGCTCACGGAAATGGGGGACGGCCTGTACCAGGAGCAAACGGGCGGCCTCTACGGCCGGGGCCGGAATGTCCCGCCGGAAGCGCACCTCAAGGCGGCCCAGGTGCAGACGGCCCGGATCGTGCCGCGCGACGCTCGGGGGAATCCGTCGCCCACCGGCAAGATCGTCGTGATCTCGCTGGGCATGTCCAATACGACGCAGGAGTTCTCGGTCTTCAAGAAGATTGCCGATGCGGACCCCAACAAAGCGCCGCAGGTGACCATCGTCGATTGTGCCCAAGGCGGCCAGGCGGCCCGCCAGTGGGCCTATCCCCAGGCTGGACCTGGTGGTCGGACGCCCTGGGACATCATGGATCAGCGGATCAAGGCCGCCGGCGTGGCGGCGCCACAGGTCCAGGTCCTCTGGCTCAAGCAGGCCGAGATCCGGCCGTCCCAATACGGCGAATTCCCGGCCCACGCCCGGACCCTGCGGGACAACATCGCCGTGTGTCTGCGCCAACTCAAAACGCGGTTCCCGAACTTGACGCTCGCCTATTTGTCGAGTCGGATTTATGCGGGCTACGCGGTGACGACCTTGAACCCGGAGCCCTATGCCTATGAGTCGGCGTTTTCCGTCCGCTGGCTGATCGAGTCCCAGGTCGCGAACGATCCGAATCTGAACTACGACCCAGCCAAGGGCGAGGTCAAGGCACCGCTGCTCTTGTGGGGGCCGTATCTGTGGGCCGATGGGACCAAGGCCCGACAGGGCGACGGTCTGATCTGGAACCGTGACGACTTGGGGCCGGATGGCACGCACCCGAGTCCTGCCGGCCGCCAGAAGGTCGCCGACCTGCTGCTGAAGTTCTTTCAGACTAATGTGACTACAAAATCGTGGTTTGTGAAACCCAAGCCATGACTTCGACGTATGGGCAAGATGTCCGTGTTACTTCGTAAACGCACAGTGAAGGAGGATCCAACACCATGCAGGGAAACGCGAAAGTCATCGAACAGTTGAACGCCCGGCTGGCCGACGAATTGACGGCAATCAACCAATACATGGTCCATGCCGAAATGTGCGACAACTGGGGTTACGAGCACCTCCACGAGGAGATTCAGAAACGCGCCATCGTGGAGATGCGGCACGCCGAGAAGCTCATCACCCGCATCCTGTTCCTGGAGGGAAAGCCGGTCGTGAGTGTCCTCAACAAGATCAACATCGGTCCCGATGTCGAAAAGATGCACAAGAACGACTGGAAGGCCGAGGAGATCGCGATCAAAGGGTACAACGAGAGCGTCGAGGTGGCGCGGGAGGTCGGCGACAACGGAACACGCGAAATCCTCGAATCGATCCTGCGGGAGGAAGAAGGTCACATCGACTGGATCGAAGCCCAGCAGAGTCAGATCGAGCAGATGGGCATCCAGAATTACCTCGTTGAGCAGACCGGGTGATCGGGAGTCGTCCGGCGGTTGTGCGGCTGGTTCCGGTTTGTAGTGACGCCGTGAGGCGGTATCTTCTTTATGCTCTTACGAGCACACTACCAACAAGCTCCGCCACCGCCACTGTTTGACGACCGCCTGCCGGCCGTCAGCGTTTCAGGGCCGGATTAATCCGGTGCAGCTTCCGCTGTCCGATGGCTTTCTTGACCCAGCCGACGAGGCCGCAACTGTAGTTGTACTCGCTGGGGTCGCGCAGCCTGTCGAGCGACAGCGGGCCGGCGGCGCCGACGACGGTGCCGAATGTGTCGCTCTCGACCGCGTAGACCTCGCCACTTGCATGTTGCCAAAATGTCTTCATAAAGCACCCCAAGAAAGTATAAGAAACACGGCCCGCATGGGGATTTTCCCCTTTTTCGATTTATTGTGTAGACAGAAGCCCGGGCGGCAGATAGGGTAGGGGCTTGTAAAAAGGGGTACACTTTCCTCCCTCGGAGTTTACACCTCATACCCAGAACAGAGGGATAGCGCGTTCACAGGCCCGCCGGGCCTAAGGAGAACAGCAGTGGCAAAAGGTACGGTAAAATGGTTCAATGCGGATAAGGGCTTCGGCTTCATTGCCCCGGACGATGGCGGCGACGATCTGTTCGTGCATCATTCGGAGGTCCGGACGGGGGGCTATGCTTCCCTGAATGAGGGCCAGAAGGTTGATTTTCAGGTCGGGCAGGGGCGCAAGGGCCCGTGCGCGACGAATGTTACGCCTTGCTGACCGGCCAACCCGGACGCAGGAATCACAGGCCCCGGCACGCTGCCGGGGCCTTTTTGTTTGCGCCGCCCGCAGGCCGGGCGTGAAATCGTGCTTACTTGACGTAGAAATGCATGCCGACGGCGAGGCTGACGTTGAGCTCGACGTCCGGCGCCAGGTCCAGAATGGGGGCGACCTCGGCAAAGAGATCGAAGGGCTTGCCCTCGAACAGATAGCTGATGCCGAGAGGGGCCCGGATGCCGAAAATGGTCTCGTTCTCATCGTGGTTTCGGCCGGCGTCATCCCGGAATTTCAGCCGCGCGCCGACGCCGAAGTAGACGGGCAGCTTGCCATCCGCGTCGCCGGGGGCGTCGAGCAGGTCAAAATCGTGCCACAGGAAGTCGCTGTGGAGCTGGAAGCCATCTCCATCCCAGAACGACCACGCGGCGGCGCCATCGATGGCGTGCTCTTCATCCAGCCAGTACTTCACGGTAAAACCGGTCGGCTCGCCGAGGATGAAGCCGAGGCCGAGCTTGTCCTGGGCGAAGGCACAGGTAGAAATCAAACCCATCAGAATCGCGACAGCAATTTTCGACTTCATGTTCTTCTCTCCTTTTCCCTGTTTCTGCCGCACGCCGGAACCGCCTTGCTCTTGCGGCCGGGTACGGCCTCTACAGTTTCTGTTCCCCTTTGAAGCTCGCATCTTTACACCCCGGGCTGGAGGGTATTCTGCCTCCGTTATCGGCAAGCCAAGACCGCGGGACCAGATTTTGTGACGCGCAGCTCCGGCCGCCTCTGGTCAACGTCCGGGAATGGTAAGCCTGCCGGTTGGTTGCGGTGATGGCCGCCCAACCATCTCTCCGCCCGGAGTCAGCCGCACTCCAGACGCATTTCTCAGCACTGGCGTGTCCTTGTTTTCAATGAAAGACTTTCGATGACATCAATCACGGAAAAATGACCAGTGGCGGGCAGAATCCCGGCCTTCCCATAATGGCAAAGAGCGGTGTGTATCGCCGTGTTTTGGGTCAGATAACCTGGGGGGTAAAGGGATGATTGGGAACAATTCCACTGTTGGACGTTGGTTGCTGCTTGGTTTCGTCGGGCTCGGACTGGTCGGGGGCGGGTGCAGTGTGGTGCCGGACAGGCCCATCGCGGGTCCGTCCAGCGACGCCCTGGCCACCGATTTCAACTCCACGCCGCGGCTGCGCTACGGCAAATCTCCGACTCTGGTCTTCATGGGCAAACAGTTCATCGGCGAGAATCTCGGAACGCATGGATACCACTATCGCTCGGCAGAGGGAAACGGCGTCCTGTACACCTGCCGCGCTGGCCACATCGACACGACGCACCTGCGGATTGCGGCGGACTGGACGGCGCACCTGGCCGCCGAAAGCTACCAACACCTGCTGCGGGGCGACCCGAGCTTCTCCTTCCGGATGATTGCCGATCGGCATTCCCCGCATTACGTCCAGATCACCTATCCCGCCGACTGGGCGAGCCGATCCCTGGAGCAGCGCCGGCCGCTCGCCCGCGAGGTGGCTCTGACCATGGGGCCGTACCTGGCCTATACGCTGGTCACCTGGCACGAGATTCTCACCTGGTACGGCTACAAGTCGGTCTTCTTCGTGCCGGAGTTTCACTCCGCGTTTTCCTGGGAGGACAGTTTCTCGAACCTGCTCGGCACCTACCTCGCGGCGAAGGCCCTGCGGGACACGGCGCACTGCTATGACGAAGCCATGACCCTCGCCCTCGACGAAGAGATGCGCAAACTGGGCGTTCAGCCGGCCGCCGTGGCCAAGCGGGCCAGCGCCTCCGTGCAGTACAAATGGTACTCCGGCAGCATCGGCACCTTCATCAACATGAAAAAACGCGGCCTCGACATCGGCGTGGAGACCGGGTACGCCACGCCCATCCTGGTGCCCAACGTCCCGGCTTGCCCGGGGGCCGAGCCGCAGCCCTATCCCGCACCCACCCTCCGGGACCTGCCCAGCTACGGTTTTGCTGTGGTGGTCGAGATCGCGCCACACGAGTGGGAAAAGAACAAGATTCTCCGCATCGTTTATCCGGATGGGCAAGGCACGCGCATCGTGCCCGAGGCCCATTTCGCCCTGATCATGCGTCAGATCCGCCGGGAAGCGGCCGCCCGCTATGGCCTCGAAAATGTCCCGAAGGAGGAAACGTTTGCCAGTCGTGCGTCGGCGGCGAAGCAGAACCCCGATCTGCGGAAGCCAAAATCCCAATGATACGGATTCTGGTTCATTCGTGCGCGCCGCTTGTCATCCTTCGGCTTTGCCTCAGGATGACAGAGTCCGTGCCGGGCGGTCACGCCGGCGGGCGCTTGCCGCGGATGGCGGCGAGGAGTTCCTCGGAGGGGGCGGTTTTAAGAATATAGCCCTCAGCCCCGGCGCGATGCATCTTCTCCACCATGTCGGGCTCTTCGTACATGGATAGCGCGATCACCCGCGTCTGGGGCAGGTGCATCTTGATCTGGCGCGTGGCGTCGTCGCCGTTGATCAGGGGCATGGCGACGTCCATGATGATCACATCCGGCTGAAGCCGGTAAGCCTGGTCCACCGCCTCCCGGCCGTTCACGGCCTCGCCCACGACCTCGACATCGGGCTCGTCGCTCAAGAGCGACCGGAGGCCCTCGCGCACGATCTCATGATCGTCCGCCAGCAGCACGCGCACGGGCGGCCCCGCGTGGCCGCCCCCTTCGGCCTCTGACGGCGGGCGGGCACGGGGGCCCGCCCCTACAGTCCCTGGATACCCGTTCTCGATCAGCGCCCCATCCGGGACCACGATGTGAAACGTCGTGCCCTGGCCCTTGACGCTGTGGATTTTCATCCGCCCGCCGAGCAGCTCGACGCGCTCGCGGATGCTCAGCAATCCGAAGCCTCGGGTCTGGCGGAGATCTTGCGGGTCGAAACCGCGGCCCCGATCGGAGACCGACAGGCAGATGCATCGTCCCAGCCGCCGTATCCGGATGCGGGCCTTGTTGACCCGGGCATGCTTGACCACGTTGAACAGCAACTCCTGGGCCGACTTGTACAAGAAGGTCTTGAGAGCTTCCGATTGCATGTTGACCTCCCCGAAGGCATCGACCGTCACCTTCAGCCCGTGCTTGGCGTGCAACTGGCCGGCCAGCCAATTGAGCGCCCCGGCGAAATCCGCGTGGTACAGCACCGCCGGACTGAGCTCGTGCGACAGGTTCCGCGACTTCTGGATGGCCTCCATGAGCATCTGATCGACCTGGGCGACGACCGCCAATTGGGACGGGTCGTGCTTCGCCCGGCTGTTCAGCAGGCTCAGGTGGAACTTCGCGGCGGCCAGTTGCTGCTGCAAGTCGTCGTGCAGGATCTCCGCCAGTTGCCGGCGCTCGCGGTCCTCGGTCTCCGACAGTTCCAGCGTCAGCTTCTGGAGCTGCCGGGCCCGGTGCTGTAATTCCGCCGTACGCTGGGCTACCTTGCTCTCCAAGGTCGTGTTCAGCTCACGCAGCGCCTCCTCTGCGCGTTTCCGTTCCGTATCATCGAAAATATACCCTTTGACCTCGTACATCTCCCCGCGCTCGTTGAAATGACCGACGAGATTCTCGACGACATAGATTCGTTTCCCATCGCGGCGTTTCCGCCAGACCTCCAGGCGTTCGATCTTCTTTTGCTGCCGCAGCCGCGCCACGAGCGGCTCGCGCTCCTGGGAATCGAGGTAGAGGTCCAGTATGCTGGTCCCCACGGCCTCGACGGCGGATGAAAATCCAAAGATCCTGGCAAAGGCGGGATTACACAAGAGAATCTGTCCCTCCGGCGTGCTGATGAAGTCGCCCGTCAAATCCTCCTCGAAGAGGCGGTGGAAACGTTCCTCACTCTCCCGCAGGGCCTCTTCGGCACGGTTGCGCTCGGTAACGTCCGTTCCAACGGCGAGGATCTCCGTGATCTGCCCATCCTGGTCATAGATCGG
>JAMCWO010000356.1:18155-32202 GCA_023481165.1 Planctomycetota bacterium | reverse complement strand
CCCGCTCGGCTGGGGGGGCGCCGGCTCCCAGGTGGCCGATTGGTCGCCTGACGGCAAGTATCTCGCCTACTGCTCAAACTCAGCCACATCTTCGGACACACGTGTGATCCGCGTTCGCTCCCTGGACACGGGCCAGGAGCGAGAACTTGTCAACAAGCTTACAGGATTCGATTGTCTCCGCTGGTCGCCCGCCGGGCGGTCCCTGTTGGCGTCGGGACTGATATCGTACAAGCCTGAGGATGCGCTATTGCCAGGCCGGGTGTACCGCATTGACGCGGCCACCGGCGAGAGTGCCATTCTGCTGGAGAGGAAGAAACGCAGTGTGCAAATGGCGGAACTGTCCCCGGACGGGAAGATACTCTACTACACGACGGACAGAATCGTTCGCAGAGAGATCAACAGCGGCCAGGAGAAGACCCTCTTCACCTACCCCCCCAAGGGGCCTTGGGCCGGCTCGGCGGTTTCGCCGAACGGGGAATTCGTTGCCGTTGCCTCCAATGAGGGAACGGACAAGAGGGTGGAGGGAGGGGTCAAGAAAGTCCTCCTGATCCCCTCCCAGGGTGGTCAGGCTACCGAACTGCTGCGATGGGACCAAGATCCCGTCAGCTTTCTCACCCAGACGGGCTGGTCACCGGACGGCAAGACTGTGCTGTTCACACTGCACCGAGAGCCCGTCGCCGGCAAGAATTCGAAGGCGGTCAACGAGTTCTGGCAGGTCCCGACCGAAGGCGGCCCGGCCCGCAAGATCTTCGAAACGGAGTTGAACATACCGTACTCCCAGGGTTTCCGGGTCCATCCGGACGGCCAACGGATCGCCTTCTCGGTAACGACCGCGCACGGGGAAATCTGGGCGATGGAGAACTTCCTGCCGAGTGGCACCAGCGCGAAAGGCTCGAAATAGCGATGTGCCAAGGGGACTTGAAATAGGCGGCGCGCCGTTCTCCCAGTCTGCTCGATGCCAGATCGTTGCGGCTCGTTCGGCGTCGGCGAGTGCGTGGTCTGGGAAACGGACGTGGAGGAGGCCGTGGCCAAGCTGGCAAAACGATAGAGAGACCTGCGATACTACCCAGCCGATGCACGGAGCCAACGAGCGGTCCAGCCCGTCCACGTTGGCTCCGTCGCTCGTTCCGGGCCGCCAACACGATGGCGCATCGTGGACCGCTTGGCACAGCCGCCCAGCGACTGTGCCTCGCAAGTCCCCAGCCGGGGTGGCTGGGCTACACCCGCCCCCCCACCCCGCGAACGACCACGTTTGTGCAACAGCAGAAAAGGTAAAACACCCCGCGCGCGCGAAATTCTTTATTCCTTCGGGCACAAGGAGTTACGCGTCTTCGGGCGTCCCGCGCGCACAGAATTTCGGCACGATTCGTGCAACACGGAGCATAGGTAGGGGGACGGTCTGCCCCGAGGCAGAGTCCCCCCAGGATTGATGATTCCCAGTACTGTGCGGGAAACGATTCATGGTGGACTGAGCATGCATAAGACTTCGGCGAAACGAAGCCAATTCCCGGCAGAGCCCCGGCGGGACGAGGCCAGAGGGACGGGGACGCGGGGCAAAATGCGCCAAACGAACCCAATTTGGCCGGGGTGGCCAGGCAGGGGCGCGGGCGACCGCCAGAGCCCGCCGGGGCACGAGGGCGCCAAACAAAGCCAATTTCCGCTGGGGCAACGGGAGAGGTAAGTGGCTGGCAGGAAAGGATTTATGGTACCTCGTACATGCGACAGGCTTCGGCAAAACAAAGCCAATTTGCCGGCTTGGCCCCCGCGGGGCGCGGGACGGGCGCGTCGCCAGCCGAGCCGGCGCTGCGGCGTATGGCGCCAAACAAACCCAATCTGCGGCGGGACCGGGCGATCCTTCCCTGCCCCTCGACCCTCCAGCCTCGCCTCTGGGCCGGAGGTGGTTGTGCGAAACGAAGCCAATTTCGCAGAGTGGGCTGGGCCGTTGGGGCCGGTCGATCGCGCCAAACAAGGCCAATTCCCGCGGTCGGCGCGCGGTGTGCTCCAAGGGATATGGAGGATAGCGCCTCACGGCGTCACTACAAACGAAATCGGTCGCTGGCGGTCAGTAATCCTTGAAGCGTCGCATCCAGGCGGGCCAATCTTGGGGCTGCATGCCGGCGGCGCGGGTGAAGGGGCCGTTGACGTTGAAATCGGGATTCCAAGCCAAGGTCCAGAGCTCCTTGAGGCCAAGCTTGCGGACGGACCAGTCCATGAAGACGCCGTGGATGAACTCACCGTGGCGCGGAATGCAGAAGGGCCTCATGCTGTTGGTCATACTGACGTTGGGATTCGTGGCGGCCTCGTTCTGCGTCTGCGGCGGCGCGTCAAAATGGGTGGGGTAGCCGGCCCACAGGGCGCAATCGAGCATGACCGGCACGTTGCTCGTGCTCTGGCTGTAAATGCTCTTCCAGCGCTTCTGTTTGGCCGAGGGCTGGGGCCCGGTGCCTTCGCCGCCGTCGTAGGCCGGGGTCCAACCATTGAGGCCATAACTGCCCGCGCGGTACGGGTGGCGGGGGCAGTACCAAGCCAGGTCCGCACTGCCGACGCCGGTTGTGCTGATCTTGCGCGTTGCCATCGGGCAGAAGTCTTCGAACGTGAAGTTGTCGAGGTAATAGGCAAATTGCTGAGTCCGGCAGTGGTCCCAGGCATCCCGGTCGCGGAGCCGGCCATCGTTATTCTCGCCCAGTGTCGCAAAGAGCATGCCCCACTGGTGCAGGTTCGCCTGGCAAACGGTCGCTTTGCCCTGCTTGCGGACGTTCTGCAGGACCGGCATCAGAATCGCCATCAGCAGCGCGATGACGGAAATCACGACCAGCAACTCGATGAGAGTGAAGCCGAGGGCATTTATGATTTTCGACTTGTGATTGATGATTTGATGAGCGTTCACCGCGGCGCGGGCGACCCCGCGAAGGTGAGACACTCGAGATGTCCGGTTGCTGATCATCCCCGTATCCTGCCCAGATTAGCCTATTTTACCGCGCATGGTCCGGTAGTGCAACCGCAATACTCACCAGAACGAAGCGCCGTGTCGGACTTAGAATTGGAGGTACACCCAGGAGCCGAGGACGTTGGTGGTGCGCCAGTTGTGATCGTCCTTGTTGAGTTTCCAGACGTAGAACAGATCGAGGCGGACTTTCTCGTGCAGGCGGAGGAAGACGCCGCCGTAGAGGCGATGCTCGTTAAAGCCCTGGCCGTCAAAGCTATAGAAGACCTCATCGGCGGTGTACGGCTGGATCTGCAACGACGTGAAGGTGACAGGCGACCGGAGGTTCAGGCGATGGCGGTAGCGCCAGAATACCGGCTCATCCTGGGGCATACGGTACTCGAAACGGGAGCGGTCGACGACGCCGAACCCGCCCACCTTCGCCTTGACAGCCACGTTGAGGTACGGGCGGTCCTCGCTCTCCCAATCGTCGTCGGGCTTGGCAAAGATCCGCTTGTAGCCGGCCGCGACGCTGAGCCAGTCGGCCAGGCCCAGGTAGTTGACCCACACGTCCGTCTGGCTGTCTTTGAAGCGCGTGACGTTGTCCGTGAAGGAGAGCCACTCCTCGAAACCGACTTGCCACTGCTCGTTGATCGGGATCGTCACAATGGCCTTGGGCCAGTACTCAAAGCCGGAGGCCGATGCGCTCGACACGGCGCCACACGCCACGGCCCAAAGCAGGATCAGAGTGCCCCGGCGCGGCACGGAACCCGTGCGGATACAATCTGCAATAAAGGATGGCAAAATGTCGTCTACCACGGTACTTTCTTGGCGGTCACCAGTGTCCCATTGTGCCGCTGTCGAGCGGTTGTGTCAAGGAGCTTGCCGGGGACCGATAACGCACCGTCAACCAGGAGAAGCAGCCATGAGAAGGCCCATTCACACGCGTCGCGATTTTCTCCAGTCCGTCAGTGTCAGCGCCGCGGCATTCGCTCTCCGGGAGAGAACGAGCTTTGCCGCGCAGGCGCAGACCAAGCCGAATGTGGTAGTGATTCTGGCGGACGATCTGGGGTACGGCGACTTGTCTTGCTACGGAGCCACGGACCTCAAGTCACCAAACATCGACAAGCTCCTCGGGGCGGGGATGCGACTCGACAACTTCTACGCGAACTGCCCCGTGTGCTCGCCGACACGGGCGGCCCTGATGACCGGCCGGTATCCCGATCTCGTCGGCGTACCCGGCGTGATTCGCACGCACATCAGGGACAACTGGGGCTACCTGTTCCCGCCAGCGGTGCTGCTGCCGCAGATGCTCAAACGCGCCGGTTACCACACGGCTCTCGTCGGCAAGTGGCACTTGGGCCTGGCCGCGCCGAATCTGCCCAACGAGCGGGGCTTCGACCACTTTCACGGTTTCCTCGGCGACATGATGGACGACTACTACAACCACCGCCGCCACGGCTTCAATTACCTGCGGCTCAACGACAAGGAGATCGATCCGCAGGGACATGCGACCGACCTGTTCACCCAATGGGCCATCGACTACCTGCGCGAGCGGTCGCAGAAGAAGGACCAGCCGTTGTTCCTGTATTTGGCCTACAACGCTCCGCACGCGCCGATCCAGCCGCCGCCGGAGTGGCTCGAACGCGTGAAGCAGCGTGAGACCGGGATCAGCGAAAGGCGCGCCAAGCTCGTCGCCTTGGTCGAACACCTCGACGCGGGCATCGGCAAAGTGATGGACACTCTGAAGGAAACGGGCCTCAGCGACAATACGTTGGTGATCTTCACCTCCGACAATGGCGGTCAGCTCAGCGTGGGCGGCACGAACGGGCCGTGGCGAGCAGGCAAAGGCACTATGTACGAAGGCGGCATCCGCGAGCCAATGGGCGCCGTCTGGCCGAGAAAGATCGCGCCCGGCTCGCGCAGCAACCGCGTCGCCCTGACGATGGATCTGTTTGCCACGATCTGCGAGGCAGCGGGCGTTCGCATCGAGCACGAGATCGACGGCCGCAGTATCCTACCGACCTTGATGGGCAAAGAACAGCCCGACGATAACCGCACCTTATTCTGGGTCCGGCGTGAGGGCGGTGGTCAATACGGCGGTCGGGCGTACTACGCCGCCCGGCAGGGCGAGTTCAAGCTATTGCAGAACAGTCCCTTTGAGCCGATGGAGCTTTACAATCTCAAAGACGACCCGAAGGAGCAAAAGCCGCTGGGCCGCAAGCACCCGATGTACAACAAGCTGTTCACGGCCCTCCAGGGCCACATCACCCAAGCCGGCGCCGTTCCCTGGCAGAAACATCCTGTCCACCTGGATCAGCCGCTCACACCTTAATCTGGCGGCCATGCCGTTTCGATGGTCTTGCCACTGGCGCAGGCGATGGTGGTCTTGCCGGCCGCATGGGAGACGCGAACCACGCGGTCCTCCGGACCGTCGCGAAGGGGTTGAAATACCGTCAGCAACGTCACGGGCTCGGGCGAATGACATTCGTAGACAACAGTTGGAATGGGTCGGACACCGCGAATGCCGTGGCCCAGGGGCATCCAGCCCTGGACTGTCGGCGTTTCCTGCCCCTTCACAACGCGCGTTCTTATGCTCTTATCCCAGAGCGGCACGATGCGCAGATTGGCGCCGGCATCGTGCGTCTCGACAATCCCCTTTTCCGTGTCCACATCCACGGCGTTGACATCGAGATGCCACACAGTCTCGTACGAATGCGGTTTTCCATCGAGTGTTTCCAGCGTGTCGCGCACCACGAAAAGCCGCTGGGGCTTGAGGAACAGGACCTCGCGGGTGTGCCGCGCGGGACGCTGATCGCGCTTGCCGAATCCCTCGTCGTAGACACCGCGGGCATAGTCATACCGCTCGTCCGAGCGAAAGGCGAGATCGAGCGGTTTGTCGGTAACGTAGTTCTGACGCGGTTGTCCTCCGCGTGCTTGGCCCTGGCCGTCAACCAGAACGACGTTGTGAGCCGCCGAGGTCAGCACATAGCGGCGCCATTTCGAGGCGTCGTAGGCATAGCTGCCGCCTTCGACCAGCAGGTCCTTGCCATAGGCGAAGATCACGACGCTCAACTTGTCCTCGTGCTGGTGGCCGTAACCGAAGGGGCCCGCCTCGAAACCCAGGAACAGGGCCTCGCGCTCCCAGCCGGAGCGCATGACCACCTGGCCCGCGTAGGGGAACAAGTGCGACGTGTGGTCGGGCGGCGTTCCCTCTTTGCCGTCCGTGACGATCCACCGGAAGTCTTGGCGGCCGGGAAAGAGCACCAATCCTCTGCTCAGTGTACCGACGACATCGACATGCCAGGAATCGTTCCAGCGCGGGGCATCGCGGTCCGGCCGCATGATCCACAGGTTGTAGGCGAACATCTTCTCGAGCTTGGCCCTGTACGCCTCCGGCAGCGCGTATCCATAGGCGGCCGCGGTGTCCACGGGGCCCAGAAAGCTGCCAAGGGCCACGTTGTGGTAGCCGGGCGTCAGCTCGATCTGGGCCCCATCCGGGTAAACCTGGGTATCGAGCTCCTTCAGCAGCCGCATGCTCGCAAAGTCACGCCAGTCCTTCGCCTCCTTCACAAAGGGCAGCAGGGCGCCGACGTGATAGAGGCCGTCCATTTCCATCGTCAGCCAGTTGCCGGTCGTGGGATACCGGCGCAGGTACCGGCCGTGCTCGATCATCGACTTGACCATAGAGAGCAAGGTCTCGTCCCGTACCGACGGCGATGTGCGAAAGGCGGCGAAGGTCGTCGGCCACGAAGAGAACATGCGGATACCGGCCTCGATCGTGCGCCACTTGGAATAGGGCCGCTGGTCGGCGGCGTCCACCGGCACAGGGCATTCGCTCACCCAGTCGGCAAACTGGGCATCGAACTCCTTCGCAAACCGCTCGTCTCCGGTCGCCCGGTAGGCCCGGGCCAGAGTCGCCCAGTCGCCGTGCCGGTTGAGCTGCCAGGTCCATTCGTGGTCCGCTTCATACTTCGACCCTGGCGCGGTGGTCGGGTTAAAGCCCCAGTCGATGTCCGGACCGAAGGTGTGCGTGATGCCGCCGACCGTGAATTGGTGCTTCAAGACCCGCTCCGCCGCCGCCGTGCCGGCCTGGCGATTTCGCCGCGCCCATTGGGCAGAATCCCCCGGCTCCTGGCGGGCACGCACGAAGCCCGCCAAGGCGGAGAGCGCCGACGAAGTCCGGCCGGCATCCCGCAAGGCGATCACCTTGTTCAACCCCGCGAAATTCGGATCGAGGCTCGCGAGCAATTCCGCCTCCGACAGACGCGGCCCTTTCGCGCTCTCTTGACCCTGCACAGCACCCACGAAGAACATCAGCAACAGCACAAACATCCGCAGCGGTCGATTCATGGCTCTGATCCCTGGTGTACGAGATTCTTGTCGAATGACTTCATCGCATGAGCTTGTGACGCTATCATATCCACCGGCTTCCATAATGAAATCCTGCGAACGCCGTTTTGGAGGATGCTGCCGTGCCGACAATGAACGTTCACTTGAGAGACGTAGCAGCCGCCGTGCTTATTGCCGTGACAGCTTTCTCCCCGTGCGCCGGCCGGGGGACGGATATGATCCGTAACGGCGATTTCGAGCTGGATACGAACGGCGACGGCATGGCCGACTCCTGGCAATTCTCCGGCGACAAAGGGGTCATTGTAAATTGGGCCCGTGACGCAGGGTTCACCGGGCAATTCAGCCAAAAGCTCCAGTGCACGCAGTTCACGAGCACGTCCTCGGCCAGCCATGCGATGCTCTGCCAGTTGAACACGCTCCGGCTGGAAGAAGGTCAATGGTACAAGATCTCGTTCGCCGCCAAGGAGCAAGGCATCCCCGGCGGCGGGGTCCAGGTCGCGATCTCCCACACGCAGGTCTGGCAGAATTGCGGTCTCGATGAGTCCTTCCAGGCGCGTGCCGCCTGGCGGGAATTCGAGTTCGTGTTTCAGGCCACCCAGACCATCTCCGACCACGTCCGACTCCAGTTCTGGTACACCTCGACGGGCACGTTCTGGCTGGACAACGTGCGACTGGAGCCTTCCGCACCCGTGGAACAGAGATATACCGAAGTCCTCCCGCCGGCCCGCGGCGTCAATCTCTTGCGCAACAGCAGCTTCGAGTGCGGCACGAGCGGCTGGGGCAGCATTGCCGATGTACCAGGCTGGGCGGGCAACCTGAATATGCTCGTCGGCTCGATCGATAGCACCGTCGGGATGTTCCACGGTTCAAGTTTCAAGATCGCCCTCACACCTGAGACGATCCCGGTTTTCTACTTCGATTACTTCGCGCTCTATCACGTGCCGGTCAAAGCGCCGCTGCTGGCCAATCAGGGTTGGATCACCGTCACGCCGGATACAGCCTACACGTTCTCCGCCTATTTGAAGGCCGAGCCGACCGATCTGATTGGCGTACTCTCGATCCGGCAGGCGTTCCGGGGAAACTTGCGCAAGCAGGTGACACTCTCCTCCACATGGCAGCGTTACAGTTTCACGTTCCGCCCACAGAGTTCTCAAGTGTTCGTGGCATTGGGCCTGGACCTGGAAGCATCGAAACAGGAAACGGGGACCATGTGGATCGACGCGGTGCAGCTTGAGAAAGGCGAACAAGCGACAGACTACCAGACGCGAGCCGCCGCGGAAGTCGGGGTGGAATCGACCCAGATGGGCAACCTGTTCCAGGACGGCAGCGAGCCGCAGATGACCGCCTCGATCTTCAACGCCGGCCGGGTCCCACAATCCATCCGACTGCACCTGGCCACGACCGATTTCGACGACGCCACGGTCTACGAGGACGACGTTAGCGTGAAAGTTGGTCCCTCTGAGCACGCGGCGGTCCCTCTTCGTCCCGGCGTGGCGCAGAAAGGCTTCTACCGTCTGCGCGTGGAGTGTCCGGATGCGGAGGTCGCGCTGACTCGCCCACTGCGGTTTGCGATTGTCACGCCTTACCTCCATTCCGACAGCCTGTTCGGCATGAATCACGCCGATTCGTGGCCGCACCTGCTGGACCTGAGCAAACAGATTGGCCTGAGCTGGTTCCGGGATTGGTCGCTCAAGTGGCACGATGTCGAGCCGCAACAGGGCCAATTCGAGTTCGTCGAACCCGATCGCCAGATCGACCGCGTTCTGGAACGGGGATTCAAGGTCATCGGCTTACTGCCTTTCCCCTCCGCGAACTGGTCCTCCAGTGCAGGAGACGAGGTGAAGCCCATCCGGGCTAACCCGGAGAACCGCCAGCGCGCCGCTTACATGCCGCGCCGCTTGAACGACTTCGCCGCGTATGCGCGACAGACGGTGCAGCACTATCGCGGGCGGATCCATGTGTGGGAGATTCTCAATGAGCCTATCTACACAGACTATTCCCTGCCGCGCACCTACGGCTATCAAGTCGCAGACTACGTTCGGTTGCTGAAGGTCGCTTATCAGACGGTGAAGGAGGTCGATCCCGGCGCTCTCGTGATCGGCGGCATCGCTGGCGGCCCGACTACGTATACCCAGGAGTTCATCGACGCCGGGGGTCTGCGCTGGGTCGATGCCCTGAACCTGCACATCTATCCGGGCTTGACAGCCCCCGAAGCCTACGAGGAGCCCTTGCGGCAACTACAAGCGAAGATGCAGGCAACCAGGGTGGCCCGGCCGATCTGGTTCACTGAGGGGGCGTACTACGCCGATGACGACAAGCCCTCTGAGCCTTATCACAGTTGGCTCAAGCCCTTGGACGGCGAAGTGGAAGCAGCCGAGTGGCAGGTCAAGTTTGACACGCAACTGCTGTCCTGCGGCGTCGAGCGGATCATCTATCATTCCGGCACAATCGGCAGTCTCAACAAGGAGGACCTCGCCGGCATCTTCTTCGAGTGGGCGGGCGCGCCGCGAAAGATGCTGGTGGCGCAATCGGCGCTGGCGAACCTGCTCGTGCCCCCGGTCCGGCCGCTCGGCCGTCTTGCATCTGGGCCGGACACGGCCGCCTACGGCTTCGAAAGTCAAGGACGGACCGTCGTCGTGGTCTGGACGGTCGAAGAGGCGAAGCCGGCAACGATCCCCCTGGCCGGCAACAACTGGAAGGCGGTGGACCTCCAGGGCAACCAGTTGAAGGGGGAGAGTGTCACCCTGACGGAGCGGCCCGTCTACCTGGTGACGGAACGACTCAAGCCCGAAACGCTGCCCTGGCAGTAGGGGCGAATGATGATTTGCCCTTGTTTATGGTCTTCGCACGAACTTCTGTGCCCGCTGGCCCTGGATATCGCCGAGGTAAAGATTGCCCTGTGCATCCACGGCGATGCCGTGAACCCAGTCAAGCTCGCGCGACTTCCCCGGCGGCACCGGGGTCTTCGTCAGCGGCACGCGCAGAAGCACCTGCCCTTCGAGGCTCAGCTTCATTACGATCTGGTCCGGCGGCGGGAGAACCGCCCATTCGCTGCTCGGACTCTCCACCGGGCCCGTTTGCGCTGCAGACGCTTCGGCGTCTTTCTTCACCGCCGAGGAGCCGCAGACCCAAAGCTGATCGTTCCGGGTCATATAGAGACCCCAGGGAGTGATGACGTTCGTCCAGACGGCGAGCAGCTTGCCGCTGGTGTCAAAGACTTGAATGCGGGCGTTCTCGCGATCGGCGACATAGAGGCGTCCGCGGCTGTCGGCCACAATCGAGTGCGGCAGGGCAAACTGCCCCGGCCTGGTGCCAGCTTCGCCCCACTGGTTGATGTATTTGCCGGTCTTGTCGAAATGGATGACGCGCCGGTTACCGTAGCCATCCGTGATGAAGATGTCCCCCATCGGCAGAACTACCACATCCGTGGGCTTGTCGAAGTGCTTCTCATCGGTGCCGGCCCGGCCCGCCTCACCCAGCGTCAGCAGCACTTTGCCCTCGGAGCTATGCTTGCATACCAGATGGCTCTTGATATCCGTGGTCCAGATATTGCCCTGGGGATCCACCCGGATGAAGTGGGCGCCGGTGGCGTCCTTGATGTCCCAGGCCCGCACGAAGGTCCCATCGGTCCGGTAGACCTGCACTGCCGGGCTGCTGCGCGTGGAGACGTAGACCTGATCCTGAGCATCCAGGGTCATGCCGGGCGTCTGGCCCCACGTGAAGCGCTCCGGCTTCCGTGGCCACGTGGGATCAACCACATAGTGCGCGGTTGGGACGGTCTGCTGACCGAAGGCCACCAGCACCCCCATATTCCCCAACAGAGCCACAAACAAGACCGCTACCGTGAAGATGCGCAGATTCGAACGCATGGCACTCTCCTTTCCAGATGTCCCGTCTGCAATCCTTCGTGGCATGGGCAAGATGCCCATGCTACGAGCGAGGCCGTTTCCATCCCGGTCCACGTACCACCTGTCCCGGCTTGGCGCCAGTGTGCTCGCCATCTTGGAGGACCTGGGTTCCGTTGACAAATACATGGATCACGCCCGTGGCGTACTGACGCGGCTTCTCGTAGGTCGCGTGATCGCTGATGGTGGCCGGGTCGAAGACGACGATGTCCGCCCAATAGCCTTTCTCCAGTTTGCCGCGGCGGTCCAGCTTGAGATTCTCCGCCGGCAGCGCGGACAGCCGTCGAATCGCCTCCTCCAACGGGATAACCTTCTCGTCGCGGACGTACTTGCCCAGCAGCCGGGCGAAGGTCCCGTAGGCACGTGGGTGCGTGCTCGATTTGAGGAAGACGCCCTCGGGGGCCAGGGACCCCGCGTCCGAACAGAAGCTGACCCACGGGAGCTTGATCTGTTTCTTCACGTTCTCTTCCGACATCAGGAAATAGACCGTGTTGACCCGGCTGTCGTCCTCGATGACCAGGTCGATCGCGGTTTCCGGCGGCGACTTTCCTCTCAGTGCCGCGACTTGGGCGAGCGTTTTGCCGATCAGCGGCTTGAGCTTCTCGTTCTTGAAGCCGACAAACAGGATATTCTCCGGGGCGCCCGCCAGGAGGTAGAAATTCTCCCATCCGCCGGCCGGCGTCGTCATCTCTTCGACCACACGCCCACGCAGCGCCGGGTCCCGGAGCCGCGTCACCCAGGCCCGGTGCCCATCCTCCTGGACCCAGGGCGGCATCGCCGCATCGAGACCTGTCGCGGCGGCCGTGTAGGTGTACATGTCCGCCGTGATCCGCAGGCCCGCCGCCCGGGCCTTCTCGATCTTCTGGATCATGGCGTCGCACTTGTCCCAGTTCGCTCTGCCGGCGGCTTTCATGTGATACAACTCGGCGGCGACGTTCGCCTTACGGGCCGTGGCGATGAAGTCGTCCAATGCCTCCAGCAGGTGGTCGCCCTCGCTGCGGAGGTGCGAGACGTACAAGCCGCCGTACTGGCCCGCCACTTCGGCCAGGGCGGTCAGCTCATCCGCCCGAGCATAAGCGCCGGGAGCATAGATCAGCGCGGAACTGACACCCAGGGCCCCTTCCTGCATCGCCGTACCCACCAATTCGCGCATCTGCTCGAGCTCTTTGGCCGTGGCGACACGATCGGCATATCCGACGACAGAGACGCGGGCCGTGGTCGCACCCATGAACGAGGCGACGTTGGTCGAGACGCCTTTCTGGACGAGGGTATCGAGGTATTCGCCCAAGGTGGTCCATTCCACGGGGAACTTGAGGTCGCCCTGCGCCTGGACCATGTCCCGCTTCATCGCCTCGCTGAGAGGCCCCATCGACTCCCCTTCCCCCATGACCTCCAGCGTCACGCCCTGGCGAAGGTCGCTCTGGGAGCGTCCATCCACCAGGAGGCAGTCGGTGGCCCAGCTCAGCATGTTGATGAAGCCCGGCGCGACGGCCAGACCCTGGGCGCGGATCACCGGGGCGGCCCCCGGCTGGAGTTGCCCGATGGCAGCGATCCGGCCGTCCTTGATCCCGATGTCCGCGACATATGGTGTTTTGCCGGAGCCGTCGTAGATCCGCCCGCCCGTGATCACCACGTCGTAGTCTTCCGCATGGGCCCAACTCCATCCTGTGTGGACGGATATGAGCACAGCGAGGCAGAGAGCGATCTGCCGCATGTTATTTGCTCCTTCCTATTGGGCAGGCAGAGCAATTCGCAGATCGAATGGCTCATACTGGATCGAATCGAGGACCTGGACCTCACTGACCGTCAAGGTTCGCTGCGGCGTGATCTTGTACTGCACGTAGCGAGCCTCGACCGGTTCGGGCGGCAGCAAAGCATAGAGGAAACCGGTAGCTGTTTCATCGTCGGGCAGCATGTGATTGGTCGGGACATCCTTCCGCCGCAGGTTCAGATCGAAGAAACCCCGGCTGGTGTACTGCTGGGCGTCCACGGACGTGAGGACTTCAATCGTGTCCTTGACTTGGCCCTTCAAGGCATCCCACCAGGGCCAGCCCGCACTGAGATGGATGCGAAACGCTCCGCAACGCTGGACTGTGCCGAGGTCCAACGTGACGACGGGGTTCGTTCCCTTATCCCAGCACAAGCCGTAGCCGGGTCCGATCCCGCCGGCATAGTTCGGCCCGACGACACCATCCGTCAGCTTGGTCCCGTTCGGATCGCCCGCTCCCCATTGCTTGCCGGAAGACACGGAGACTGTGTAGCGCTTGCCCTCGGCCAGATTTCTGCCGTACCGGACCCAGCGGCCGATGTATTTCTCGCCGCCGACGTCCCTGCCGTCGGAATAACCATACTTGACGCCGCCGACCGCGCCCTGGAGGTTCATCTGCAGCGCGTTCACGATAGGATGGTCCACCCCGCCCACGTTGATCGTGTAGCGGGCGGGCACTTGCTCGACGAGTTGCGTGTGGCTGCGCTCGACGAGGGAGTAGTCGCTCTGCACTTCGCTCCAGTTAAGTGTGACCTCAATGGGACGAAATGCGGCCACGTGCGGCTTGTGGTTGACTTCCATGCGGACGCTGTAGAGGCTGCACGCATCGGTCCCGGCGGCGGAACTGTTGAGCAGGTACTTGAACAGCACCGACCTCGTGCCAGCGGGGACATTCGTCACCGTCTCATAGTGGATCACGTCCCAGGGCGGCGTGGTCTGGTCGAGCGAATAGCTCTTTTGCCACGTCGTTCCGCCGTCGAAGGAGTGCAGAAGGTCGATGTGGGACTTCGGCGCTCGGTTGTAGAGGCGGCCGCCGTACGTGACCTGCGTGATATCCGTCGGAGCATCGACCTTGAAGACGACGTACGCATCTTCCTT
>JAMCWO010000356.1:0-18145 GCA_023481165.1 Planctomycetota bacterium | reverse complement strand
GATATTCTTCTGCTTGACCACGTAGGGCTTGTAGCTTTCGCCCTGCAGGTCGGGCCAGACCACGATCGACTCCGTCTGCTCGCCGGCTCCCACGTAGATCGTGTTCTTGCCCAGCAGCAGTTGCGGCTGCGTCTTGCTGTTGAGATTGGTGGTCGTCTCGAACTCGATCTCCGTGAGGCAGGCATCGGCCGCGTTGGCCTTCCCCGCCAGAGAGACTTTCACCAAAACGTCGTAAGCACCGTTGACCTCCTGTCCCAAGGCCAGATCCAGCGGGACGTCGCCCACGCCCTCGCCTTTCCACGCTTGCTCCCACGTCAGCCCGTTGGTCGTGCTGACCGAGACACTCGTCACATCTGCGGCAGTCTTTCGAATAAAGCCAGCTTTGATCCGCAGGTGCGTAATGACATTGGCCCCCTGGACCTTGAAGATGAGCTCGCCCGGCGTGCCGGCCTGCGAGGGAACGACGCCACGCGGACCGACGGCCCTGCAGCCCGCAACGCTATAGGCCCCTTCTCGCAAGGCGGTCTCGGTCAAAGCCGGTTTGAACACGCGGACGCCGTTGCCGCGAATATGGTAGCGCGTGTTGGTCTTCTCGGGGTCCTTGCCGTTGTTGGGCACGTAGTACTCCGGCATGTCCCCGAGGCTCTTAGAATAACGTGTGTAAACCTCGTTCTCGCGGAGATTGAGGATGTAGCGATGGCCCCGCTCCCAGTTATAGTAATAGTAGCGGTACTTCAGCCCGTTGGGATTGAAGCAGCGGAATTCCTGGGCGAGATCGCGGGGACAATCCGCTCCCGTGAGGAAACTGTTGTTGCCGTTGCTGTTGAGGCAGTGATAGCGGGCGATGTGGCCCGGCTCCACCCGCCCGCCGGAGGCGGCGCAGCCGCCCGGCTTACCGATATCCTCGACGCCCGCGATGGTCGTGCCGTCGCACAGGGTGTACAGGGCGGACATGCTGTTGTCATACATGTGCCAGCGGCCGCCGTACTGCACTTCCGGAACCGTGTGCATCGAGATGTCCCAGAATTTGACCGGGTAGCCCATGGCGTCCCAGATCGAGCAGTTGATCCCGGCGACCGTGCTGCACATCGTGTAACCGTAATCGTTGAACTGCCGGATCGGGTCGGTGCATTCCACGCCGTGGAGGTCCATGGGCGCTGTCTGCCGCCGGCCGATATGGGTCCAGTAGAACAGGGCCCAGCACTTCTCCTCCGCACCCGGCCAGTTCGCCGTGATGCTGCGGATCATGCTCTCCATGTCGGAGTAGTCCGGCGAGGCATCGGTGACGACCTTGAGATTGCACACCTCGCCCAGTGCCATCGAACTCGTAAGCCCGATCAGGAAAAGAACACCGGCTGCCACGAGTCCTGCTTTCGTTTTCATGCGTCATTACCCCTTGTGAAGAAGACGGGTGGCAGCCTCAAGGCCGAAGGCCTTGGGGCTGGTAATCGCTAACACGGGAAAGCCATCCCCAAGCTTCGCTTGAGGCTGCCACCCATCCACACTGTCATCTGTCTTCCGTCGTCCGTCTTCTGTCCTCCACTCACGGCCGGACGATCGTGCCGTCGAGCAGCCGGTCGGTGCCGCGATTGCGGCCGGGCGTCTTGTACGGGGACTTCGCTGCCAGCTTCTCGTCGATGTCGATCCCCAGGCCCGGCTGGTCGTTCGCGTACAGGTACCCGCCCTTGATCTCGGGGCAGCCGGGGAAGATCTCGCGCAACGTCGGCGAGAAGCGCGTCTCCTCCTGAATACCGAAGTTGTACGAGGCCAGGTCCAGGTGCAGGTTGACCGCGTGGCCGACCGGCGAGACATTGCCCGGGCCGTGCCAGGCGGTCCGCACGTTGAATAGCTCGCAGCAGGCCGCCACCTTGCGGGCCATGCTCAGGCCGCCGATCGCGGAGATATGGCAGCGGATGAAGTCGATCCAGCGATTGGCCACCAGAGGCAGCCATTCGCTGCGGTTGACGAACAGTTCCCCCATCGCCAGCGGCGTCGCGCACTGCGAGCGAATGTGCTGGAACCACTGCACATCTTCCGGCGCGAGCGCATCTTCCAGGAAGAAAAGCCGAAACGGCTCCAGGGCCTTGGCCAGCGCGATCGCCTGCACCGGCGGGATGCGCTCGTGGACATCGTGCAGCAGCTCGACCTCGAAGCCCAGCTTGCTGCGGAGATACTCGAACATCTTGATCGTGTTGTTGACGTAAGGCGTCGGCTCGAAGACGGGCGAAGGCGCCATGCCTTCCGGCCGCATCTTCTGCACCTGGTCCGAGGTGGGATTGGACACACCGTAGCCCGAGAAGCCGGGCGTGGCCAACTGCACGCGGATGTGCCGGTAGCCCTGAGCCATGTACTTGCGGACCTGGTCCTCCAGCTCGGGCAGCGTTCGGGCGCTGGCGTGGGCATAAAGCGTCGCGGCGGCCCGCACTTTGCCGCCGAGCAGCTTGTACAGCGGCATGCCCGCCCGTTTGCCGAGAATGTCCCACAGGGCGCCGTCGACGCCGCTCAGGGCGTTGTTCAGGGTGACGCCGCTGCGGAAGTATGAGGTGACATACTGCGTCTGCCAGATATCCTCGATGTCGTCCACGTTCTTGCCGACCAGCAGCGGCTTGAGGTACTCATCGACCACAGCCCGGACCGCCAGCGGCCGCTCGCCATGCGTGGCGCAGCCGATGCCGTAAAGCCCTGGCTCGCTTGTCTCCACCTTGACGATGACGAGCCAGTCGCCCGGCTGCGTGAGAATCGTCCTGACATCCGTGATCTTCACCGGCGCGGAGCCACGCCGCACCTTCTCCTTCGCTTCGGCCACTTTCTGAGCTTCACCCAGCGAACTCAGCCCCGCCAGCAGCCCGCCGCCACCGGCCAGGGCCTTGAACAAATCCCTGCGATCCACGGTCCAACTCATAATGGTCTCTCCTTGCGATTTGTTCCCACGATACGTCGCCCACGGGATTTGCACAAGTGCGAACACCCATCCTGCCGGCGAAGCCTCTTCGCAAGGCGAGCGCCCCCGCTCGCCAACGTGGCATGGGCGTCCCGCCCATGGATTCGAGGTCACGGGCAGGATGCCCGTGCTACGGACGTCGTGCGAGGACGCACGACCCTCGATCAGGTCGAGGGCAGGCTCTACGAAGAGAACGCCTTACGGCGTTATTGCGAATTGACACGTGGCTCAAAAAGGATTTGGGAGATGACGGCACGCGGAGCGCGGAAGATCGTGCCGTGCATGGCCTGGGGCGGGACCGTCAGGTCGCCGGTACGGTCGGTCCAGTGGATGAGGTCCTTCGATGTGGCCAAGCCGAAGCGGTTCGTCCGCAGGCGGAACCGGTCGAAGTAGAGCCGCCACTCGTCGCCGACCTTCAGCAGCGTCGGCCCTTCCGTCCATTGATTCGCCTGTACACTCGAACCGGGACCAGCCACCGGACCGCTCCACGGCTTGTTGGCATCGTCCGGCGCGTGGAACTGCGGCGGGAAAGGCTTTGTCAGATCGGCCCCAGCGGTGGTCACCCGGATATTTTTGCCGCCCAGCTCCGCCATCTGCTCATCTTTGCAGACCAACACCCAACGGTCGTCGGCGGGGTCCGATGTACCCCAATCGTCAAACACCATCATCGCGTCGATCTCGCTGACGCCGGGCGAGAAGAACACTTTGGCATCGGTGAAGCTCTGGAGATCCATGGTCCGCGCGATGAACGTGCGGTGGTGCCGCAGATCGGGCTTGATCTTGCGGGCCGGGTCTTTCTCCAGCCCGCCCGAGTTGTGTCCACCATCGCCCTCCGTCGCCGCGATCGCCGAGGACCACAGAATCGCATAGTTCTTCTGCACCGGGTCCCAATGAACCTCCGGCGCCCAGGTATTGTCAGGCCGGTCGTTGGCGGGCCAATTCCGGAACGGCTGGACCTGGACCGGCGGGGACCACTGCTTCAAATCGGGAGAAGTCGCCGCCCCGAAGCACTCCCCCGTCCAACTCGAAGTCCAAACCATGTGAAACAGTCCATCGCGATAGACGATGGAAGGGTCCCGCGTCAGATTCTGCCCCGCCCACCGCGGCGGCGCGAAGATCGGCCGGCCCTCATGGAGGTCCTGGAACGTCAGACCATCCTCACTCGCCGCGAGATACACGCCCGTCTCCCCGTTGCCTTTGAAATAGCTCAACAGAAAGACATCATCAGACGCAAACAATGCCGGACAAAGACAAGCGGCCGCGACCACGACATAACAGGCACAAGCTTTCATCGGATTCTCCCATCGACAATCTATTTTGTGCTGGTATCCTGGTGTCGGTGGTAGTATAATAGCTGGCACATCAAGATGGAACACCATGTCGACGTGCGGAAGTATTTACAGGCAGGCATTGCGCACCGGCTCAGGTAGCTAAGGGACACTCGTAGGATCGATTGTGAGCAGGGGCCGTGGCATGCCGATCTGTGTATCTGGTGACATGATGACTCGTTGCCGGAGGGGTATGCCTTGTGTGAGAAGGAGAGCAGCGTCGATACTACGAATGACCATATTCACAGGTCATTCGAGGGCAACTACAGGGACACGGAGATTGTGATTGGCCTCGTGGGCGCTGTGGGTACCCAACTGAAACGAGTAGTTGAGGCTATCAAAGATAGGCTCAAGGCCTTTAACTACGACACGCGGGAAATCCGTGTGTCGCAGGATGTCATCGGGATTCTCTACCGTGATATCCCGTCGCAGTTTTCTTCGGAATTTGATCGCATAACCACGTACATCAACCGAGGCAACGAGGCACGCAAGTCTTCGGGTGACAATTCCATCCTCGCCCTGGGGATTTGCTCGGAGATGTGCCGCGAAAGAGAGCATGACGAACAGCGGAATTTCAAACCTAGATCGCGGGTCGCCTACGTAGTGAATTCGCTGAAGCATCCCGAAGAAGTGAGGCGTCTGCGTCGCGTTTATACTGATGGATTCTATCTCATCGGAGTCTACTCCGGCAAGGAAATGCGCTGCGATCATCTGAAGGAAAAGAACATAGATCCTGCAAAAGCGGAGGAATTGATCAAGCGGGATGAGGACGAAGTAGAAGGGCATGGCCAACATACGCGTGACACATTTCACTTAGCAGATTTCTTTATCCATTTGGGAGATAAGGACCTTCCCTGGAAAAATGACCTGTGGCGAATACTGGACCTTATATTCGGGAATCCGTATATCACCCCGAGTTTTGATGAATACGCAATGTTCATGGCGTTTGCATCTTCCCTGAGATCAGCGGACCTCTCGCGCCAGATAGGAGCAGTCATCGCGCGGGGCAACGAGATCATGGCAACGGGGGCCAACGACTGCCCGAAGCCCAGGGGCGGTCTGTATTGGCCTGAGTGCGACCCCGAAACGCACGAGTATACTGACGCAACGAATGGACGCGACTATAAGCGAGGTGAAGACTCAAACAAGAAGGAGCAGCGAAAAATAGTCGACGAGATTCTGCAGCGGCTTGATAGCGACGTCGATAGGTCCAAAGTCGAGGCCGCACTTTTGAGAAGCAGGATAGGGGACCTTACGGAATACGGACGCGTCGTACACGCTGAAATGGAGGCGCTGCTCTTTTGCGCAAGGAATACAGTGGATGCTCGCGGAGCTACTCTATACACAACCACATTTCCCTGTCACAACTGCGCGAAGCACATCATTGCAGCAGGAATCGCACGAGTGGTGTATGTGGAGCCCTATCCGAAGAGCAAGGCGATGGAGTTTCACAATGACGCTATCGATTCACGAGAGAACTCCGATTCTGGCCTCGTCATATTTGAACCGTTTGTCGGAATAGGTCCCAGAAAATTCTTCGACCTATTCTCGATGAAGCTGAGCACAGGATCTGAGCTCGTACGTAAAAATAAGGATGGAGGGATTTTGTACTGGCAGCGTGACTCGGGTCATGCGAGAATACAGATGCTTCCTTGTTCCTACTTGGAGCAGGAGACCGAGGCGACGAAGAGATTCGCTGAGTACCGGGAAGGATTGGAGAGTAGAAATGAGCACGCCGCAGGAGAATAGTGGAGAGAGTCGGCCCGCTCGGGGTAATGCCCCTGATTCTGCGCGGCACGATCAGCCTTCGCACTTCGCCGAGGCTCGCAGAATCGTCGACAGTTGGCCGGAATGGAAAAGAAACGCGTGTTGCACACCGAACGCTGGCAGGAATGGATCCAGGCCCTCACGCGCAAGTGAGGGGTAGTCTTTTTCCCACGCCGACTGCAGGAAAAAGTGGCGGCAACGCACCGTACCTCTGTGTGCGTGCTCCCGGCTACCTCATTCTGGATCCAGAGCAAGCTCTGTGTCCGGCTTCTGTGGGCAAGATGCTCATCCTGTCCTGCACAGTTCCTCTGTGCGTTGTTCACTCGGGTTTCAGGCGAATCACCGTCACCGAATTGCCGGGGAAGGCGTGCTGGAAGCTGGAGCCGCTCACGTTGATGGTCTTGGTCATCGGAGCGACCTTCGTCGGCGCCGTGAGGGAATTCTCATCTGTTGCGTTCTCTGAAGTCAGCACGACGGCTTTCGCCGGACCTTGCACGGTCTTGATACCGTTGAGCTTGATGTCGGTCGACAGTTCCGATTTGGACGTGTTGACGACTTTCAGAATGACCTCGCCCATGTCTTTAATGCGGCTGGCGGAGGCGTAGAGCGACTTCAGAACCGGCGGCGTGACGTCGTGGATGAGCTTGCCGTCCAGGTAGCATTTGATGGTCTGGCCGGAGGTCTCAATGCGAATGTCGTACCAGCGGCCGGTCTCGATGGAGCCGGGCACCTCGTTGCCCACGATGCCGCCCATCTCGATGGCATGCCGCTGGTTGCCCCAGCCGCCCAGATTCCACCAGCTCTTGCGGTTCTCGTCCCGCACGTTGAAGAGAATCAGGAAGCCCTCGGCGCCGCCGAGCTTGCGGGCCTTGAGCGTATAAGTGTAGTCGCTCCAGGACTTGTCGCCCGCGATGGCCCGGACATTGTCGGCGGAGCTGCTCTGGCGGAGCACACCGTCTTGTGCTTTCCAGTCGCCGCGCAGGAGTCTCCAGCCCTTGGTGCCGTCGGCAAAGTCGCAGGAGAACAGCGTCTTATCGCCTTGGGTCACTTTGACATCCTTGAACTCGGCCTGCGTGAGCCACGTGCCGACGCCGATGGCGCCGCCGCGGCCTTCCTCCGAGGAGCTCTGCTCCATGGCCGGCGAGGTCACCGCCGCGGGCAGGACCACATCGCCGCGGTTTTCGGCGAACATCTTCTGCACGTAATACGACGGCAGGCCGTAGACGCGGGAACTATCGAAGCAGATCAGGTCGGGGTTCCACCGCTTGTAGTTGACGTTGGCGAACAACGGCGCGTAGGAGGCCATCACGACGATGTCCGCGTTGCGTTCCATGCCGGTCATGAAGGCCGCTTCGCCGATCGCGCCGCGCAGGTTGCCCTGGCCGCAGCCCTGCGTGACGGCGTACTCGCCCACGTAGATCTTCGGGCCGTTGCGGTCGTATTTGTCGTAGCGGTCCGCCTGCTGCATGAAGAATTCGGGATTGCTGTAGTAGTGCTCGTCCACGATGTCACAGGGCCGCGAGCGGGTCGGCTGATCGGCAATAATCGTCATCTTCGGATAGCGGGCCCGGATCGCGTCGTAGAACAGGACATACCGCTCCTGGTACGGCGGTCCACCGTTCTCGTTGCCGATCTCGATGTACTTGAGGCCGAACGGCTCGGGATGGCCGTTCTTCGCCCGCAGGCCGCCCCAGATTGAGTCGGTCGGGCCGTTGGCGTACTCGATGGCGTCGAGGGCATCCTGGACCCACTGGCCCATCTGGTCCATCGGGATCACCTCGCGGTGCGACATGCCGGCGTTGATCACGAACAAAGGCTCCGCGCTGAGGTCCTCGCACATCTGGAGGTACTCATGATAGCCCAAGCCGTGCGTAGCCCAATACCGCCAGATGTTCCACAGTGGCTTGCGGTGCCAGAACTCGCCAATCGTGTTCTTCCAATGGTACATGTGGGCCATGTCGTCGCCTTCCACCCAGCAGCCGCCGGGGAAGCGCACGAACGAGGGTTTCAGCCCGGCGAGCATCTCGCACAGGTCCGGCCGTAGTCCGTGGTTCTTCCAGGTCTGCACCGGTGCGACACAAACCATATCGAGCCAGAGCGTACCCTTGCCCGAAACGGTCAGGCTCAGTTGTGCCTTGGGATCAGTATCGGTGGCCTTCAGATCGAGCGAGAATCCTTTCCACTGGTCCGTAAGGCCGCTGATCCCGCCTTGGGCCAGGGCACTGCCGTCCGTTTTTTGCAGCGACACGCCGATGGGACCCTTGAAACCGTTGGCGGCCCGCGCGGCCAGATGCACCTGGTAGCTCTCGCCCTGGACTACGTTCATGCCCCAGTAGCCTTTGTTGATGAGCGCTAGCGAGCCGTCCACTTTCACGCGCAGGCTTTGGCGGTTCATGGGGTCGAGCGGTCGGCTCGAATCGATCGCTATCTCGCTCTTGCCGTCGGCCGCTTTGTTGATGGTCCAATGGTCCGGCTGTTCGGAATCCTCGAAGGACCGGTTCCGCACGAATTCCGGATAGATCCCGCCGTCAGCGGAGAGATTGATATCCTCGAAGAAGATACCCCAGAGTGTGGGACTGATCTTCACGCCGGGCTTATCCACCTCGACGGTCAGCGACGCCGGAGCAGCATACAGAGTGCACGCACTGACAAGGGCCAAAGTTACGAAGATGAGAGTTCGGAAGGTGTTCATGATTGTCGTTCTCCAAGTGTTGGAACCTGTGTCGGTCAGCGTGGGGCGTGGCGTTTGCGGTACTCGCGCAGACTCACGCCGGTCTCCTTGCGAAAATAGCGGGCGATGTGCTCGACGCCGTCGAAGCCGCAATGCGCGGCGATGTCCGCGACGCTCAGGTCCGTGCCGACGAGCAGGCGCACGATGTTGTTGACGCGAATCCGCCGAATTTCCTGGTGCACGGACCGATGCAGGATCGCCTTGAAGCGTTTCTCCAGCACGCGACGCGAGGCGGTCGTCGCCTCGACGACATTGTCCACCTGGATCAAGCGATTCGCGTGGCGGCGGATGAACCCCAGGGCGGCTGCCACATCCGGGTCCGTGACGGCCAGCATATCCGTGGACATGCGCGTTACGATATGTGTGGGCTGGACCGGGATCACCTGTCCGACCATCGCGCCGCCCTTCATCAACTGATCCAGCAGCCGCGCGGCTTCGTAGCCCGCGCTTTCGGTGTTCAGCGCGATGCTGGAAATAGGCGGATCAGCCAGGTCGCAGACGAGGACATCGTTATCGACCCCGAGGACCGCGACATCATCGGGCACACTGCAACCGGCGAGCTTGCATGCCTCGATCACCAGCAAGGCCCGGTCATCGTTACAGCACATCACGGCCGCGGGCTTGGGCAACTGGCGAATCCAATCGGCAATCTGGCTCTGTTCGTTGCGAAGCGCCCGGCCGCGCTTCGACGCGGGCGTCCGGTACGGACTGACCTCGAAACCGGCCTGCTCCAGCCGCTGCCGGAAATACAACGCCCGTCCCCGGGACCAGGCAAACTCATCGAGTCCGCAGTAGGCGAAATTCCGGAAGCCGCGGTCGAGAAAATGCTCCGCGCCCATCCCTCCGATGAGAGCGCCGTCCGTAATGATCGAGGGAAACGGCGCGTAGCTTTCCTTGTTGTGTTGGGCGAAGATCACCGGGATACCCGAATGCGCCAGGCGTTCCACGACTTTGACATCGCGGACGATGGCGCCGTCGATCTGCAGGGACTTCCATTCCGGCAGAGACGAATCCAGCGCACCCGGCCAGCGGTATACGCGCCAGGGACCATGCAGCCGCGAATACCGCGCGATTCCATGGAGCAGGCCCCGCCCGAATTCACGCGAGGTCTCCACGAACAGCAGCACCGAAGGCGTCCGGGCCGCCAAAGTTTGATTTTTGATGTTTGATGTTTGATTTGGGATGCGTGGCTCTCCGTAAATCAAAAATCACACTTCAACAATCAAACTTCGTAAGTCTTAAATTCCGTGCTGGTACACGTCCCAGGCCAAGTACGTGCTCAGGGCCTCGGCGATGGGAGCGGCCGTCTGCGACAGGTTCACTGCTACGTGGTGCTCAAAGCCCATCCGGCAGATGTAGCTCAATAGCGTCTGAAGATTCTCAATCTGCATCACGCCGTAACCGCCGAAGGTCTCCAACTGGTCATCCGTGAATTGGCCTTCGCCCACATAGGCCCGGATCACACCATCGACATCGTCCGTCATTGTCCGGCAGAACGTCGCGGCACCCGGCTTGATCCGGCCGACGATCGTGCCATAGGTGTTCTCCCGGCCTACCGAGCCGGCGATGATCGCCTGGTAATCCATCTTGTCCGAGGTAAAGAAGCTCTTGGGCAGATTGCTGCAATGGAACAAGACGCACTTATCCGGGTCCTCTTCGAAGTTATTGTTCCAGTCCAGGAGAGCACTGGGCGTGCCGCTGGCCAGTTGCAGAATGTACATGGCCAAGAGGCCCGTCACATCGACCTCACAGGCACTGGGCAGCAGGGCCTGGCTCATCATGCTCATCAGCGTGCACGGCACGATTCCAAAGAACTCCTCCAGGGCCGTCCAGCACTGAATGGCCGTGCCGGCCAGTTGCTTTTCTTTGACCCAGCCATCGACCACGGCCCCGAACTTGGCCATCTTGAGCAGCCCTTCGGCCGGGATCGCTTGGGTGTCCGTGTAGCTGGTGAGGGCGGCCAGCTTGGCCTTGACCTTTCTATCGTTATCCGCCAGCCGGCCGACCTTGCCCAGGATCTCGAACAGATCCACCGGCTCGATGCCGATGCCGGCATATTCCAGGAGCTTTTCGCTGTAGCGGACGGTGTTGAAGGCCGCCGGCCGGCTGCCGATGGCCCCGAAGCGCACGTTCTTGAGGCCCCGCACGATCCGGCAGACCGCCGCAAAGCGGTCGAGGTCGGATTTGAACTGGGGTGAAGAGACCTTGACTGTGTGGGACTGGGTCAGACTGAAGGCAATCCCCGCCTGCCGCAGGTTGTTGCAGACGCTGATCTTGCCGCAGAAGGAGTCTCTCCTTCGGTCGATGCCCATCTGTCCGGCGGCATCTTCTTCCGCTTGGATGAGAATCGGCACATCCAGGCCGCTGCGTTTGATGGTCTCGGCAACCCCGCGCTCATCGCCGAAGTTGGGCAGTGTGACGATGAGGCCGTCGATCTGGCCGGCCTTGGCGGCAAAGAGCTCGGCGCACTTTTGGGCATCTTCGAGGGTCTCGACCGCTCCATACTTCGTGTCGGTCATGGGCAAGGCCACGGCCCCGTAGCCATTTTGCCTGAGCACCTCGAGGATCTCTTTGCGTCCTTCTTTTGCCAGGACATCCGGGAAGAACCCGCGATTGCCCACGATCACACCAAACGTCACTTTCGCCATTGCGTTGCCTCCATTTTATCGCTGGCCATAATAGGCGTTCTTGCCATGCTTTCTGAGATAATGCCGGTCCAAGAGGGCCTGCGAGATGCAGTCCTGGCGCCCGTTGACGAGCAGCGTGCCGTAGGCCATCATCGCCACCTGCTCCAGGACAACGGCGTTCTCGACGGACTGGGCGGCGTCCTTGCCCCAGGTGAACGGGCCGTGATTGGCGACCAGAACCGCCGGCATGTGGAGCGGGTCGATCTGCGCGAACCGCCGGACGATAACCCGGCCGGTGTTCACTTCGTAGGGTCCGGTGACCTCGTCGCGCGTGAGCGTGTCCGTCACCGGAACCGGCCCGTAGAAGTAATCGGCATGGGTCGTGCCAAAGCAGGGAATCTCGCGCTGGGCCTGGGCCCACATCGTGGCGTACAGGGAATGAGTATGGCAGACGCCGCCGATGCCGGAAAAGCCGCGATAGAGCTCCAGGTGCGTCGGCGTGTCGGAGGAGGGCCGCAGGTCCCCTTCCATGACATTGCCTTGCAGATCGACGATCACCATATTGTCCGGCGTGAGTCGCTCGTAGCTGACACCGCTGGGCTTGATGGCAATCACGCCGCGGCCGCGGTCGATGCCGCTGACATTGCCCCAGGTGAAGACGACCAAGCCGTGCTTCTGCAGGTCGAGATTCGCCTCATAGACTCGTTGCTTCAGATCATCGTACATTACACGTTTGCTTTTTCCTTGATGGCCAACAGGTCCTTCATGACGCTGCCCATGCCCAGGAGCTTGCCGGGGATGCCGAAGCCGTCGTGCAGCCGGCGATAGAGCTTGTAGAGCTGCTTGTAGATTTTGTGATGGGCGGCGATGGGCCGGAACGTCGTCTCTTTGATCCCGCACATGGCGGCCTGGGCCTGGGCGAAGTCCGGATGCGCCCCGCCGACGACGGCCGCCGCAACGGCCGAGCCCAGGGCGCAGGTCTGAGCCGAGCGGCTGATCTTCATCTCGCGGCCGGTGACATCGGCGTAAATCTGCATCAGCATCGCGTTCTTCTCGGCGATACCGCCGCAGTTGACGACCTGGTCGATCTTGACGCCGAACTCCTCGAAGCGGTTGATGATGGTCAGTGCCCCGAAGGCGGTCGCTTCAACCAGGGCCCGGTAGATCTCCTCGGGCCGGGTGTGCAGCGTCTGTCCCAGGAGCAGGCCCGTGAGCCTCTGATCGACCAGGATCGTGCGGTTGCCGTTGTTCCAATCGAGGGCGAGCAGCCCCGACTGGCCCGGCTTGAGCCTGGCGGCCTTCTCCGTCAGGGCCTGGTGGGAGCCGGCCTCTTTGCCGCCCGGCTGGATATAGTTGACGAACCAGTTGAAGATGTCCCCCACCGCCGATTGGCCCGCCTCCAAGCCGAAGTAGCCGGGCAGGATCGAGCCGTCGACGATCCCGCAGATGCCGGGGATGTCCGCCAGCTCGGCGTTGCTCGGGGCGACCACCATATCGCAGGTGCTGGTACCGATGATCTTGACCAGGACGCCGTTTTTGATTCCCGACCCGACCGCCCCCAAATGAGCGTCGAAGGCGCCCATCGCCACGGGAATCCCGGCGGTCAAGCCCAGTTTCCGGGCCCATCCGTCGGTCAGCCGCCCCGCCGCTTGATCGACGGCGTAGGCCCGGTCACTCAAAGTCCTGCGCAAGGCCCCGAGCTTGGGGTCGAGCCGGCCCAGGAACTCGGCGTCCGGATAGCCGCCCCAGGCGTCGTTGAACATCGCTTTGTGCCCCGCGGCACAGCGGCAGCGGCGCAGCTTGTCCGGGCGATCGGTCCCGGTCAAGACGGCCGGGAGCCAGTCGGCGTGTTCGACCCAGGTATACGCGCTGTCGAAGACCTCCGGGTCCGCCCGGAGGCAGTGCAGAATCTTGCTGAAGAACCACTCGGACGAATAGATCCCGCCGCACTTGGCCAGATACTGCGGACGCTCGTCGCGGGCCAGGGCCGTAATCTCACCGGCTTCCGCGTATCCCGTATGATCCTTCCACAGCCACGCGTGAGCATTGGGATTGTCCTTGTATCGTTCGAGCATGGCCAGCGGCATACCGTCGCGATCCACCGGAAGAGGTGTCGAGCCGGTCGTGTCCACGCCGATGCCGACGATGTCCCGGGGACTGAACGCCGGCTCGGCCTTACGGGCAGCGGCGATGGCCCCCGCAATCGTGACCTCGGCTCCTTTGAGATAGTCGGCGGGATTCTGCCGGGCCAGGTTGTGGTCGGCGGGATCGAGAATGATCCCCGCCTCGCCCATCGGGTACTCATAGACGCACGTCCCCAGCTCCCGTCCATCTGCCGTATCGACAATCACGCACCGCACGGAATTCGTGCCGTAGTCCAACCCAATCGCACATTTCATATCAGAGCCCCCTTGGCCATCTACAACAACCGCAAATCGGATCTGGTGAATCCTTTCGCGCCGTCGCGGCGTCCAAATCACCTGCGAGTCTATCGACCAACGTGCGATTAAGCAAGCGAAGACAGCACTCGCCCCAGGGCAATTGCATGTGGGCGTTGGGCACACTTGTGGCATCGGCATCCTGCTGATGATCCATGGGCTGGAAAGGGCCCCCCAACGCGGAATTTTGCGTTGGGGACCCCAAACCGATGCCACCTCGTGCTTTCTCGAAGTCGAGGCTGTACTTGCGGCACGTTGCTGCTATGATAGCCTGTGGTTCCGATGACAGCAGCCCAACGATCTTGTGGGAGACAGGTCAAGATGGAGTCGACGGTCGAGAGGCGTTGGAACGCGAATGTCTGATCGTGCCTACAAGTGGGCCGTGGTGGCGATGCTCTGGCTGGTGTGCTTCTTCAACTACGCCGACCGGCAGAGCATCTACTCCCTCTTTCCCCTGCTCCAGAAGGACCCCGGTCTACAACTGACGAGTCTCCAATTGGGCTATGTGGCGTCTTCGTTCATGTGGGTGTACGCCGGCGCGGGTTGGTTCGCGGGACTGGTGGGAGATCGGCTCCGGCGCAAGACGGTCGTGCTCACCGGCTTCCTCTTCTGGTCGGTTATCACCTTGGCCTTCAGCTTTGCGACGAAGTATTGGCACGTGGTCGCCCTGCGGGCCATCGAGGGGTTTGGCGAAGCCTTTTACTTCCCTGCCGCCATGGCGCTCATCAGCGCCTATCACGGCAAGGACACCCGCTCACGCGCGATGGGAATTCACCAGTCGAGCGTCTACGCCGGCACCGTGGCCGGCGGCACGCTGGGCGGCTGGATGGGCCAGCACTACGGCTGGAGATCATCGTTTTCGCTGCTCGGCGTTCTGGGGATTGTCTTCGGCTTCGTATTGTTTGCCCTCCTGAAAGAGCCCCCGGAACCGTCTCCGGCACGGGATCGGCCGCGGGAGACCCTCGGCGGCATTCTCCGAACGATCGGCGAGGTCTTTCGCGTCCCGATGGTCTGGGTGCTCATGGCCGTGTTTGTCGGAGCCAACTTCGTAGCGATGGTCTTTCTGGTCTGGCTGCCGAAATTCCTCGTCGAGAAGTTCAACATGAGCCTCTCCATGGCGGGCTTCAGCGCCACGGCGTATCTCCAGGTCGCCTCCGTGCTGGGAGTCTTGTGCGGCGGCATCCTGGCGGACCGCTTGGCCCGGCGCTATCGCGGCGGACGCATGATGACACAAGCCTTGGGCCTGTTTTGCGGCGTGCTTTTCATCTTTGTCGTGGGCTGGACGCGGCAAGTGCCTCTGCTCATTGCGGCCATGGCCTGCTTCGGGTTCTTCAAAGGGCTGTACGATTCCAACATCTGGGCGTCGCTGCACGATGTCGTACCGCCGGAGCGTCGTGCCACCGCGGTGGGTGTCATCAACTCCATCGGCTGGCTGGGGGGCGGGGCCGCGACGGTGACGATTGCCGTCGCGTCACAGCGATTCGGCATGAGCGCCTGTATCAGCGCCACGTCATTGATCTACCTGTTCCTGGCCTTCTTCCTGGCCTGGGGCATCGCCCGTTTCGTGTCCGGCAGAGCGATGCCCACTCCCTCTCCCGATCGGCGCGTCTCGACCGCGGAATGAAGCACGCGGCAGGACGCATCCCGCCCGTGCCCCGACGGTGCCCTCAGTTGCGATTCTCGCTGTTGCTGTCGCGCCGCCGATCCGTTATCTTACGGCCATGGCGCAAGCTGATGAAGAGAACTTGGTCCCCGCCGAGGCGGCGTTCCTCCCTGGTGGGAGAGCCGCCGAGCACGAGGCAACCAGTCTGCGCGACATCTCGCCGCAGCAGTGGAAATCCGGCATCGCCGCGTGGCTCGGTTGGCTGTTCGACGGCCTGGACATGCACCTCTACACCCTGGTCGCCGCACCCTTCGTCATGACTCTGCTCGGGGTCGCCAGCGTGACCGACCCGCTGGTCAAGGAGAAAAGCTGCTGGATTCAGGCAGCCTTCCTCGTCGGCTGGGCGCTGGGCGGCGGCTTCTTCGGCCGGGCCGGCGACCTGTTGGGCCGCAGCCGGACACTGTCCCTGACGATCCTGACGTACGCGATGTTTACAGGCCTGTCGGTGATCGCCCAGACCTGGTGGCAACTGTTGATCTTCCGTTTTCTGGCGGCCCTGGGCATCGGCGGCGAATGGGCCGTGGGGTCGTCGCTCCTGTCCGAGACCTGGCCCCGGCGGTGGCGGCCCTGGGTCGCCGCCGTGCTGCAAACGGGGGTCAATATCGGCGTCCTGATCGCGTGCTTCACGACGTACCTGCTGGCGGCCTGGCCCAAGCGCTACGTCTTCCTCGTGGGCATCCTGCCCGCCTTGCTCGTCTTCTGGATTCGCCGATCCGTGCCGGAACCCCAGGAATGGCAAGCCGCCAGAGATCAGGCCCGGAATCGTGCTCCCCGCGTGCGCGAGCTGTTCCAGGGTGAGGCCCTGCGGATCACGCTGCTGACGATCCTGGTCTGCGCCACCTCGCTGACGGCGTGGTGGGCCTTCATGTTCTGGAACCAGCAGCACCTGCGAAACCTGCCCAGCCTTGCCCAGTGGGCCTCCGCCGACCGGGAACGGCTGGTCAGCGTCGCGTTCTTCATCGTGATCGCGGTCTCCATGGGCGGGAACTTCTTCGGCGCCTGGCTGGCGAAATGGCTGGGCTTTCGCTGGGCGATCTCGCTGATGTGCCTGGGTTTCTTCCTGGCGATGTTCGGCAGCTACTGCGTGCCGCGCGATCACGTGTCGCTGATGCTGTGGACGCCGTGGGTGGGCTTCTTCTCCGGCGTGTTCGGCCTGTTCACCATGTATCTGCCGCCGCTGTTTCCGACGCCGCTGCGGACCACCGGGGCGGGTTTCTGCTACAACATCGGGCGCATCGCCGCAGCGGTGGGCACAGTCGTTTTCGGCCTGTACGCCCAAGTCGGTGATTTCCGCCTCGCCTTGCTCTACGATGGTTTTCTATTCTTGCCCGCGATGGCCGTGGCGCTGCTCATGCCGGAATCCAGCCGCAGCTCGACAACGGAGTAGCCGCCCGCCGAAATCGAGCGAACGCGGCGCGCGGGACCGTCGCATCGATCGCCGAGTATTCTCGTAGGTCAGTCAAAAATCTTCTTCTGCGGATCGATCAAACCCCAGCACACGGCGCCGACGAGAAACAAACCGCCCATGACGAACAGCGGCAGATTCCAGTTGTTCGCGAAGTGTTTCAGCAGCCACGTCACCATCAGCGGACAGACGACGGAGCTGATCGCGCCGGAGGTGTTCATCGCCGCGCTGACGACGCCGGCGTGGTTGCCGCCGATGTCGAGACAGGTGCTCCAGGATGCGCCGAGCGTGAACATGCTCGCCGCCACAGCCACGGCGATCAGCAGCGCGGCCAGTTGCGGGTGGGATACCAGGCCGGCACCGATCATGGCGCTGCCGGCCAGTATGTAGGCCACGGCGCCCACGCCGCAACGGCCCAGGCGCAGTCCGAACCGCTTCGTGACCACGTCCGTCGTCACGCCGCCAAACAGATCGCCTCCCACGCTCAGGATCAACGGCAGACCGGCAAAGAAGCCGAGTTGCAGCGCGTCAAAACCGTGCTTCTCCTTCAGATACGTGGGCAGCCAGGTGATGCAGAAATAGAACGCGTAGGGGTTGGGGACGTACATCAGGCAGACTGCCAGCGTATTGCGGTGGCTCAGCAGCCGCTTCCAATACGCCCAGCCTTCGTGCTGGCCGCCGGGGGGCGTGCGGCCGGCGACGATCTTCGCCAGTTCCGCCGCGCTGACGGCACGATGCTCGCTCGGGTCGTTGCGGAACCAACTATACCATGCAATCGCCCACGCCACGCCGACCAAGCCGAACAACATAAACACCGTCCGCCAGCCCAGGCCCACCGTCTGCGTCATCCAGACCACGACCATGGGCGTCACACCGCCCGCGAGGTGCGCGCCGCTGAAAAAGATGCCCTGGATCGTGCCGCGTTCGGAGCGGGGAATCCACCGCGAGAAGGTCCGCGCCACGCTCGGCCACGCGCCCGCCTCGCCCGCGCCGAACAGAAACCGTGTCACCAGGAGAGCGGTGAAATTCCACGCCGCCGCCGTGAACATCGTGAAAGCCGACCACCAGAGCACGATGCGCGTGAGCACGTGGCGCGTGCCCCGGCGGTCCGCCCACCAGGCGGTCGGGATTTCAAACGCCGCATAGGCCAGCGCAAAGGCGGAATAGACGATGCTCATCTGGTCTTTCGTCAGCCCCAGGTCGCCCATGATGCCGGGCGCGAGCGTGGGAGGCGATCTGTTTGGC
>JAMCWO010000177.1:23491-32359 GCA_023481165.1 Planctomycetota bacterium | reverse complement strand
TTGAAGGGTTAGTACCCGTAGGGTGGGCTGTGCCCACCACCCTTCGCTCGGCCTGTCCGTCGAGGATTGGTGGGCACAGCCCACCCTACGCGACTTGGGAATAAGTCTCTGACAGTCCGGTGTAGCGAGAAGGCACTCATGTCGTTATATGTTCTTTCTGGGATGGGAATTTCCTTGCTCGCGGTTGGCTGCCTTGGCGCAGGCGCTGGACTTGGAGGTCTCGCCGCTCTATATGACTTCCGCAGGATAGGTCCAGCGAAAGTCATGAAGCTGGCCGAGTACGCGGAGTCTCTGCGTACGTGTGACGCCGAAGCGGTCATCAGCAGTCTGGAGGTTGAAGCGTACGTCGAGATCGCGGAGTTCCTGCGCAACAAGGAGGAAAAGGGCGCTGAGAGCCTCACGAAATATGAATTGCAGGCCTTGCAGAAGTTCAAGAGCTATCGCGACCGTTATTCTTCTCTTTCCGGCCCCGAAGCGGCGATGGTATTTACCACTGTCATCTGGGGAGGCTTTCTCTTCCCACCATTGCTCGTGGTACTGTGTATCGCTGTCTGCTTCCCCCAAGAGAGCGGTCGAAGATCCGGAGACGTCCTACTCATCTCGATCCGATCAGGAGGTCCAGGAGAGGGCGGGTTTCTTGCCGGCGTGGGCGCACTCCCGGAGATACAGGTTGATCAGATTCTGGTAGGGAATACCGGTCTCCTCGGCCAGGGCCTCACGAAGAAACGCCTGACGGCGTCACTACGAACGAGCACCTCTCGGCTTCCCTGCCATGCCATTGGCCCAAAGCGAAAAATGCCCGGGGTTTGGGGGCAGAGCCCCCAAGGGTCACGGCTTCGGGGCCGGGATCGTAACGTCGATGGTTTTCACCTCGCCCAGCGTGGATAACGGTTTGTCGAGTTCATCCGGGCGGCCTACGACGAGGATTTGCATCTTGTCCGGGCGCAGGTGCGCTTTGCCGACCCGCAGGACATCGGCCTTCGTCACTTTCTCGACGTTCTCTTTCGTCTTTTGCAGGAAATCGGCGGGATAGCCGTAGTAGGCGTAGGTCATCAGGCGATTGATGATCTGGCCCTTGCTGGCGAAGTTGAAGACAAAGGAGTTCAGGTAACTGTCCTTGGCCAGGGCCAGCTCTTCGTCGGTCACCTGTTCCTGCGTCATCTTCTTCACTTCGGCCAGGATCGCCTCCGTAGCGTGGACTGTGCTCTTGAGCTTCGTCTGGCAGCTCAGGGCGAACAGGCCGGGATGATCGTAATCGGCGCCGTAGGCCCCGCCCACCGAGTACGCGAGACCCTGGCGGGAGCGGACGTTCTTGAACAGCCGGCTGGTGAAGCCGCCGCCCAGGATCTGGTTCATCACCATCAGGGCGTGGTAGTCGGGGTCATTCATCAGGCAGCCGAGGTGGCCCAGGCGGATGATGCCCTGGTTCATGTCGTCCTTGCGGACGGCATTGACCGTTGGGCGAAATTCGTACGTCACCTTCGGCACCGGCGGCAACTCGACCTCGGCTTTGGGCCAGTCTTTGAAGGCTTCTTTGATCTTCGCGATGATCTGCGAGGCCTGGAAGTCGCCCCAGACCGCCAGCATCGTATGATTCGGATGGAAGTACCGGCGGTGGAACGCGACGAGATCATCGCGCGTGATGCTGTCGATGGTGGCGTACTCCGCCTGGCGGGCGTAAACGCTGTCGGCGCCGTAGATCAGCTTGGCATACTCCCGCATGGCGATGCGGCCGGGGACATCATTGCGGCGGGCGATGGCGCTGCGGGCCGAGATCTTGGCCAGGTCAATCTTGTCCTGGCGGAACGCCGGATGCATCAGCACCTCGGCCAGAATGGCCAGGCCGGTATCGACATCTTCTTTCAGCACCGACATGGAGGCGCCGCCGGAGCTGTCGCCGATATAGGTCTCGACGGACGCGGCAATCTGCTCCAGTTGCTCGTCAATCTGGTCCCCGGTCTTGGTGGTCGTGCCGCCGGTCCGCATGACGGTGCCCGTGAGATCGGCCAGACCGATCTTGTCGGCGGGCTCATAGATCGAGCCCGTCCGAATCAGGGCCGAGACATGGACCAGGGGAAGCTCAGGATCTTCCAGCACGAACAACTGCATCCCGTTCGGCAGGGTCAGACGCTGCACCGCAGGGACCTGGAGATCCGCCAGCTTCGGGTACTTCAGTTGCTGGTACGCCCGCGCCGGCTCCTGCGCATTCTGTGTCGCGGGCGTCCCGCCCTCGGATCGCGGGCGAGACGCCCGCGACACGGACTGAGTTGCCTTGCCGAATCCCGGCCCGGCCAGAACCGCGACACTTATCAGCACCAGAGCGATTTTTGCTGTCATCGTATTCTTCATATCCGGGCTCCTGTTATCGGCTCGCGCCGGCGGCGGTCTCGATGCAACCCACCGTGCGATTCTTGGTCGTAAAATAGGTCTGGGCCACCCGCTGCACATCTGCAGCAGTCACCTGGTTGATCTTGTCCAACTGCTGGAAGAGGTTGCGCCAGTCGCCGGTGACTACCTCATAGAACGTCAACTCGGCGGCGAGTCCGGAATTGGAGTCGAGTTGCCGGATCAGGCTGGCCCGGCTCCGCGTCTTCGCTTTGGTCAGCTCTTCCGGCGCTACCGGCTCAGTCTTGAGCTTCTCGATCTGGGTGTGGACGGCTTGCTCGCATTCCTGATTCGTGTGGCCCTTGGCCGGCACTGCGAAGAACACAAACAAACTCGGATACTTGCTGGAGTCCGCTCTCGCGTTGGCGGAGACGGCGATCTTCTTGTCTTTCACCAGGTCCTTGTACAATCTCGACGTGCGCCCGACGCCCACGATCTGGGAGATAACCTCCAGCGCCGGATAGTCGGCGTGGTTCACGTTCGGCTGGTGATAGCCGATCAGGACGACCGGCTGGGCGGCGTCCTCGATCGTCACGCGCCGTTCTCCCCGTTGGGCTGGCTCCTCCGTCTCCACCGGCTCGGGCTTCGGGCCGCTGGGAATGCCCGCGAAGTACTTCTGGGCCAGGCGCTTGACCTCGGCGGGATCGACATCGCCGACAATCGCAATCGTCAGATTGCTCGGGCTGTAATGGGCCTTGAAGAAGGCCTCGGCCTCGGGCTTGGTGAGGGTTTGCAGGTCGCTCATGTGGCCGATCACGCCCTCGCCGTAGGGATGCGCCAGGTACGCAATCCCCTGGAACTCCTCATAGAGGCGTCCGGTGGGCTGGTTTTCCATCATCCGCCGCTCCTCCATGATAACGTCCTTCTCCTTGTAGAACTCGCGCAGCACGGGATGGGCGAACCGGTCCCCTTCGAGCATCATCCATAGCTCCAGCTTGTTGGAGGGCAGACCGACAATGTACTGGGTCGCATCTTCGCTGGTGTACGCATTGAAACCTCGCGCGCCCTGCTGCGTGAGCGCCTCTTCATACTCATCGTGAACGATGTATTTCTGCGCCTCCTGGCCCGCTTGATCGAACTGCTCCTGGAGCTTCTTGAGCTTCTCCGGGTCCGTCAGGTCGCCCTTGCGCTTCTCCTGCTTGAGCGCCAGGAACAGATCGTCCATCCGCGCCATCACGGCGGCCTCGGCCTGGTAATCCTTCGTGCCGATGGTCTGCGTGCCCTTGAAGGCCATGTGCTCGAAGATATGCGCCATCCCGGTGATGCCCTTGACCTCATCGACTGCGCCGACATCGGCGTAGGTGTGGAAGGAGACCACCGGCGCTTCGTGCCGCTCCAGCACCAAGAACGTCAGGCCGTTGTCCAGCGTGAACTTCATCAGCCGCTTCTCGAATTCGGCCAAGTCCTGGCTCAGCGCGGCAGGTGCAATGGCCAGTAAGGCCAGCAGGACCACCGCCGCCCCTCTACGCCTCACAACCGCGTGTTCCATAGCGCGACTCCTTCTCGTTTGGGTTCTCTGTTATCCCGGCCGGTTAGTTGTAGGTGAAATATACTGTGGCGAGGCAATTCTTGTCCACCCTGACGCGGACCCAATGCGCGGAAAACCCGTCCGGAAACTCATGATGGACGTAATTCTGCTCGGGAGTAACCGCGAAGGATTGGTACAACCGCCAACTGCCGTCGCCCAGGAAGTCGACTTCGATGTCGAAATGCACGGGCTGCTTGCCATCGTGCGTAAGGTGCACGACCTTCTTGTCGAAGCCGGTCATCAGGAAAGGGTCCGAGACCTCGCCCGCCTTGACCGGCGTGTTCCACCACGGCCCGCCCCAGCCGGCGGGTTTGCCCATCCGCCACAGGTCGTCGATATTCCCGAACCACAGTCCCGATTGCGGCTGGCCCTGGTCGTGATCGATCTGGTCCGAGGCCAGGACGAACATCCCGCGCCAATAGCAGAAGTCCGGAATGACCCGCAGGTGCGAACAGATCGGCCGAATGCCCCAGAGGTGGCCGCCGTAGGCGAACGCCGGCAGTTCGTAGAACATGCCGTGCGCATCCATCAGCAGCCGCTCGGTGACGGCGTGGCGAATCCGCGTCCATTCCGTGTTCCAGGCGTGATCCCAGGTGTGGCTGGCCTCCGGTACTAGATACCGCTGCCATCGGCCCTTGACCAACGCCCGCAGCACCACGCTGGATTTCGTCCAGCCGACGGCATAGAGCGTGTTGCCGCCGTAGGAGCTATCGCCCGCAGAGGCGTGGACCTCGACCGCTCTTCCGATCTCCACGATCGTCCATTTCGCGCTCTTGCCGTCCCACTCGGCCAGACGACCGCCGTGCCGCTGGTCCAGAAACTCCTTCTCATCGTACGTATTGTTCGCCACGACCACGCGGCCTTGGGCGCTGAACGCGCTCTTGAAGTGCGGCGTGCCGGTGATCTCCAGCTCTTTCACCAGATTGAAAAGCTCTGTCGCTTTCAGCGTGTGGACATCCACCTCCCAGAACCGCCCTTCCATGCCGAGGACGTAGACCTTGTTCGCCGGATTGAGCAAATGCTCGCAGGTGGCGGCTAAGCGGACGCCCTTGAGGTCTTCGATGACCCGGACGTTGCCGTCGGCGTCGATGGCATACGGCCCGATGAACGCCTGGCCGCTCGGCCAATGGGGATACCGATTGGCAAAGGTCCCGGTCACGGAGGCCGGATGCCGCCGCATCGTCATGTCATCGCTGATCTCGTAGAGGCCCAAGCCCTGGCCGCTGATGTGCGCCACGTAGCCGACCGCCCACAGCTTCTGCGCCCAGGGGATCAAGGCCCCGATCCCCGCCTCGGAGGTGCTGCCGACGCCCTTCGCTATCACCGTCAGCTTCGGGAAGACACCGTTGACAGGCCCTGGCGTCACGGCTGTCTCCTTGGCCTCTTCCTCTTTCGCCGCCCGTTCCAGATAAGCCCGAAGGGCCTTGGCCAGACTGCGCCCGAACGCGCGAGCACCGTCCGGCGTCACGGTCTGCCCGCCGGCATTGGCGTAGGGGAACTCCAACGAGGCTTCGAGCCCGATTCCCTCCAGCTTGCCGGCCCACTGGCCGAAGCTGAGATTGCCGCCGGTATTGTCGCCCGTGTTCCATGCCTGGCCGAACGGCAGATTGTCGGAGGCCCGGCAGACGAGCGGGCCGCTCTGGACCGTTTCGAGGAGCCGGCCGAACTCGCGCTGCTGCTGCCACATCCGCTCCTTGTCGCTGCCCACGATGTAGATCACCTCGTTGTGCGGGCCGCGAATATGCGGGCAGTGCAGGTCGAAGGCCGCTTTCAGCTTGCCATTTGACCAGTTCGGCGCGAACGTCCGCAAGGCGGCCACGGAGGGGTGGACGCTCTTGCCGCTGTAGTCCCTATTATGGTCGCGGGGCTTGCGATTTTTGCCCTGATCGCCCTCCTCCACGCCGTCCTTGTCCATGAACGGAATCGCCAGGACCTCGACATTCCGCCGGAACCAGTATCCATCTTCGTGGTCCGCCAGCACGCTCTCCAGCAGACCCTCCATCACATAGTCCGCCATCGCTTCGCAGGCATGGTGCCGGGCCGTCACGAGGACCCGGTACTGGACATCGCCATCCAGCCGGCCCACGTGCAGACGCTCGACGCTCCGGCCGTGCTCGCTCTTGCACAACTCTTGTGCAGTCACGTGCGGACTGCCCTTGTACCTGGCCAGGAATTCCTTGAGATTCTGCTCCTGGTAAGGAATCCCGAAGCTGAACCGCACCTCTTCCGCGCCGGCGGCAAAGGTGTATTTGAACGAGGCATCCTGCACCGCTTCCGCCCCGAGCCAGAACCACGTCCGCCCCCGGTCGGTGCTGACGGCCGGCCCGCGCACCCCGATGGGGTTGGGGCCGCCGAAACGAAACGTCAGCGTCCGGCCTTCCGCGCCGCGCACACGAAAACTCCAGTAGAACCACCACCCTTCCGTGTCCCGCAAGTCCGGCCGCACATGAATCGTGTCGCCCTCGATCCGTTCGACCACAATGTTGCCGCCGGGGTAGTTGGCATCGACAATCGGCCCCGCCGCGCCGTCGGCACCACCAGCGCCCAGGCCAAACAGGGTCAGCATTCCGAGAACGGCAGTTGCCTTCCGCACGCGGGACGGGAGTGAGTGGTCCATTTCGTATCCCTCCAGTGGGCCAATGGGAATCCCTTGGTTGCATGACTTGGTGTACACAGGGAGGGACTATACCCGTCTGGGCGGGGGACGTCAATCAACAGGGAGGTGGCGTGCTACGAACGCGGATGGGCCGGATCAGTCTTCGTCCGACGCGCCGACGGTGGCCTTCTGGTACATCCGCTGGCAGGTCTCGCAATCGCAGATGCCGACGCTGCGGAGGTGCGAAATCCCCGCCAAGCGGCGAGTCTCGATCAGCTTGGCCCCCTTGGCCTCCATCTTGCGGAAGGCCATCTTGGCCTCGTGGTTGTCGTGGTAGCCGACGGCGTCGATGATGACGCAGACCTTCTTGTCCCGCTGGAGCAGTCCGAGGACGGCAGCCTTGACGGCGCCTTCGGCGCGGGCCCCCATCACCAGAAACTCCGCCGCACAGACCTCGCTCAGGACGCGGTCGATCCGCGGCTCGTCGAACGGGTCGGTACAGCGCTTGTGGAGAATCACCTGTTGGTAGCGGCGGAGCAGATCGCGCGGCAGATCGGTATTGCCGTCGGCGGCGAAGCTGATCCGGTTGTCCAGCAGCGTGTAGCTGATCTTCATCTGTCCCGGCGTGCCATCCACGCAGTACCGGGACTCGAGGTCATGACCGTCATGTTCGGGATAAACCTCACAGGTGGAAATCACGGGAATGTCCCGCATCCGGGCCCAGGCCATCAGACGCCGGAGGTGCGCCAGCACCCGCCGGTGGTTGCGAATGCAGACCGCGCCATCCGCCAGAAAGAAATCGCGCTGCGTGTTGATATCGACAAGAACTTGTCTCCGCTTCGCCCTGACCATCTGCATCATCATCCCACGCCTACCTTTCCGGGCGCCAGCGACCCCACCATTAGAGGATACGCGTGACCCATCCCACGTGTTCGAGTCCCCGCGGCGGTGCAGCGCCTGGGGAAGTCGAGCACACCCTCCTCTTAAATCGTGTGCCACATAAAGAGACTTTAGCAACTGCCGCACGGGAAATTTCTGTGCAAACTTCCTAATCCTGAACGCCGGTTCGAATCGTTCCGTACAATGGAGCGCCGAGATCGGGCCTTTGGCTGATTGGCCCAGAGTTCACAGGGTATTGGGACGATGAAACGAGAGTTGAAAGAATACGCGGATGTCGCGCTGTCGGCAGAGGACTTGGGCGGCAAGCTCGACTTTGCCCGGATTTTCGGACGTGCCGGCCCGGTCCATATCGAGATCGGATCGGGCAAAGGGACGTTCCTCGTGGCCCAGGCCCAGGCCCAACCCGAGGTGAACTTCCTCGGGATCGAATGGGCCCGCAAATTTTATCGCCACGCCGTGGACCGCATCGGACGCTGGGGCCTGCGCAACGTCCGCATCGTGCGGACCGACGCCGCCACGTTCCTGCGGGACTTCGTGCCTCCGGAGTCGGTGGACTGTTTTCATATCTACTTCCCCGACCCCTGGCCCAAGAAACGTCACCACAAGCGGCGGTTGCTGCAAAGCGCCACTCTGGAGGTCCTGATCCGGTGTCTCAAGCCCGGCGGGGAAATCCGCACTGCCACCGACCACGCCGACTACTTCGAGCAGATCCGTCAGGTAACCTTGGCCTGCAGCGACGCTTTGGAGGAGATCCGGTTCGAGCGTCCGGCGGGCGCCCGCGAGGGAGAGTTGACCGGCACGAACTACGAGCGAAAGTACGTCAAGCAGAGCCGCCCCATCTACACGGCGGCGTTCCGCAAACGGGAGAATGTTTGATTTTTGATGTTTGATGGTTGATTTGAAGAGCCTCATGCGCGGCGCTCGTCAAATCATGAATCAACAATCAACGATCAAAAATCAAACTTCATGGTTTCTTCCCTCCCTTGGCCTGTAGACGTTCCGAGGCCGTGGTGGCCACCCGTTTGACGTACTGGTCCCGATCTCTCGTGAGGGCCTGGATCTGGGCCAGCGCTGGGCGGGCTTTCTCGCCGATCTTGTCCAGGGCGATCACCGCGAACAGCCGCACCTTGTCGGTCGGATATTTCAGGGCCTCGACGAGAACCGGCAGGGCTATCCTCTCATCACCCCAGTCACACAGCGCATGAGCAGCGGCGATGCGAACGACGACCGAGGGGTCCTGCAACAGCGTCACCAGCGCCGGCCTGGCCAGTGCCAGATCGGCGGGGTATTTCACACAAGCGTGCAGACCGATTGCCCCCCAGTAGCGGACGGCAGGCTTGCCATCTCTCAGACACGCCAGCCAGGCCGGCGTCCCATTCGGCCCCTGATGGTCGGCCTCCTTGACCTTCGCCAGCCGTTGACGCAGTCCTGTCTCTTCGATTTCCTCCCGCCAGAAAGA
>JAMCWO010000177.1:0-23481 GCA_023481165.1 Planctomycetota bacterium | reverse complement strand
TGCTTCGTCTGGATCGGTGCCGGTTTGTCCTGGATGGGGCCGCCCAGCTTGAACGTCACGACATGGCTGTCGTGGAAACCGATCCGGCAGGCCTTGGCATACAGAACCTCCTGCGCTCCCATCCGTACGGGCCGCACGTAAAGTTCCCAGCCGGTGGCGCTCTTGGGATCGCCGCCGATCCGCCAGGCGATCGACGCCCCCTGCGTAGCGCAGGCCAGGGACACGGTCCCGCCCGCCTTGGCCTTCTGTCCTCGATCCTCCACCGCCCGGATGATGACCGGCTCGGCGGTCCGCTCGTACTTGCCGCCCGGCCGCTTCATCTCGTCGAACATCGGCTCCGGGAGCAGGCCGATGTCCATCGTGTCGCGATACCACTCATTGTGAACCTTTCGCATCCGCTCCAGCACATCCTTGTGCTTGGGGTCGCCCGCCAGATTGTTCACCTCGTGCGGATCGGCCACGATATCGTAGAGTTCCTCCACGGGCTTCGTCGGCTCGAAGTACTGCTTTTGCGGCCCCGCCAGCTTGCCTTCGGCGTTCAGCCGCCGCATCTGGCGCATCGTCGGCATCTGGTTCATGTAGTCGATGTCCTGTCCGCGCGTCAGGTGCCACAGGTAGTTGCGGATGTACTTGAACCGCCTGTCGCGAACGTATCGGATCAGATCGTACGCCTCATCCATCCGGTCGCGGGCCCCGAACACGTACTGGCGCAGCGGCGCCTTCTGGCGGCCCAGGAAGGCCCGGCCCTGGATGTGCTTGGGGATATCGATCCCGGCCAGCGACAGCATCGTCGGAGCGAAGTCGAGGAAGGCGATGAGATCGTCGTTCACGGTCCCCGGCTGGACCGCCTCGGGTCTTCTCGGCAGCGCCAACTTGCGCCATTTCTCCGGGACACGGATAATCAACGGGACCCGGATGCCGGAATCGTAGAGCCAGCGTTTGCCGCGCGGCAGGCCCCGGCCGTTGTCGCCCCAGAACCAGACGATGGTGTCCTCGGCCAGGCCGTCGGCCTCAAGCTGATTCAGCAGGTCCTGGACCTGCTTGTCCACGAGGGTAATCAAGTCGTAATATTGGGCCCAGTCCTGCCGCACCTCGGGCGTATCCGGGTAGTAAGGCGGCAACTGCGCCCGGGCCGGATCGTGCCGCTCCGCGGGACCGAGGCTGCCCAGCCGCTTGAGCATCTGGGGGGTGCGATTGCGGATCTGGCTTTCATGCGTCAGATTGATGTTGAAGACCGCGAAGAAGGGCCTGTCCTTCGGCCGATGGCGCCAGTGGGCCTTGTTGCTGCACTCGTCCCAGGCGGTGAACGGCGGCTCGAACTGGTAATCGGTCTTGGCGTTGTTCGTACAGTAGTAGCCGGCGGCCCGCAGGTACTCGGGGAAGCACTTGACGTAAGCCGGCGGGACGCCTTGGCACCGCATGTGGTGCGTGCCGATCGTCGTCGGGTACATCCCCGTAATGATCCCCGACCGCGTCGGCGCGCAGACGCCGGAATGGGAAAAGACATTGTTGTAGCGCACGCCCTGCGCCGCCAGCCGGTCGATGTTCGGCGTCACGGCGTACGAGTCGCCGTAGCAGCCCAGGTCGGGATTGATGTCCTCCGTGCTGATCCAGAGAAAATTGGGGCCCACCGATTGGGGATTGCGGATTGCGGATTGCGGATTAGCGCTGCGAGCCGTATCTGCCATCAGAAGGGTCGCCGACCCCGATGCCACCTGCAAAAACGTCCTGCGATTCAACCGGCGTTCAGGATTCATTATGTCTGCCCTTTCCCTTTCCCACCTTCTCCCTCTTCTGGTCTTTCTTCCCCTCGTCCGGCGTGCCCAGGAGGCGGAGCGAGTCCTCGAGGACGGGCAGGGCCTTGGTCTGCACGCGCGGACTGCTGGCCTTGCCGGTGACCTCCATGCGCACCATGGCGCCGCCGAGGCCTTCCGTGAGCGACTGGAGCACGGAAGGCTCCGTCGCCGCGACGCGGGCGCCGCGGGCGGTCAACGTCAGGTTGATCTCTTCCGTGGGCAGGTCCATCGTGCCGGAGCCCGTGAACGCGGCGCTGCGGCCGGACAGATCCAGCTTCGAAATGAGCAGCTTGTCCGCCCGGATATAGGAGTCGATCGACATGCGGTTAAACGTGTAATCCGTCGGCTCGCTGAGGCGCAGCACCGACAGCACAGTGCGCCAAGGCGAGACCTTCCCCACCTGCATGTTGGCAATATCGACGTGCAAGACGCCGCGCTGCGGCACCTCGGGGCTGCGCGCCGGGGCGTCCTCACCGCCGGTCCCCGGACGCGTGTCGTCGCCCATCCGGGCATGGAGGCTCAGCCAGGCATCCATCGTGCCGCTGGAAGTGGAAGATAAACCGGAGGACGGAGGACGGAGGACGGACGACAGACGACGAACGATCGCGCCCTCTTCTGTCTTCTGTCCTCTGTCCTCTGTCGTCTGTTTCGAGTCCTGCGGCCTGCCGTCCAGGAGGAATTGCCGCAGGTCCACGTCGTTGAAAGCTACCTGGAGCATATACGCCAAGCCGGACGATCCCGACAGGTCGCGCGCTGACTCACGATGCTCCTCGGCCAGCGCGGCCGCCGGACCGATCTCCAGGCTCCCCCACAGCCTGCCGCCATAGCAATCGCCCAGGAAATCTTTCGCCACCCATTTCTGCGTGTTGGGATCATAGATCGCCTCGGCCCTGGTGTGGGTCGCCGCTTTGCCCTCGATCGCGAGCCGCTCGGCCGCCAGACCGATCCGGCCCCGGGCGAGCCCACGCTTGGTGCTGTACAAGCCTTGTGCCTCCAAGGTCCCGGATAGCTCCACGGCGGTGCCGGAGACCTTCAGAGCGCAAACGCTCGGAGAACTGTCGGTCCCGAGGGATTGTGGCACAGACGGGCCCTCCCGCGCGACTTTCTGCTCAGAGGAGGGATTCCCCGGCCTCGGCCCCAGCTTCACCTTGCCGTCGAACTCCACGAGGGCCTCGTCCGGGGCCGCCCGGGACAGCTTCAGCGTGGCCAGGTCCAGATCAAACAGCCCCGCCGGCGCCAGCTCCCGATACGGACCGGCCAGCGTCTTCGGCAGGGCCCGGCCGAGTTCGTCTGTAAAGCGCAGGTCCGTCGCCCGGAGCGTGAAGGAGCCTTTCTCGATTCCGTTCCCCGCCAAGGTCGCGGACCCGTCGACCCGGATGACGGCAGGCCGCTCAGATTGCGGCCGGGCCGTAACGTTCTTCAAGATGAGGCTGTTCTTCTGGAACGAAATCGTGCCCCGGATATCCTGCAGAGGATAATCGATCCGTTCGTGATGGACCTTATCTCCGAGGCAATCCACGACCACCGCATATTCCGTGGGCTTATTGCCCTCGGCTTTGTCCAGGTCCACGGCAATGTTCACGTCCCCTTCCGGGCGGAAGGCGGCGACCTGCTGCGCCAGAGACGGCGGCAACAGGCCCATCGTGGTCTCGTTCAAAGGCACCTGCTCGGCGGCCACCTTCATGTGGCACTGCATCAGCGCGTCGCCGTTACCGAACCGGACGCTCCCGGTCATAGCCACCGGGCTGCGGCCATACTGTCCGTGGAACCGGCGAATGCTCAACGACTCCGGCGTGAGCGTCGCCTCAGCGGTGATATTTGAGACGGCCAGAGACTGCCCATCCGCCGGCTCGCTCCCGGTGGATGGCGGCAGTGTGCCGGAGCCCGAGGCCGGGCCGGCCAATTCCGAAGAGGCCAACGGCAGCCGCAGAGTACCCTCCCGGCAAACGACCTCGGCCAAGAAACTCACGTCATTGGCCGCGTTGGGGTCACCCTCAGCACCACGGGCATCGCCTCCGGCGCGCGACGGTACGGGCGAATTCTCCTTCGCCCCGGTGGAGTCGTCCGGGGCGTCGGTGCCCGACGTGCTGAACACCCGTGCCTGCATGTCCGCCAGCCCGCCCAGACCGCAGCGCCGGAACAACTCCCGGTGCCGCGCCGGCAAGCTATCCCGGAGTGTGGCGTCCAAGGGAATGCCTTGGGCATCGATGGAGAGATAGTAGCCGGGTTTGCCGCCGGACCAATCCGTGACCTTGCCGTTCAGGCGGATTTGCCGACCGCCCGCCCGAGAGACAACATCCGTGATGGTGACCTGCTCGTGATCGAAGAACAGGTTTCCGGTCAGTCCCGCGAGAGGGTAGGGAAGATCCCGGAAGGCCGCATTGACATCTTTCAAGTCCACGGAAAGGTACAGGTGCCGGTCCGTGGGAGAGGTTCGTGTGAGCCGGTAATCCACCGAGATTGTCCCCGTCGGCCGGAAGGCGTCCCATAACTCCTTCTCCTCCGGATCGAGGGCGGCATAGAGGTCCTGGTCCAGGACCATGTTGGGGCTGAGGAGCTGATACTGGTACTGCCGGCCGCCGTCGGTCTGCCGTACCCAGCCGTCGATGGACACGTCCACGTTGCCGTGCTTGCCCAGGAGCTGATGCGCGCGCATACTGGACTGCGTGAATTCCAGCTCCCCGCTCAAATGATCGATCCGATAGGCAAATTCACTGTCGCAGATCGAGATGTCTTTACAGACCAGATTGCCGTCGATCTCACTTTCCCGCCAGTTCTTGAGATTGCCCTTCGCCTGGATGTCGATCGATCCAACGGTGCCGGTGGGCCGGTAATCCGCGAAGAACTCCTGCAGGTCCCGCAGCGGCCCCGACTCGCCCACCAGGGCGGGTGTGATGAACCGCAGCAGGTCCACTTCCGGCGACTGCTTGCCGTGCACGTCCTTCATGTGGAGCTTCAGCGTGTAGGCGCCGTCCTGATGGTAGGCAAGGTCCGCCACCAGGACATCGACCGCCCAGGCTCTTTCGAGGGAAGGAATATCCGTGGGGGACAGGCCCCCGGCCACCGTGAGCTTTCCGGGCTGTGTCCCGCCGGGCATGGTCCATTCGCCGACGAGATTGCTGTCGCCGTAACCGCCCGAGAGCTTCGCCGTCTTGATCTCGAAGCCGTAGGCGGGATACGTTTCCGGGTTGGGCCCAAAGCGGGCCTCGATGGGCACGGACATCACAACTTCCTGGGCAGGGCCGACAACCGGGCCCCCACCTGCGATCTTTGGCGCAGGGGAGCCCACCTTGCAGTAGCGCAGCTTGCCTCGCTGCAAGTGGATCGTGGGCATCGCGCTGTCCCCGCCGCCCGAACCCTGGAGCCGCAGACTCCCCACGTTCCAGCGCCCCGTCGGGAGATCCAGTTGCACATCCAGCAGGAAGTTCTCGATGCGGATGTCCGTCACGCGCGGCGCCAGGGTTAGCAGGCTGCGCCGGCTGAAATGGGCCTGGACACTCTCGGCGCGCAGAATCGTGTTGTCATAGGCGGCCTGGGACTCTTTCGGTTGAATCACCAGACCTGCCACCCAGACCGAGCCATCGCGATGGAGACGGAAAGCTCCCGTCTCGACCCGGGCATTCAGCAAGCGGCCGATCTCGGCCGCCGCAATCCGCGGCAGAGCCTGCCGCAGCCACAGCGCTGTCCCGCCGACCGCCATGCCGAGAACAGCCACTACGATCAACACGCGGCCCCAGAACCGACGGCGTCGCCGCCGCCGCTTGCCTGCATCTGCTGTCATATCCGAAATTATAGAGCGAGGCATAAGAAGTCAGCTTGTAGGGTGGGCTGTGCCCACCATTGATCTGTCCCAATCGCAGCGAGTGGTGGGCACAGCCCACCCTACAACTTCACACTTGTCTTCTATCGTTTTCGCTGGATCGCCTTGTCGGCGATATCGTGGCGGTAGCAGGCGCCTTCGAAATGAATGCGGCCGACCGCCTCATACGCCCGGGCCTTCGCCGCCGCGATATTCGCCCCCAGGGCTGTCACACCCAGCACGCGGCCGCCGCTGGTCACCACGTCGCTGTTGCGAAGCTGTGTGCCCGCGTGGAAGACGACCACATCGCCCCCTTCTTCGGCCTCTTTCAGGCCGGTGATTACTTTGCCCTTCTGGTACTCATCGGGGTATCCGCCGGATGCCATCACGACGCAGACGGCCGGCCGCGGGTCCCACTTGAGGAATACATCCTCCAGCCGCGCTTCGCAGACCGCCAGAAGGACCTCCAACAGATCACTCTGGAGCCGCATCAGGATCGGCTGCGTCTCCGGGTCGCCGAACCGGACGTTGAATTCGAGCACGCGCGGCCCGCCGCTGGTGATCATCAGGCCCGCGTACAGGACGCCCTTGAACGGTGCGCCGCTGCGGTTCATCGCGTCCACCGTGGGCACGAAGATCTCGCGGGTGATGCGAATCTCCATGTCCTCGGTGATGATCGGGGCCGGGCTGTAGGCGCCCATGCCGCCGGTGTTGGGACCCGTGTCGCCGTCGCCGATGGGCTTGTGGTCCTGGGCGGACTCCATCACGTAGATGCTGTGGCCGTCGACGAAGGCCAGGATCGAAGCCTCCTCGCCGAGGAGCTTGTCCTCCACGACCACCTTGTCGCCGGCGGCCCCGAAGATCTTGTCGACCATGATCTTCTCGGCGGCCAGAATGCCTTGGGCTGGGTCATCGCAGACGATCACGCCCTTGCCCTTGGCCAGCCCGGCCGCCTTGATGACGACCGGCTCATCCCGGCTGGCAATATACGCCTTGGCGTCGCTGAACCGATCGAAGACCCGCCCTTCGGCGGTCGAGATCGCCCCAGACCGCATCAATTGCTTGGAGAAAGCCTTGTCGGCCTCCAACTGCGCCGCGGCGGCGTTGGGCCCGAAGGTCTTGATGCCCGCCGCCTCCATCGCATCGACGGCCCCATGGGCCAGCGGCTCCTCCGGCCCGACGATGGCCAGGCCCACTCGCTTATCCTTGGCGAATTTCACCAGGGCGGGAATATCGCTGTCCTTGATCGCGACATTCTCGCCGCACTGGGCCGTGCCGGCGTTCCCGGGCGCGATATAGAGCTTGCCCAGTTGCTTGGACTGCCGCAGCTTCCACGCAATCGCATGCTCCCGCCCCCCACCGCCTATCAGCAGTACGTCCATAGGGCCTTCCGATTTGTGATTTATGATTTTCGATTTATGATTTAAGATCCAAGACCCAGAGCGCGAGGCTCCATGCTAAATGTTCTATAGGGAATCTTCAATCCTAAATCTTCGCCGGGGCTTCCTGTGTGGAGACTGGCCCCTCGATTTGTCATGCTGAACGAAGTGGAATGGTGCGTGATACGCACCCTACTTTCGTGACGCGGGTGGGTCGTTGACGAGGAGGGAGTCTCTGGCATCGGCAGGCTGGCTGCCCAACTTGGGTGGCTTACCGCGTGTTTTGTCGATGCCGTCCCAGGAAGTGTAGATGTTGTCATCATCAAGGCTGCAATAAGGCCGCTTCTGGAATTCGACGTGCGTATCGAGAAATAGAACGTTTTGTCCTTGTAGCGCGTGGGCGACCGCATTGCCCATCCGCTGCTGCTTGTCCGTGCCCGCGGGTCGGAACTTCGAGAAATTGGTCGCCTTCCAGAACAGGCCGTCGATCCAAGGGTTGTGGTCGGCGGCCACGGCCATAGCGGGCTCCGCACTGATTGTTCGCCGATATGTGCCGTAGGGCATATCGTAGGAGTAGCTGCAATGCCGGCTCGGATCGGGACCGAAATCCCAGAGCGCGGCCAGCTTCGTGCGACCGGGGAGGTGCTCATTCGGATCGAACGGACGTGTCCCCCGCTCTCCTCTGCAGACGAAGGTCTTTGGCGTCACCTCTGTGTACTTGACCAACAGATACAGGCTGGAAGCAATCGTTGCCTGTCCGCCCGTGCCATCCGGCCGCAGGCCAAAAGCAGCGGAGCGATCTTGCGCCGTCCAGTCGCCCAGTGAGGCTCCCCATACGGTCCCCTTCGCCCCGGCCACAGGAAGAGCATCTTCGTAGTCGTTGCTGTACAGGAGCATGGCCCTGCCGATCCCGGATAAGTTTGTGCCACAAGACATACGGGGGGAAAGGACTTTGCGGCCGGCATTGACTCCAACCCATAGAATTATGAGGACTTGCGCAATAGGCACCATCACTGCAATGACAGCGAACCCGTGGCCCGTTTGCCGCCCGTGAGCCAGTCCAATCTCGATCATGGCCCCCACGCCGGTCGCAAAGGCAAGAAACGCCAGCGGCACACCCCAGGATGAAACCGCACCAATGCCTTTGCCTTCCGGATTCAAAAGACGTGGATCCAGCGCGGCAATCAGGCCGGGCACAAAGAGCACCAAGCTGAGGACGGCCAACCCTGCCGCGATCAACGCGGCTCGACTCGTTTTCACTATGACAGGCTCCACTGGCTATCTCCTCTCGCCCAAGTCGCCAGCGTCCAGTAGGTCGGGACGCCATTGCCGGGTGCGTTCGAGGGATTGTTCGCAGCGCCATTGGGCGATTTTGGCGTGGTCGCCGGAGAGGAGGATGTCCGGGACTTTCATGCCGCGAAAGACCTCCGGCCGCGTGTATTGGGGGTATTCCAGCAGGGGCGAATGATCATTCGCCCCTACCGAGAACGAATCGTCCTTCGCCGAATCCTCGTCGCCGAGGGCCCCCGGCAGCAGGCGGACCACCGCGTCGATGACCACCATTGCGGCCAGTTCGCCGCCGTTGAGGACGTAATCGCCAATGGAGATTTGCTCGGCGTTGAGGCCGATCCGGATGCGCTCGTCGAATCCCTCGTAGCGACCGGCGATCAAGATCAGTCGCTCCTCCGCAGCCAATTCACGCGCTTTGGCCTGGTTGAAACGTTGGCCTTGGGGGGTCAGGAGGATCACGCGGCCCCGGTGCGGGGCCAGCTTCTCGACGTGTTCGAAGCAGTCAAAAAGCGGGCCGGGCATCATGACCATGCCCGGCCCGCCGCCATACGGTTTGTCGTCGACCTTGTGATATTTATCGGTCGTGAAGTCGCGGATGTTCGTCACGGCGATCGCGACGATCCCCTGCTCCTGGGCGCGCTTCAGAATCGAGTAGCTCAGCGGAGACTCGAACATCTCCGGGAAAAGCGTGAGAACATCGATCCGCATAGGAAGTTCGTAAGGTGGGCTGTGCCCACCATTGATCCGTCCCAATCGCAGCGAGTGGTGGGCACAGCCCACCCTACAACCGCTAACTGCCTGCGGCCGGAGTTTCCGGTTTTGCCTCCGCTGGTTTGGCCTCGGCGGCCGCCGCGGCTTCGGCGGCGGCTTTCGCCTTCTCGGCACGGACTCTCTCAGTGGCAGTGAAGAGCTTGCCTTTGGCGTGGGCGAGCTTGCGGGCCTGGGCCATGCGGGCCGCCTTCTCCTCGGCGTATTTGTGCTTGATGCCCTGGCGCAGCAGGATCTCCGAGACCGTGTCGCTGGGGACAGCCCCCTGGCCCAGCCAGAATTCCACGCGGTCGCGCTTCAGGATGATCTGCTTGGTGGCGTCCTTCTCCAATGGGTCATAGTGGCCGAGCTTTTCGAGGACTCGGCCGTCGCGCGGCGTGTGGGACTCGACCGCGTTGATCCGGAAGAAGGGACGGTGCCGCCGGCCCATGCGGGCCATTCTCAGTTTCACTGCCATGTCGTTCCTTTCGTGAGAGGGGCTCCCCGGTGCGCTAGCGCCCCCGCGGGGACCCGAACCCGTATAATGAATTTCCGCGACCCGTTGGCAGTGACACCGTAACGGCACTCTGCAAACCGGTCACGAAACACGTTTACAGACCAAGGCATAACCGTTGATAAAGATCGCGAAGTTCGCCTGATCCACGTGGGCATCGGCAGCGATCCTCTCGACCTGCTCGTCCGAGAGCCGCTCCGCGTTCTGCTTCTCGCGGGGCGTCATGATTGCGACCGCCCGGCGAAGCTGAGCCAACTCCTCACCGGTCGGAGCCGCCAGCATGGCCAGCTCGCAGGCCCCCTGGGCATCCTGGAACTGGCCGCGGACCCGATTACCATACCGATCGTCGCAGAATTCAGCAACCTCTTCGAGGTACTCATTGATAGATATTTTTACTCTGGCGTCCAACTTGTGATCCTTCCTGATCGCGAAAAAAACACAGAATACCCCCGACCTATATGCGCCAAGTATACCCAAAACGACCGATATTTGTTCGCGCCGCCGGCTCGTTCCGACAGATCTTTGCCCCTCCAGACCGCCCCCGCCTCCCCCGGGAACTCCGACTATTCCAACCCCTCTGCGCCATGACCCCTCTGCCCGGTATGCCGGGCCGTGTTCGCGCTGCCCTATTCGATCCTCTTGATCTTGCCGTGGCGCTTGATGACGCGTTTGCGCTTGGAGCGTTGCTTGATCTTGCGGCCGTGGGTCATGGCGGCATTCATCGCCTCCATGTTGAAGCCGCGGGAGAACAGGCTCTTGAGCCCCCCAAAGCTGCCGCCGCTGAGGGCCTTCATCATGTCGCGGCTGCGCTTGAAGGTCTTGACCAGGCTGGAGACCTCGTTCGCATCCGCGCCGCAGCCCGCCGCAATCCGGCGCCGCCGGGAGCCGTCGATCAGGTCGGGGTCCCGGCGCTCCTGTGGCGTCATGGAGTAGACGATGGCCTCCATCTGGCCCAGTTCTTGGCCGTCGAGGTCCAGGTCGCCCATCTGGCTGCCAATGCCCGGCAGGAGCTTGAGCATATCCTTGATGCCGCCCATCTTCTTGACCGCCTGCATCTGCTTGAGGAAGTCGTCGAAGCCGAAGCTGCCCTTGGCCATCTTCTGCTGGAGCTTGAGGGCCTCTTCCTGGTTGAACTGCTCCTGGGCCTTCTCGACCAGGGTGACGACATCACCCATCCCGAGGATGCGCGAGGCCATGCGGTCGGGGTGGAATTCTTCGAGCTTGTCGAGCTTCTCGCCGACGCCGATGAACTTGATGGGCTTGCCCGTAACGGCCTTGACGCTGAGCGCTGCACCGCCGCGGGCATCGCCGTCGAGCTTGGTCAGAATGACGCCGTCGAGCTCCAGCCGCTCGTTGAACTCCTTGGCGGAGTTGACGGCATCCTGGCCGGTCATGGCGTCGCAGACCAGGTAGATCTGGTGCGGCGAGACCGCCTTGGCGACATCGGCCACCTGCGCCATCATCTCCTCATCGACGTGCAGCCGGCCGGCGGTATCGATCACGACCACATCCTGGCCATGCTCTTTGGCGTAGCGAACACCGTCTTTGGCGACCTTGACGGCGTCTTTGGTTGTCTCATCGGTGTAGACGGGAATCCCGGTCTGCTCGCCGAGAATCTTGAGTTGCTCGATAGCGGCGGGCCGCTGCAAGTCGTCCGCGACCATCAGCGGGTGCCGGCCATTCGAGAGCAGGTACTTGCCAAGCTTGGCGGCGGTCGTGGTTTTGCCGCCGCCCTGGAGGCCGGCCAGCATGATGATCGTCGGACCGGGTGAGACGAAGTAGATTCGGGTATCCACCGGGCCCATGAGCCGGGTCAGCTCATCGTTGACGATCTTGATCATCATCTGGCCCGGGTGCAGGCTCTGGATCACCTCGGCCCCGATCGCCTTATCCCGCACGTCCTTGCAGAACTGCTTGACGACGTTGTAGTTCACGTCGGCTTCCAGCAGGGCCTTGCGGACATCGTGCATGGCGTCGGAGATGTTGGCCTCGGTGATCCGCCCCCGCCCGGACAGCGACCGAAACACCGAATTGAATTTTTCCGTCAGAGACTCGAACACAGGAAACCTCTCTGCCCTTTTTCAACGAAAATCGGGTGAGTCCGCCTGTGCCTATACGACGGCGCACTCACGGGAGTTTCATTATAGACTCCCCGCCCCCCGCCTGCAAGACTCAATTGCGGATAGCCCGGGCTACACCCGACCAGGTTGTGCCCGATTCTTACGGCGGGCGCAAGGGCCCCTCTCCCCGTCGCTTGCCACCGCCGACTTGTCCTATAATCTGAGCCAACTGTGAGGGTGCAAGAGGAAAGACATGTGGGATTCCTTTGTTCTGTGCCATGTGCAAGATCGATGTGCCTGAATAAACCTCGGGCCCCTGTCCCGGCGACGGAGGCCCGAGGTTGCTCTGGTGTGTGGCCAAACTGTGTCCCACGCGACGGGACTTCCCGGGCACCGTTGGGAAGAGCCCGCCGCGGTTCTGTCTATACCGCCTCAGGCGCGGCCGGTGAAAGGTTGCCGGCAGGTACCTTCGCGCGGTCGCGCAATTCCTCAATCGGATGCGGCCCTTCGGTTTCCAGCCGATAGTCCATCCCGCGCCGGTCGATATGCTCCTCGATCACTCGTTGGCTGGGCGCGGAGCCATCGACATTCGCCAGGCGCTGCCATGTGAAGTACCGATGCGAATCGGGCAAAGCCTCGACCGGCGTGTACATGTTGCCGTCCGCGGTCAGATCGATCTGTGCCGCGAGAATGTTCCGCACGTACTGCTTGTTCGACTGGAACCGGACCAACTCCGGCAGCTCCGGCGGCAACAGGCTCTCCGCGTCCCGGCCTTCGTACTGGTCGAGCAATTCGGCCGCCAGGTGCAGATGCTCGATCTCGCAGTCCAGGTGGTTCTGCCAGATGTCCCGGATGCACTCGTCCGGCTCCTCCTGGAGGAACGAGTAGTAGAGCCAGCATTCGTTGTACTCGTGCAGGAGGAGCCGCTCGAACCAGGTCTCGCGCGGATCGGCCAGCGACTCGTAATGCGAGACGTGCTGCTCTTCGATCTGGGCGATCTCCTGGTACAGGCCCCGGCCGACGGATATCTCGGGGTGGTTGCCGACGTTCATGTAGAAGTTCATGGTCTGCTGCTCGCCGGCGACGATGGTCAGGACGTGCAGCTTCGTCAGGATGTCGGCCCGGTCCTTGTCGTAGTGATTGCGGATGGAGTCGAGCGGATGCCGATGCTCGGCAACCGTAGGCCGGCCGGGAAAGATCTCCGTCAGTTCGCCCACCACCCGCGCCGGGTCCTTGCCATCCATCAGGCTCATCAGATTCGAGTAACGATAGAGATGATCGAAGTCCTCGATCAGGGCGAAGCTAAGGGCGTTCTTGACGTTTTCGTCGGGTTCGGTTCGCGCCAGCCACGCCGTAAGGTCCACCGCCACCTGCTCATAGCCCAGCGTAACCTCCAGCGTGGACTCATCCGCCGGGATGAGCCAGTTGATCGTCTTCTGTTGCTGCTGCTCGATCCGGCGGACTTGGGCGAGCTTCTGCTTGAGATCGTAGGCATCCACCTGGCGCGCCATCTGATGGCCGAACAGCGCCGCCTCCACCTCGATGCCATTCATCAGGATGATCCGCGTCCGCGTGTAGGGATGGACCTCGTCCTTGTCGTAGGGGCGCACGTTCAACTCGTCCCAATTCCGGACTTGCCGCTCGAACGGGATTCCCTTTTCCTGGAGCGGGTGGAAGGCCATGGCAATTCCTCTCTTCCCGGGCACGCGCCCTATCCGCATGACGGACAAGGCATCCGCCACACGGAACGACTGAACGTGCTTTGGATGATAGAGGTGGCCTGCGCCCGTGGCGGATTGGCTTTCTGCCTAATCGCCGCCTGCGGATTGCTGAATTTTCAGACGCTCCAATCCTGCGAGGTTTTGATGAAGCGATACTGCAGAACGAAACCGAGGACCATGGGAACAAGGATCAGGACCGGCAGGAACCAACGGTAGTCGGAGGCGAACAGCTCCAGCTTCTGGGGGTCGGTGTTCTGATGGAGCACGCCCAGCAACCCGGTGGCGACGAGCGCGCTGCCGCCGAGACTGGTGAAAAGGATGACGGCAATCTTGAAGACGATAAAGGAGATCATGCCCCCGGCGACGAGACCGATCAGACCGCCGGCCAGCAGCAGCCGCTGGTCGCCGAGGCCGAAGGCCATCGTCACCCCGGTAGTCAGGATCCCGCCGGAGAGGGCGCCCAGGAAACTGACCCCCCAGCGCATGAAGGGGATGGACAAGATAGAGAAGAACAGAATGCAGATCATCGCCAACCAGACCACGCTGCCCCCGATCAACTGCTCGTTGGCCCAGATCGCCACGAGCAGGCCGAGCAGCCCAAAGCAGATCGCCACCAGAATTTTGAAGATGCGCCAGCCGTAGAAGAGGCAGACGACGCCGAACGAAATGAACGTCAGGGCCTCGACCACGTCGAGAGTGCTGACATGCTGCCACATGGCGACCATCGGTGTGACTTGCGGCTGGGTCGCCGGCGGCTGAGCCGCTTGCTGGGCCGTCTGCTGCGCCAGGATCAATACCATCTGCCAAATGCCTGCGAGACTACTCATCAGATACTCCTATCTGTCCCCACGTCGGGGAGACCTCCTCGAAAACCACGTTGCTTGCCTCGCCACCGAGGTAGCGCCATTTATCTCTTCTAGTGTTTCCACCTCCGACGCGCTGCGGCGCTGCGGCTATGGTGTCCGGATTCCTCCTCCCTGGAATCGGTCTTCTCAGCCCCGCCCCTGTGCCCTCGCCGGGGCGATGGGCAGAGCACCAGTTGCTCCAGCGTGCCGAACGCCGTCATGCCGAGCAGGACCAGGCCATAGAGCCTCCCCTGGCGCTCCATCAGGGTGATCGGGTCCGAACCTTTGAGGATCAGCAAGGCGGTCAAACCCGCGAAGACCAGCGCTGTCCCCAGGGCGGAGCACGTCAAAGCCCCGGTCAACCGTACGAGAAACAGCCCCAGCACCAGCAACACGAACCCGATGGCGGCCAGGAGGGCCTGGCTGGGCCGCTCCAGCGCGCAGAAGGCGGATCGGATGCCGTCTGCGATGTTGAGGGCATAGGCATGGACCGCATCGAGGCTCTCACCCACCGTGAGTTCTTCCTGCTGTTGTCCTGCCTCCGGCAACTTGGACATGGGTTTAGGCTCCAGGACAGCAGACGGTCTGGTCATGACGACCAGAGCCACAGCCATTCCCACCGCGGCCAGCAGGAGGGCCGCGGATAACCGCGGCAGCAGCGCGCCGAACAGCGCCCCGGCGAGGGCGGCCAAACCGGCGACAACCGGATTCCACCCCTGTGCGAGCATGGCAGCCATCGCCCCGGCCGCCGCCCCAAACAACGCCAGTATCGGCCGGCGCACGCACATCCCGCCCAGCCATGCCACCAGGCCCAGCGCAACCATTACCAGCCCCGGCACCATCAGCACCGGCGGGCTGAACCGGCTCGCCACCTGCTCGAAGCTCTTGAGGATCTCAATCATAAAGTGTCATCCAGCGCGTCGGACCCCGCAAGCGCACACCTCGACGCGCAGCGGCACGGCGGACTTCACCCGCACCACCTACTCCGTTTATCGGCCCATCCGGGCTGTTTTCGTTAGCAGAGATGGTCGGTCAGCAGGAAACAGGCGGCTTCGGCACCGATGTTATGGCGTGAGGTCCTTCAGCGGTTCTGCGGCGGTCGCTCTACGATAGGGAGATCGCGGAAGGTCAGCTCGAAAGGCACGATCTCAACACCCGCAGGGAATCCGGCCGGTGAGGAGGTCATAGGAGGCTTGAAAGGAATTGCCGGTACAGGGAGCGTAGCCCCGGCCTGATCCCCCTGCGGCAGCACTGCGCGGTAGGCAACCGCCGTCTTGACCCGCATTTTTACGATGCGGTTGGCAGGTGGCTCTTGTTCAGGAAGGTACGCTTCGACTTGGCCGACACTGTTCCAGCGCAGCTTTGACGGTGGGATCGGCACCACGGGGACAGTTCTTCCCTGGTCGTCCACGGCCTCGATTACTTGGAAATCCCACTGGACGGCGACCACGTGGGCCCGCACGGCCGGCTCGAAGAACAGTCGGCCCTGAGACAGGAAATCCCGCCAGCCCAAAGCAGAAGAAGCACAACAGCAAGAGAATTCCGCCAACCTCGCATGTTCGGCTCCAATGCGGATGATAGGAATCGAACCTACACGGGCGTAAGCCCACAGGCACCTGAAGCCTGCGCGTCTGCCAGTTCCGCCACATCCGCGAAATCCATGCTATTATCGCGTGCATCCGGATGGCCGTCAAGCCCCCGTCCATCAGAATAATTCGCAGATTCCTGCAGGAGCAGGCCGGGTGCCTGCCCATCCCGGGCGGGCAACCACGGGGGTTGCCCCTACATCACCGCCCGAAAAGGGCAAAAATGGGTTGTTCACACCCGGGAATCATTGCTACAATGCTGCTGGGCCGGCAGGATCGGATGCTCAGTAAAGAGAGTGTTAAGTGGCAGGTTTGAAGCCTCAAGCCGGATTTCAAACCTCCAGCTTCAAACTCCCGGGAGATCGTGTGATGAGCGAGGTCAGCATCAGCAACGTCGAGCCCCAGTTGGTGATGGGGATGCGCAAACGGGGCACGTACGCCGAGATCCGCCCGATGATCGCGAAGATCCACAAATTTATCGAGTCCAGCGGGGCCGAGATCGCCGGACCGCCGGTCTTCGTTTGCCATGAGACGCCCAAGGAAGTCGTCAAGGTCAACTTGCAGCATAATGCCGACGTGGAGGTGGTGGTCCCCGTCTCCGGCGAAATCGAAGGCAATAAGGAAATCGACTGCTACGAACTGCCCGGGGGGCCAATGGCCCAAATTACCCACAAGGGACCGTACGAGAAATCGGCCACAGCCTACAAGACGCTGTTTGCCTGGATCGCGGAGAATCACAAGAAGGTCGCGGGGCCGACCCGCGAGGTCTATCGCAACGACCCGCGCAAAGTCTCCCCGGAGGAACTGCTGACCGACATCTATGCGCCGGTGATGTGAGGCTACTGCTGCAGGAGCTTCTTCACTTGGGCGGGGTCGATGACCTTGCCGCCATAGAGCCGGTCCGGACGTACCAAACCGCCCTGATCGAAGAAAGCCCAGACTTCGTCCGGCGTCGCGAAGCCGGCCACCACGTCCGCCGTGGAGGGGTCCTGGCAGATTCTGGCCAGACAGCCGAGCGCCTGGAGATAGGCCCCCGGCGCCGCTTTCGGCGCCAAGGTCAAGACGATGAGTTTGACACGGTTATCGGGCTTTGCCGGGTCGTAGACGATGCCGGTCCGGGACGTGGCCACTGCCACCACGATCTCGTCGATGGTATCGAGTCGCGCATGCGGCATCGCCAGGCCCGGGGCGACTACCGTCGGAAGATCGTTTTCCCTCTCCAGGACCGCCGCATGGGCCTCCTCAACATTGCCGATCCCATGTTGGGCCGCCACCAAGCGGAGCAGATCCAAGAGGGCCTTATCACGGTCGGTTTCCTGAATCTGACAAATCACTTCGGCGGGACTGAAAAACGAGGAAAATGAAATGCTTTCCTTCTCCGTTGCCATAACCGTCATAGACATGACCACCCTAACCAGACACTCTGGGTCCACCGATTGCACCCGGCGAGGTCCGGCGGTGACCCACCCCACTGGAAGCAACGCAAACTATCATACAGCCTTATATCGGCAAAATAGTCAAGGAGAAAAAGCCTACTTCAGCTCGACGGACCAATAGGCGTGGTCGAGGAATTGCCTCCAGGAGCCATACCGCGGGGTGCCCAGATGGATGTGGAGCATGGGGTTGTGCTTGGGTTTGAGGGGCTTTTGGATCAGGGTCATGCCGGCCTGCTTGGGCGTCCGGCCCCCCTTCTTCACGTTGCAGTTGGTGCAGGCGCAGACGATGTTGTCCCAGGTCGCTTTGCCGCCCATGGTGCGGGGGACGACGTGGTCCAGAGACAATTCGGTCGTGGGGAAGCGCTTGCCGCAGTACTGGCAATGGTTCTTGTCGCGGGCGAAGATGTTGCGGCGGTTGAACTTGACTTCGGTCCGCGGCAGGCGGTCGTAGCACAGCAGCCGGATGATCCGCGGCACCGCGATGTAAAAGTTCACCGTCGAGACCCAGTCGTAGGCGTTCGGCTCGAACTCGTGCCGGAACCGGCTGACTTCGCACCAGCTTTTGAAGTCGTAGTTGGCGTAGGTGTCTTTTTCCAGCGAGACCACTTCCGCCAGGTCGCGGCACAGCAGGGAGAAGGCACGTCTGGCACCGACAATACGAATGGCCATGTAGTGCTTGTTGAGTACCAGGACACTACAGTCAAGACCAGATTGACATTCACCATCGATCATAGCTACGGGGAGGGCTGCTTTTCCGAGGGGGACTTGCAGACGACGTTGGTAGCCCTGAGCCCCTTCTCCCCCTCCACCACATCGAACTGAACCGTATCTCCCTCATCGAGCGTCTTGAACCCGCCCCCGGCAATACTGGAATAGTGCACGAAGACATCGCGGCCGTCGTCGGTCCCGATAAACCCATACCCCTTCCTGGGGTTGAACCACTTGACCTTTCCTTCCACCATATAAGGCTCCTTTGGAAGACCTGCGGGACGACCCGCCTTCTCGCCGGCGACCCGGCGCGGCCGCAACGATCATCGCCTTTACATGCTGGGCTTCGCCTGCGCTGCGGCGCGGGCAGAAGCTATCAGGTTTTCCCTCATGAGCCGGCCCATCTTAAACTTCACCGTCCGCTTCATCGGGACATCCACCCGCGCCAGCGTTTTGGGGTTCTGCGCGGTGCGGGACGCCCGTGTGCGCGTCTCAAAAACACCAAAATCCCGGAATTCCAGACGGTTATCCTGACACAACTCTGTCACAATCTCATCGAGAAAGGTCTGAACGATCCGCTTGACGGACACCCGCTTGGCCTGGGTGCGCTCTGCAATGCGATCAATAAGTTCTTTCTTCGTGACTGTTGACATAGGTTACCTCACTCAAAAGAGCGAAACCGACGCGAGTCCTCCCACGCGACGGATCGCATTGGGCAACTCTGAACGCCCTTCTTGGCGATTTGCCCCGCGGTACAATCCCGCAACAGCCGGACACAATGCCACCGGAACCGAACCACAAACGTCCGCAAACCACTATACAACAAAGACTTCGATGCGGCAAGTGCATTTGGCCAAAAAATTTCCCCCCGCGATGGGCTTCCCAACGTCGGTATCCTGAGCGGCTGCTTTCCCAAAGCCCATCGGGAGGGGCGGTCCCGGGGAGAACAACGGAAAAAACCCTTTGGCCCAACCGCGTGCCACGGTTGACCGCAAGCGTGCTTGGCGGCATAATGATCTGCCTGTGCATGCGTCGGGTGCGCCTCGTACCGGGGATGGTGCGACGCGCAGGCGCCGCGGAAAATCGGTGAAAGAAACAGTAGCGGATAGGACTGGAGTCGATGCCCGAGAACAGACCCGCCAAGGTGGAACCGAAAAAGCCTTCGGCGAAGAAGAAGGATCGCGCCACCGAGATTGCCAACACGTTCGAATGGCTGATTACCGCCTTCATCCTGGCGTTCGTCTTCCGGGCGTTCGTCATGGAGGCCTTCCGGATTCCGACCGGCAGCATGGCGGACACCCTCAAAGGGGCGCATTTTCGGCTGCGCTGCCCACAGTGCGGCTACGCCTACGACCACGGATTCGTGCCCTCGTACTACGGCATGCCCGAGGATACCGTGCCGTCCGGGCCGGTGCCCCTGCGCCAGCAAACCCGCTGTCCAAGCTGCGGCTTCTACACGCCCGCCCATGAGGAAGTGCCGGTGGCCAACGGCGACCGGATCCTGGTGCTCAAATGCATCTATCAGTTCGTGGACCCCAAACGCTGGGACGTCATCGTTTTCAAGAATCCCATCAATCCCACGGAAAACTACATCAAGCGGCTGATCGGGCTGCCCGGCGACACCATTGAGATCATCGACGGCGACGTCTACATCAATGGCTTGATCGCCCGCAAGCCGCCGGAAGTCCAGAGGGAACTCTGGATGCCGATTTACGACAACAACTTCCAGCCGGTCAATCCGAATGAGCGCGGGGGTTTCAACGGGCATCGCTGGCAGGTGCCCTTCAACCTGGAGGGCTCCGCCTGGAAGATCGGCGACAAAGACCCGACGCGGCTGGTGCTCGACAGTTCCGCAGACCAGACCAGCACGATCACCTATGGCAGCCCCTCGGCCAACGGCTTTGCGGCCACCTATGCCTACAACGAAACATACAACTACGGCCGCATGCCGATGTGCAGCGATTTGATGATGCATTTCTACGTGCAACCGGCGAGTTCGCAAGGCTCGATCGGCATCACGCTGAGCAAATATGACATCGATTACCGAGCCCGGCTGGACTTGTCCGGCCGGATGACGTTGGCCAAGGTCAGCGACGGCCAAGAGACCATTCTGGCTTCCCGCGAGGTCCCGCCCCCGTCCGCCGGTGCGTTCACGCTCGTCAAGTTCGCCGATGTGGACCATCAATTGCTGTTCGAGTTCAATAACCAGGAGCTCTCCGTCGACCTGGGGCGGTCTCCCCAAGCGCTGGACCAAGTGTCTGCCTCGCCGCCGCGGGCGGAGATCTTCGGCGCCGGGAAGCTCACCCTCGCGCATATCGCGCTGTTCCGCGACATCTACTACACCAGCGATGGTCAGGGCGCGCGCGGCGGCCGGGCCATCGAGGGCAAGCCCTTCAAACTGAACCAGGACGAGTTCTTCGTGCTGGGCGACAACAGCCCGAACAGCGAGGATGCCCGCTGGTGGGGGCAGCCGGACATCGCCAGCAAAGGCTGGGCCCCGCCCCGAGCGGGCGTCGTGCCCCGCTATTACCTGGTGGGCCGGGCCCTGTTTGTCTATTGGCCGAGCGGCTTCGGGCTCCCTTGGCCGCAGAGTCTCAAGACGTTCCTGAGCAACAACCGTCAAAACGCGGCGCTGCGCTTGCTCAACGGATTGATCACGCTCAGGTGGGTGCCCAACGTGGGCCAATTGCGCTTCATTTACGGCGGCACGGCCCAGACCAAGCCAACGGCGCCTTCGGGTCGGGGGCCGGATCAAAAGGGTGGATGAGATTTGATTTTTGAAGTTTGATTTTTGATTTGTGATTGTTGATTTCATTGCTCGTAGATCACACATCAAACATCACACTTCGCACTTTCTTCTGGAGGCCATGCGATGAGAACGTCCAATCCAATTCTGCTGACGATGGTGGCGGCCGTTTGCTTCGGATCGCTGGGGGTGGCCCAGGCAAGCGAGAGCCTGCCCCCGGACAAGCTGGTGCCCGCGAATCTGCGGTGCGAATACCTGGTGGATCCCCTGGGGATCGACGTCGTGCAACCGCGGCTGAGCTGGACCCTCCAGTCAGAAGAGCGAGCCCAGGTGCAAACCGCCTACCGGATCCTGGTGGCCAGCGATCCGGAGTTCCTCAGCGACGGGCGGGGCGACTTGTGGGACAGCGGCAAGGTCACGTCAAGTCGGTCGATTCAGGTCGTCTACGGCGGCCGGCCGCTGGCCTCCCGGATGCGGTGCTATTGGAAGGTGCGCATCTGGGATGGCGCGGATCGGCCTACCTCGTGGAGCAAGCCCGCTGTCTGGACGATGGGTCTGCTGAACCCGAGCGAATGGAAGGCCCAATGGATCGGTTTCGATGCCTCCCGGAAGCGCGAGGCGCTGGCCCCCACGCCGGAACTGACGGGGGCCTCCTGGATCTGGTCGCCCGGAGAAAACGCCACCAGGAGCGCCCCTTTGGGAACCCGGTACTTCCGCAGAGAATTCACGATCCCCGCAGGCCGCGCGTTGGCCTCGGCCATGTGCGTCGTGACCGCCGACAACAGCTTCAAGCTGTTCCTGAACGGCCGGCAAGTTCACAACGGCAGCAACTTCAAGGAAGCCGCGGCGATCAATGTCAAGGAGCACCTGCGCCAGGGCAGGAACGTGCTGGCGATCGAGGTGACGAATGAAGGTGCCGCACCGAATCCAGCGGGCCTGCTGGCGGTCCTCAAGCTCCAGTTCACCGAAGGCAGTCCCACCACAATCGTCTCCGATGGGACGTGGCGCACGTCCGGTACGACAGCGCCCGATTGGACGAACGTCGATTTCGACGCCGAGGGTTGGCAGACCGTCCAGATCGTCGGCGCGTACGGCATCAACCCGTGGGGCAAGGTCAACGTCACTTCAGGCGAGCTGTTCCTGCCCCCGGCGCAGTTCCTCCGCAAACAGTTCGTCCTGGTGAAGCCCATCAAACGGGCGACCGTGTACGCCTCGGCGCTGGGCAACTACGAGTTGTATCTCAACGGCCGGCAGGTCGGCGCTGCCTACTTCACTCCCGGCTGGACCGACTACAATACCCGCGTCTACTACAACACATTCGATGTGACAGACCACGTCAAAAGAGGCTTCAACGCCATCGGCGGCATTCTGGCCGATGGGTGGTACAGCGGCCACATCGGCTGGGGACATATCCGCGACCACTACGGCAAGAACCCCCGCTTCGCGGCGCAACTTCAGATCGAGTACACCGACGGCAGCGCCGAGACGATTGTTACCGACAAGGCCTGGAAGGCCGCGACCGGCCCCATTCTCGAAGGCGACTTCCTGATGGGTGAGACCTACGACGCCCGTAAGGAGATCGCCGACTGGAGCACGGCGGATTTCCAGGACGACCCCTGGCCACTGGTCGATGCCGTCGAAGGTGTCTCCCTCAAGATCGAGTCTTATCCCGGCGTCCTGGTCCGCCGGTTCCGGGAGATCCAGCCGACCAAGGTCACCAAGCCGCAGGAAGACGCCTACGTGTACGATATGGGCACCAACTTCGCCGGCTTTGTCCGCCTGACGGTTCGCAAAGCCCAACCGGGCCAGAAGATCATCCTGCGCTTCGCCGAGCGGCTCAATCCCGACGGCACGATCTACACGACCAACCTGCGCGGCGCCCGGGCCACCGACACCTACCTCTGCAAAGGCAACGGCAAGGAGACCTGGCAGCCCCGCTTCACGTTCCACGGTTTCCAGTACGTCGAGGTGACGGGCTATCCCGGCCGGCCGCCTCTCGATGCGATCACCGGCATCGAGTTGACCTCCGACACCCCGGTCGTCGGCAGCTTCCAATGCTCGGACGACACGGCCAATACCCTGTACCGCAATATCTGCCAGACGCAGCGGGCCAACTTCATCGACATCCCCACCGACTGCCCCCAGCGCGATGAGCGGCTGGGCTGGATGGGCGATGCCCAGATCTACGTCCGCACGGCCACGTACAACACGGATGTCGCGGCGTTCTTCACCAAATGGCTGGTGGATGTCGAAGATGCCCAATTGCCCAACGGCGGCTTTTCCGATGTCTCGCCGCGGCGGGTGGCGATGGGCGGCGGCACCGCCGCCTGGGGCGATGCCGGCGTCATCTGCCCGTGGACGATCTATCAGGTCTACGGCGACACCCGCGTTCTGGCCGAGCACTACGACGCCATGCAGAAATGGATCGAGTACTGCAAAGGGACATGCAAGGGCCTGTTGCGGCCCGCCGAAGGCTACGGCGATTGGCTGAGCATCAAGGCGGACACGCCCAAGGATGTGCTCGCTACGGCATATTTCGCCCGCAGCACGAAGCTCGTCGCGGAGATCGCCGATGTGCTGCGCAAGAGCGAGGATGCCCAGAAGTATACGGAGCTTTTCCAGCAGATCCGCCAGGCGTTCAACGACGCCTACGTCTCAGCGGACGGGCGGATCAAAGGCGACACACAGACGGTTTACGTCCTGGCCCTGGCCTTCGATCTGCTCCCGCAGGAAAAAAGAGAGCGGGCCCTCCAGTACCTGGTGGACAACATCCGCGACCATAATTGGCGGCTGTCCACCGGGTTCGTCGGCACGAAAGATCTGATGGGCACGTTGACCCGCTTCGGCCGGACGG
>JAMCWO010000170.1 GCA_023481165.1 Planctomycetota bacterium | reverse complement strand
CCCGGGTCAGACGACGTTTATCATATCGGTCGAAACCGCGCTCTGAGGCACTCTTCGCTTTTCGCATGAAGCCCATCATACACGCGAAGAGAACCATTCGTGCGAAAACTTTTGGCTACCTACTTAGAGATTAACCTACCTAAACCAGACTATCCGGTGAATTATCTTCTGGATGGACAGCAACGCCTTTCCACGATCTGTGGCGCTTTGTACTGGAATGGACCAGATCCAAACAGCATGTGGAATATCGCTTATGATCTTCGCAATCGAGCCTTTGTCCATCTCGACACGCTGGGAGATCCGCCTCAACACCAAGTTCGCATGAATAAGTTGTCGGATGGAGCTGTCTTCTATAAGTACTACGCAACTCTTGATTCACTTACTGCTCCTGACAGGGATGTCCTGAAGGTCAACGCTGATTCTCTATTCAACCGGTTCAAAGATTACAAGGTGGCTGTCGTAACGCTGGGAGACATGTCTATCCGGGATGTTGCACCCATCTTCGAGCGGATCAACAGCACAGGGACTCGCCTTACCATCGTCGATCTGATGCGTGCGGCCACATGGAGCCAAGAGTTCGACCTCATTGATGCCATTGACAGTGTTCGGGACGCGTTGAGCGCAAAAGAGTTTGGGGGCTTGGATCGGAAGGTTGTACTACGCACGATGTCTGCCGCGGCTGGAGGAGGGTTCTCAGTGGAGAGTATTGATAGCTTGCGCAAGCATTCTGCGGAGGTTCTGAAGCGAGCGACGGCTGACTCCCAAGCTGCATACGAGAAGACGGTTGATTTTCTCGTGACCCAGATTCGGATTCCGAGCGACTCCGTCATCCCTTACGCAAACCAAGTGGTCGTCCTCTCGGAGATATTCCGTCTATTGCCCACGCCGACCGCCGCACAGTACGCTGAAATTCGAAAGTGGTTCTGGCGGACCGCTTCAGGTGGCTACTTCTCTGGCTGGAATACGGGGGAGATGGCGCGAGATCAGGCGGCAGTTGCTGCGTTTGTTGCAGGAACGGCCAGCGAAATCAAAGTGCCTGCGTACAAGCCAAATGCGGCTATCTGGATAGATAAACCGTTCCGCACCGACAGCGCGCACGCTAAGACGCTTGCGATAATCTTGGCCCATCATTCGCCGCACGACATTCTGACGGGCCAGTACATAGATGTGACCAAATCCCTTGCCTGGACAAATTCGAAGGAATACCATCATCTGTTTCCAAGGGACTACCTAAAGGGACTCGGCGTCGATGCGAACCGTGCCAACTGCCTGGCCAACATAATCATGCTCAGCTCTGTAAGCAACAAGCGAGTGTCCAACCGTGCTCCTTCAGACTACCTCAAGGAGACGCAATCAATGGCAGGCGACAATCTTGAGGAGTGGCTTGCCTCGAACCTGATATCAGAAGCAGCATTCGATGCTGCATTGAAAGATGACTACTCCTCGTTTCTGACGGCGCGCTCGCAGACGATCAGCGAGGTGATTTCAGAGCTGGGCTCCTGGTGACGAAGAGGCGCCGGACGCATCAACTACTAATGAGGAACAGTGGTGGCGATCTGCTGGAGGACTGAAGGCGTCTGGTACTTCTTCCTAGCGAATCCGTGTTCCTCCCGTGTGAATCCGGGCCGGAAGAGCAGTGGCCGGTAGCCAGAAGAGCGGCAGCCGGTAGTCAGTAGTCGGTAGTCGGCGAGGCAGAGGTGACGAGATTGCCGCTTCCCGCCTACGCGGGAATGACAAAAGAGAATCTGCGTCAATCGGCGAAATCTGCGGTTCGAAGGGGTAACCGGTAGCCGGCCATCAATGCGCCACGGTCCTTCGGCTGGGGCTCGCCGTCCGCCCCAAGTTCGGCGTTGACGAAACCACAAGAATAAATGTCGTCGGCAGGAATTCGTGTGTGCGACTGGATATCGGCGTTTTCGGGGGCGAAAAGGCGGATTCCGGGAGCTGCGACGGCGCTTTGGGGGTGGCCTGCGGCCGGCGGGCACATTTTGGACCTGTATATTCCAAATTAGTGATTGACGCCGGGCGGCCGGGAGTCTACAATACATGTTGAACAAACAGGGATTCAAGCGAGCCGCCCGGAGGAAAGCACATCGCAGCACTTCGTGCGGACTGCGTCGCCTGATCCGAGGTGTAAAATGTCAAAAGTCATCACCAATGCGGCCTACCGCAAATCACGAGGCACGGACAAGCCGTTCAGCGGCTCCGAAGAGCAGTCCAACGCGATCTGGACCGAGTCGATCCGACAGGAAAAGTGGCGTTCACCCAGAGCCGCTCCCCCGGCCAAGCCTGCCCCCGAACCCACCCCGTGAGATCAGGGCCGGCGGCCGGCCCCCGCGCGTGCCGGCCGTCCATCACCTGCGCGCGGGTTATGGACGGAACACGCGGATGTCGTCGATGAAGAGGCGGCCGGCGCCTCCCGCCGTTGGCGTGCCCCGGTCGCCCACGCCGATGTACAGCTTCTTGACCTTCGCGCAGTTCACGCCGGTGAAGCTGCTCAGCGGGATCCTCCATTCGATCCACTGGGCCATCTTTACCACCGTGGCGTCGGGATGGGCGACGACGGCGAGTTTCTTGGCGGCGTCTTCCACCGCCACGTACAGAGTCGCGGCGGCATTGGATGACCGGCCCCGGACCTCCAGGACCAGCGTATTGGCGTCATTGACCGTCCAATCCTGCACGGGCGAGAACTCCCGCTCGGCCTCGCTGTAGAAGGGCGACTTGACGTTGTTATAGTCCAGCGGCATCGATTGCTTGCCGCCGTGCACGACCGTCTGCTCGGCAAACGGGGCCTGGGTGTGGCCGACCGTCGAGCCGGTCCCATTGGTCCAGCCGTCGATCCAGTTCTCGTAGATGCGGCTGCCCTCATCATCCGTGTAGCTTTCGAAATCATCGACGGGCAGGCAGGTGGTGAACCGCCAGACCGGACCGGCTTTGACGGCGCCGCCGGCCACGATCTCATCCACCCGCCAGTGGTAGGTGGTCATGCTTTCGAGTGCGGCGGGCGTGAAGGTGGCATCGGTCAACTCGCCCTTATCCGCATCCGCGCCGCCCTGGCCGACGGCATCGGCGCTGGTGCCGAAATACAGGTGGTGCTTGGTCGCGGCCTGGCCCGGCAGCCACGTCAGGACCGGCGCCACGGCGACGCCTACAGCGCCATCCGCCGGAGCGGGGTGGTACGCCTTTACATCCTGGGCGAGGAAGCTCCAGAGGTCGCCAGTGCGGATGGTGGTCCCGTCCGCTTCGATCTCATCGACCCGCCAGTAATACGTGGTACCCGGCTGGAGTCCCGCTGCGGCGTAATACATGGTGAAAGGCTGGTGCGCCGCGACGAGATTGGCCTCGGTCAGGTCCGCGCTCGTGCCGAGATAGACATTGTGGAATACAGCGGTATCGCCCGCAGTCCATTGCAGCAGCGGCATGGTGACGCCGAGGGCCTTGTCCGCCGGACTGGGCTTGCGGGCCTTGAGCTGCGGTGGGACCAGGGACTTGACCTCCGCCGCGGTCAGGGCCCGGCTGAAGAATATGATGTCGTCCAGCGCGCCGTTCATGTGGCGCGAGCCGGTGTAGGTGCGGTCGCCCCCGAACCAGACCGGGCTGTTCCATTGGGCGGACGCATGGTTCAGCGTGTTGGTGCAAATCGGGGCGCCGTTGACGTAGAAGGTCGCCTTGGTGGGATCGACCGTCACCGCGCAGTGGGTCCACTCATCGGCCGCGTAGGAGGCGGTGCCGCGATAGCCCCAGGAGGCCGGGTCATCGTTCCAGCTATAGGCCAGTTGCCGGCTGCCCAGCAGGCACAGGCCGTGCGCCAACGGGCGGTGCATGAGGACGGCCGACCAGTCCGACTGGACGCCGTTCGGCAGGATCCAGCCGGCCATCGTGGCCTGGGTCAGCGTCAGATTCAGCGGCGGGACTTCGACAAGGGTCTCGCCGGAGATGCTGATGGCGCTGCCCGAGGCGCCCGTGGTCCACGCCGCAGGGCCCATGACGAAGGTCCCGTCGCGCTGGTTGGAGGATGAGTCGGCGACCACCGCGTCCGAACCCTCATCGCACTTCCACCAGCCAAGGAGGTTCGGGTCCGTGAGGGGATCGAACGCGCTGGAGGCCGTGCTCCCCGGGATCACCGCCAGTGACGCAACTAGCAAGACGCAACAAGTCCATCGCTTCTGCATGGGAGTCCTCCTTCAGAATAGAGTGCCTCAATCTGCTGCGGCCACGCCGCAGAGCACGCATCCGCCGCTTCACAGCAGGAATTCGCTTGGTTGCACACCCGCGTGATTCCTCCGTCCCGTTGCTTCGCATTTCGGCGGCGACTGGACCCGAAACACAGTCCGCCCGCTCAATTTCCTTCTATATCACATCGCCTGACCGGGGTCAAGACCCGGGGCGTTGGAATTGATGATGGATGACTTCTGATTGATGAATGCAGTCATCGGCCTTCCGCCCGCCGAGGCCACGGTTGACCCGGCTCACGCCGGCGGGTATCTTCGCCAGGAGAGCAGTTCCATGAACGGATTCCAACCGCTGAGGTCGCAGACGGTCGCAGGGAAGAGATGAGGGTGTCTGACTTCAGTCGCGTGAGACACGCCGCTGCCTCTTGCGTCCTCCGCGCCCTCTGCGGTTAAGCGTCAGTTGAGGAGAAGATCGATGCTGGTTGGCGTTATGAAGGCGCAGATGTTTCTGCCGGGCGTCAGCTCGCTCAAGGAGAAGCGCCACATCGTCAAGGCGGTGATCGGGCGGCTGCAGAGCCGGTTCAATGTCTCGGTCTCCGAGGTCGAGCACCAGGACAGCCACACCAGCGCGGTCCTGGGCATGGCGGTGGTCTCCAACGAGCGGGCCTTCATCGACCAGCAGCTTGATGCCATCCTGCACTTCATGCGCAACGATGGCCGCTTCTACTTAGGCGAGGTCGAGCGCGAGATCTTTTCGTAATACGCCGACCTCACACTCTCTCTATCATTCCCACGTCGCCAGTCATGAGGCTTCGGCCCACCCGAAGAGGATGAAAACGCTGACTCTATATCTCCGACTCTTCACGCGCCCGCCGAGTCGCCTCATCTCCGCTTGAGCGCATATGTTGAAGCATGAAGTTGGGTCGGGGTCCTATGCGCAAATGGCAAGGCTGATGCTCCCACTGAGGCTGCCGTAATGTTCGTCTTGACACTCTTGGACACCGTAGTGCTGGCGGACGCACACTTTTTGGCTCCGGAAGTGGCTTTGCTCACTTTCAACCTCATTTCCCTCATGAGAGATACTTGTTCGACTGATCGAACGATTCCCTTGCGTACCGAATGCCTTCGACGATGTTATTTAACAGCAGTTTTACCAAGCGGTCAACCTCTTTATTCTTTCTGTAATCTGCTTGGGCTACGAAATCTACCCGGCCGGCCTTCAACAATTCCTTGCATGTTCTGAGACCCTTTGTAGCAGCCGGCTCATAGACCGCTATAGCGTAGCCGCCATTCTTGCGGATGACCGTCATACAGGGGACATCCGTAAGTCCGTCTCCGATGTACAGAATGTTCTGAAATGGGACGGGACGGACCGCTGGAGGCATATGGAGGTTGATGCTTTCGTGCAGTGCTTCTTTGCCCTTGTTGATTCTGAAGATGAATTGCGTCTTCAAGGTGTCATTCACTTCGGAAATGCCTGCAGCTACGCATTTGCTGGGGGTTGAGGCGGTCGGCGAGGAAGGTGAAGAGGCCGTAGAGTAGCGGCTCCGCCTGCGGCCTGTTCAACAAGCCGAACCAGACGTACGCGACATGGTCGCTGGTTGGCAGACTGGCGTAGATGGCGTCATCGCCGTTTTCAGTACGTCAGCACCACAAGCGTTCGCGGCGTGATTCTCGTGAAGTCGATCTTGCCCGCTTCGCGGGAGAACTCGGCTTGGCCGTCGACCGGCAGCACCAGGGCCTTCTCCGGCTTGGCCGGCTGCGCGAGTTGCAGGGCGGCGGTGATCGGCTCATCGTTGAAGTTCTCCACGGCCGCGCAGTGGTCGCCGAGCAGATACAGAGCGACCTTGTTCGGCGCATCGAAGCGGAGGCCGAGCGGGGCCAGCAGCTTGTCGCGGATCGGCTTAAGCTGCTCGCGCGTCAGATCGAGCAGACCTTTAGGCTTTCCGTTCACCGGGAGCACCAGGAGGTTCTTGTGGTCGGCGAGGGCCGGCGGGAGCCTTCGCGCGAGGCCATCGGTGACGAGCACCGGGGCGCCGGCGCTGAGCATTGTGCCCAGCTTACTCTGCCACTGCGAGTCCTTCAGCGCGTGCACCGGCAGGAAGGCCGCTTTCACATCGGTGCGAATCTCGTCCGTGGGCACCAGTGGCAGGCCGAGCATGCCGGCGAAGTCATAGACATACTCCTCGTTGAAGGCATCACTATTCGGCGGCTTCGGCGCGGCGATGCCCCGGGGGATCTCGCCTCGCACCAGCCGGGCCAGCCGCAGCAGGCCGGGGACCTCCGTCCGCAGCTTCTCGACGTTCGCCGGCCCCGTGTCCCGCAGGAGCGAACCGTAGCAGAACAGGAGCATCTCTTTCGCGTCGGCCAGCACCGTCTGGCGGGCCTGCTCGGCGTAGGTGGCCTCGTGCGTGCCGTAGGGGTCGAACCAGCCGCCGCCGCATTTGGCGCCGCCGATCCCGCCCAGCCAGCGCATGAGGTAGTACCCTTCATACTGGACTTTCCCGCCCCACCGCGTGTCGGCGTAGTCGCGCAGCTCCGTCCCGACCCAGGTGCGGTCGAAATCGACCGTCTCCTGCACCACCTCGTAACCGCGATTGTGGAACTGATCGTACCATTGTGGATACTTGATGATTACTTTCACCTGGGGATTGACCGCCTTGGCGGGCCTGAGAATACGGTCGCGGCTGATGCGCGTCATCAGGTCGCAGCGGAAATCGGCCCAGGTTCGGTCGCCCCGGGCCTTCCGACATTCCTCGCACTGGCAGTCGGTGAACCAGAAATCGTCGATCATGATCTCCTCGAACATCGACGCGGTGTATTCGAAGATCTCCTGGAGGTGCTTGAGCGTCGGCTCATCGGTGTAGCAGGCGATGCTCTTCCAGTTCGTGGAATCCTTGCCGACCTTCGTGGTCGTGACGCAGCCGGACACGTCGAAGCCCGCCGCACGGAACCGGTCCCGCGCGTGCTCCAGGGCCTTCCGCTCGGCCGTGTAGCCATCGCGGAAGGACTCGATGAACGCGTGCGTCACGCCGGTCTTCTTGCACCAGTCGATCGCGTCGTCGATGCCCTTGTCGGTGGAGAGGCGGTCGCGCACATCCTGGGCCGTAAATAGCGTGGCGATTCGCAAGACATCCCTGTTCTGGTTGGCCAGGTCCCAGAGCGACTGAGCCCGCACGCTGGACGCGATGGCCAGAATGCAAATGATAGCCGCCCACATCACAGGACTCGATCGTTTCATAACCTCTGCCTCACACGAAAGAAGTGAGATTGGTGATCCGTGATTTTTGATTTCTGAATCAACAATCGACCATCATCCTTCACGCCCGCCGTTCCTCGATCCGCTCGACGATCCTCTCCTTCAACCTCCGGCACGCCTGGGCTGGATCGGCCGCCTTGGTGACGGTCGAGCACACGGCCACGCGCTGTGCTCCCGCCGCGATCACCTGCTCGACATTGTCCAGGGTAATGCCGCCGATCGCGACATGGCTGATACCGGTCCCGGCGAGTTTCTCCAGACCCTCGCGGATGTACGGCGATCCGGCGACCTCGATCCCCGGCTTGGTCGGCGTGGCGAAGGCCGGACCCAGGCTCACATAGCTGGGCAAGGCTGGAATCGCCGCCTCCAACTCCTTGGACGAATGGGTACTCTTGCCGACGATCAGCGGCGACAATTGCAGCCGGCGGACCTGCGGGACGGGCAAGTCGTTCTGGCCCAGGTGCACCCCATCCGCCCCCGCCGCTGCCGCAACATCCGCCCGGTCGTTGATGATGCTCAGCGCCCCCATCTCCCGGCAGATTTCGACGAACTCGACCGCCAGGGCGAATAGCCGATCATCGGGGATGTCCTTGGCCCGCAACTGGAGGCAGTCCGCCCCACCCGTGGCGCATTGGCTCGCCAGGGCCAGGGCCTCCGCCGGCAGATTGCTCGTGATGATCACGTACAGCCGCACGTGATCGAATTTTTCCACCGGCTCGCTGAACAGCACGATATCCTTCTCCAGCGTGTACGCTTCATAGCGCAACCGCTCGACGGCGTCCGCGACGGGCTTGTCCACGACCTGGGCCATCTCGGCCAGGGCCCGCAGCGCCTCGGTGAGCCGCCGGGCCGCGGCGGTGAAGCAGTCCTTGACCGTCCCCCGCTGGAGCTGCCCCTCGACCTTTTGTCCCACGCCGACATCGCCCAGCGTATCGCGCCCGGCGAGCAGCTTGCCGCCCTCCAGCCGCCCCACCGCGGCACAAAGCTCATGCCGGAGCCCCTTGGCCCGCTCGCTCAGCGCCCCGCAATTGAGCGCGAACCGGCAATACTCCTCCATCACGCGCAGCGCCTCGCGCGCCCGGTTGAAGTTCGCATCCAGAATTCGATACGCGGCTCTCTCCATACCACCCTCAATTATAAGCCAAGCCCAACCCCGTGTCTACCCCGAAGGAACCTGCCCGTGCCGCTGTCCTTATCATGCTATTGGTGGAAAGCGACAAATGCCGGGGTTTGGGGCGGAGCCCCAAGAGGTATCGAAGTACGCTCAAACCGGATGAGCCATAATTCTGCGGTCAGGGTATTGCCATACCCGGCTCGGTATGATATACTAATGAAGTCAGTGGGACTCTGCCGCTTTCTGCTTTGGGGGTGCGGCGAGTGGGGTCTGGACCGCGAGGATAGGGTTGGTATATCTTAGGAGGACCACGTACGGACACGTATGCTTGGTTAGTGACCTGCCATGATATCTTTGTACTACTCACCACAAATGGGGTTTTTGGCAAATCACAAAGGAGGAATCCCATGCGCAAGATGAAGATCAGTCTGGGGGGGGCGCTGCTTGTACTGGCCGTCGTGTTGCTGTGCGCGGGGCCGGCACCGGTGATGGCCCAGACGACAACGGAACCGCCCGAGACGGGAGTGACAGACCCGCCGCCAACAGAGTCGCCGGCCGGGGACCAAGCGGAACCGCCTGAGACCGAGGCTCCCAGCACGGCGAATCCGCCGACCTACATCGGCGAACTCCTGAAGGCCGGGGACCTCACGCAGGAGCAGGTGGACCAAATGAGGACCGCCGGCTACGGCTGGGGCGAGATCCGGCTCGCGACGCTTCTGGCCCGGCAAATCGTCGCCGCTAATACTGATGGAACGCTGACCTTTGCCGATGCCCTGAAACAGGTCACGGATGCGCGGGCTGCCGGCAAGGGGTTCGGCCAGATCGCGGCCGACAATAACCTGAAGATCGGCGGGTTGGTCGGTAAGAGAAATGCCGCGGGCAATGCCCAGAAAGGCTCGGCCGCCCCGAAGGGCAACAAGGTCCAAGCCCAGATCCAGGCCGAGAACGTGGACGGGGATGAAGAGGTTGGCCCCGACCCTGCCCATCCGCCCGCTTTTATCACCAAGCTGGTGGAGAATCAGGTGGTCACCCAGGAGCAAGTGAACACGATGCTCGCCAGCGGCTACGGCTGGGGCGAGGTCCGCATCGCGACCCTGCTGTCCCAGGAACTCGCCAACAACAGCGGCGGAACGCTGACTTTTGCCGACGCGCTGAAACAGGTTATGGACGCACGGGCCGCCGGCAAGGGCTTCGGCCAGATCGCGGCCGAGAACAACCTGAAGATCGGTGACCTCGTCCGCCACCAGAAAGCAGGCGACGCCACCACAGGCAAGGGAAAGAAGCTCGGCTTCTTTGCCCGGATCGGCAGGGCCCTCGGTTTCGGCCGGTCGGCCGACAGGACGGAAACGACCGCAACCATGGTCAAGTCGCAGGCGTCTGCGAAGTCGATGAAGGGCGACAAGCCGGAGAGGGCCATGAAGGCCGAAAGGCCCGAACGGCCGGAAAAACCGGCACAGCCGGATAGACCCGAGCGTCCTGAAAGACTGTCCCGACCGGATCGACCGGAGAGGCCGGAAAGAGGGCCCAACCGGTAACGGTCCTGAGCAGTTGCTGTGACGCCTCTGATCGTCTCGAAAGGCCCATAACGCGGGTTTTGGCAAAGACATCCGGTCGCGCGTGAGCCGCACGCCCCTGCGCGGCCGGATGTCCGCTCCTGCGCCTGCTCCGCCATTTCAGCACTATTCTCAGTAATATCTATGAAGAACCAGTTTTCATCGCCTGCTCTTTCCATCTGGATCGCAGGCGTGCTTGTCGTCTCCGCCGGCCTGTCGTACGCCGAGACATCACCTGTAGTCCAGCCCAAGCCTCCCGCCGGGACCCCACCCACATGGGAAGGCGGATTGTTCTTCTCCTACCTGACGGGTGACTACGGCCTGGACCGAAGGACCGACATCTATTACGGCTCGGTGATGATCAAACGCTACCTGAGCAAGGGGGACATCACGCTGACGGTCCCCTATCTGGACATCCCTTCCAACGGTGTGACGTTTGTCGGCGGCACGGCGGAGGCGGATACGAGCGCCACCGGCGGGTCCGGCCTCGGCGACATCCTCCTGAAGGGCCGGTATTATGCCGTTGAGCAGGATGGGCCGCTGCCTTTCATCGATCTGGTGGGGAGCATCAAATTCCCCACCGCCGATGAGGACAAGGGGCTCGGGACCGGCGAGTTCGACTTTACGGCCCTGAGCGAATTCACCTGGCGGCTGGGCGACAGCCCTTGGAGCGCCCTGGCGGAGCTGGGGTACACGTTCGTGGGCAAGATGCCCGGCGTGGATATGAAGAACCGGTGGCTCTACAGCGTGGGATTGGCCTACGAGGTGGACCCCAAGATCACACTCAGCGGCTATCTCGACGGCCGCACCGCCATTTTCGAAGGACAGGAAAACCCGCTTTCCATCCTGCTGATGGGCCAGTACAAGTTCCGTCCCGACCTGCGTCTGGACACCCTGTTCGAGTTCGGCTTAACCGACGGCTCTCCCGACTTCGGCGTTACCCTCGGCCTGCGCAAGCGGATCTGACCGAGTCCCCACGAATAAGCAAGCCGGCCGATCATGTTCGCATCCCGTAGGGGCAGGCCCCCGTGCCTGCCCTATCTGTCTGTCCCACGGTTCGACTGTACCTCTGCGATACATTTGGGTAATCTAACGTACGACAACACGTGTATGAAAGGTGGAAGTCATGAAGCTATCACGGATCATCATTCTTCTGATGGTCTCAATAGTGGTCGCGGGCGTTGAGGCCCAGGACAGCAAGAGCGCATCGCCGAGTGGCTTCGATCAAGCCGAGCTCGCGAAAGTGGCGGCAATGCTGCCGGAGAGGCCCACCTGTTTCGGCCGGCCCATCACGGACCGATCCACCTGGGAGACACTGGCCGCCACGAACGAGGGCAAGGCCGTCATCTCAGCCGCCGAGATGCTGCTCCAGACGCCGATGCCGGAAATGACGGACGCGACCTACCTGATCTACTCTCAGACGGGCAGCCGCACGGAAGGCGATCGGGTCGATGGTCAACGACGCGGCCGTGTCGGCACGTTGACCCTGGCGGAACTGTTGGAGAACAAGGGACGTTTCCTGCCCGAGCTGCAAAAGACGATTCGTTCCCTGTGCGCCGAGAAGACCTGGGTCGGCGTCGCGCACGACAGCAACCTGAAGAACTTCCACAAGAAAGAGATCACGATCGACCTGTACTCCTCGGCCCTGGCCTGGCATCTGGCGACCGCCGACAACCTGCTGGGCGACAAGCTCAGTCCGCCGACGCGGGAATTGATCCGCACGGAGATTCAATGGCGCATCTTTGAGCCGTACCATCGCATGATCGAGGGCAAGCAGTCCCTCTACTGGCTGGCGGCCGAGCATAACTGGAATTCCGTCTGCCTGGCCGGCGTGACGGGCGCCGCTCTCGCCCTGCTCGACTCGCGCGAGGAGCGGGCCTTCTATGTTCTCGCCGCCGAGAAGTACTCGATGAACTTCCTCAAAGGCTTCCCGCCCGACGGCTATTGCGGCGAGGGCACCGGCTACTGGAATTACGGCTTCGGCCACTACGTCTACCTAGCGGAGGAGATTCGCCTGGCCACCGGCGGCAAGATCGACCTGCTGGCACGCAAGGAGGCGCTCGCGCCGGCCTCCTTCGGGGCACGCTTCGAGGTTCTCGACGGCGTCTATCCGGCCTTCGCCGACTCCTCACCCGGCGACCGCCCCTCGGGACGACTCATGAGCTTTCTGAATGAACGCCTCGGTTTCGGTCTGCCGCCGGCCCGCAGCGAGCGCGTCCGGCTCGGCGGGGGCAGCCTCGCCGAGGGACTGATGTACCTGTTCCCGGTTCCCGCGCCGCAGAAGCCGCAGGCGGCAGGTCAACCGGTGGAGGTCGGCGGGCCGCGCTCTTGGTTCGAGCAGGCCGGCATCCTGATCTGCCGACCACTCAAAGGGTCCTCCTCCCGATTCGCCACGGCCATCATCGGCAATGACAACGGTGTCAACCACAACCACAACGACGTCGGCTCGTATATCGTGGTCCTGAACGGGCAGGTCCTGATCGTTGATCCGGGCGGCGAGACCTACACCGCTCGGACCTTTGGCCCCCACCGCTACGACAGCAACATGCTCAACTCGTTCGGGCACTCGGTCCCGCTCGTGTCCGGCAAGATGCAGAGCGCCGGCGCGAAGGCCAAGGCCGTCACGCTCAGAACAGATTTCACCGATGCCCAGGACACGCTGGTGTTCGACACCCGCTCGGCATACGCCGTCGAAGGTCTGCAAACGCTGACGCGGACCTACGTCTTCTCGCGCGCGGGCGCCGGCAGCCTGACCGTCACCGACGACGTTGCGTTCTCTCAGCCGCAAACCTTCGAGACGGCCCTGATCACCCTCGGTCAATGGAAGCAAACCGGACCCCAGACGCTGCGCATCGAGGACGGCACAGCAGCCATCAACGTCCAGATCGACACCGGCGGCGCTGCGTTCAAGATCGTGTCTACCGAGATCAACGAGCACGTCCACACACGAAAACTGCTGGTGCGCCTCGCGATCGCGCTCGACTCGCCCATCTCACAAGCGATGGTCACCGTGAAGATCACGCCCGCAGAATAGCGATCGCGACGTCGTGTCAGAGAACCTCAGGTGCGCGGCAAATCCGACTGCCAAGGCAAGACAATGAACGATCTCAAGGTGCGTGCGCCTATCTGTAGATTCTTAGCAGGAGCACATACCCCAGCGTGGCCAACATCGCCACGAGGTAGACGAGCACGCAGATCAACGTCTGCACGCGGCTCGGCGCGGATTTCATGAACTGGAGGTGAGAGAGGATCAACAAAGGAACGCCGCAAAGGAAAGCGGCCATTGCACCGAGAAAAAGGTAGGAAAGTGGATCGGGAGCCGAGACATAGACGGTGCTGCTGATGAATGCGGCTACCGTGCTGATGGTGGTCTTCTTTCTCAGTCCATAGCCTCCTCGTCCACCGGTCTCGGCCGGGCCTTCCTTGCTCTCCATGGCCACCTGGTCCTCATCGCCCAACAAAAGCAGATATCTGGATGTCAGATAGAAAACGATCGGGCCGACCAGCACAAGGAAGGCTACGCCAAGAGCCTGACCAACGTAATCCCCCACCAGACCCACCAATGCCGCCGCTGGAAGCCACAGTACCGTCAGAACGATCAGAAATGCAGCCCAGCGGCACAGCACTTTGAATCCCGCCCACCACATGTGAGCAAGTCGCAGGGGCAGTTCCATAGTCGCCTCTCTCAGATCCATTTCGCTAATCTCCGGTCCTCGAAACCAGAGGATCGAGCCAAGCTCGATCTTAGCACCTCCACTGCCGGCTTTCAAGCCACTATGGTGTAACGGCACGGCTGTAGAGGCGGACGTCGTCCATCAGGCCGGACCAGAAGGAGCCGGACGCGAGAGTGCCGCCGGCACCAAGGTAGAAACCGCCGGTGGAGAACACCGGGGTGCCTTGGCTATCCCTGGCGACCTCGACATCATCGACGTACAAGACGCGACTGGCGCCGTCCCAGGTCAGGCCGACTCGGTGCCATTGGCCGTCCGCGACGGCTTGCGCCGAGATGAGGTCTTTGCTGCTGCGCCCGGAGGCCCGAAGCTGCGTCAGCAGGGCGCCCGTGGCGCTATCCGCCATCAGCCAATTCGCGCCGCCAATCTGAGAGACAATCGCCTGTCCCGGCCCGCCGCCTTTCACCCAAGCGAACAGGCTGAAGGTGCCTTCGGCCGGATTCAGGACAAAAGGCGTCTTGATAAAGTCATCCATGCCGTCGAGCTGGAGCGCGCCGCCGACTTTGCCGCCGGCAGGTTGCCAAAGCGGCCCCCCTGCCAGCGTGCCGTCAAAGCCCCCGGCGCTGTCGTCCGCGATGGTCCCTTGCGTCTCATCCATTTTCCACCAGGCAGCGACGGAGAAGTCTTTCTGCCAATCGTCGGAGCTCAGGGTCTCGCCCTTGGCCATGACCTTCACGTTGCACGCGGCCAGCTTGGCGAAGCGCTGGGCATCGGCGAGAGTCCCGACGATCTCACCCCAGTGGTAGGGAATCGCCAGGAGGGGTTTGAGGTACTTCGTGGCTTCCGCCGCCCCGGCCGCATCAAACGTGTACGTGCCCCCGGCCGGCAGAAACGCCACGTCGAGGTTCGTGAGCGCTTTCATTTCCGGCGTCAGATCGGTATCGCCCGCGACGTAGATGCGTCTGGCGCCGAACTGGACCACCAACCCCAGCCAGTTGTTGGCCTTGGGGTGGTTCGACGTGACGAGATTATAGGCGGCCACGCCCCTCACGGACAGGCCGGCAACCTCCAGCGTCTGGCCCGGCAGAATCACCTGGCCGCTGCCGTACGCCTTGACCACATCGGCAGGCCCGACGAACCGCGTGCCCGGCTGGACGACTTTGGCGATATCCGCCGGCGAGTAATGGTCGCTATGGCTGTGCGTCACCAGGATCAGTGTGGCATCCTGCGGCGTCCCGGCGATCTTGCGCGGATCGACGTAAACCACTTTGTCTTCCCAGGCGATCCGGACGCTCGCGTGGCCGATCCACGTGATGAGGATCGGCGCGGGAATCGTTTGGAGCCAGTAGCCGGTCAGAACTGTGAGATCGTTCCCATCCACGATGCCATCGCCGCCCGCAGGCGCGATATCCACGGACGCATCGGCGCTGCGCCAGGACTGCGCCAGCCGAGCGAAATCCAGGAAGTTGACAATCCGGTCGCCGTTGAAATCCACCCGTGCGGCCCGCTGCCCGGTGTCGCCCGCCGCAGCGGTCTGAACCCCAGTGGCAGCCAGCACTACAAGCGCCGCCGTCAGACACGTGTGAAGTCGCTTCATACCTTACCTCCGTCGAATGCTGCCCGCCGGCGGACCGCGCGGACACGATTCTCGGCTAGGAGTGGGATTTCGGCGATCACAGCCGGGCTTGGGCAACATTTCCCGCCTGGCGCCCAGCCACTGGAACCCGCTACTTCGGCACCAAGCCGTATTCGTCGCAGCCGATATCGGCGGCTGTGCCGGCAGGTCGCGGCTGGCCGTCGATGTCGAAGCGGGCCCATGGGGACGCGAGGACGGGGTCGCCGGCGTCGATGCAGGGTGAGCCGGCCTTGAGATGGTAATCGCCCTCGACCCAGACCGCCTTCGTATCGCCGATTACGGTGGGCTTGCTCGGGTTGGCTGGATCGGCCCAATAGCCGGGCCGGACAAATGCCGGATCGGCATCGAGGCTGTGCGTGCCCGCGGAACCGCCCTGCACGTTGCAGTACCGGATCGTAGGCACATCGGCCTTAATCTGCTCGCTTTTGCCGTCGCTGCCGTTGGAGTGCAGGATCGAGCTGACGACAATGGGCGCCCCGCCCCGGATGCCGCAGGCGCGGTTACCCACGATCGTGCAATGCACGAGGGTCGCGTAGTTCTGGGGGATCAGCCGGCCCCCGCGCGGGGCCCACATCTCGATGCCGTCGCCGCCATTGCCCGCGATGACACAGTTGACGATCGTGGGATTACAGTTTGTCTCCAGCTTGATCCCGGCCTCCACATTCCCAACAATCCGGCAGTTTCGAATGGTGGGCGACGACGCCTGGCAGTAGATTCCGCGCGTCGCGCCGGTGATGGTGAACCCGGCCAGCACGGAATTGGCGTCCTCGCCGCTGGAGAAGGCCACCCCCTCGGTAACACCCTCGATGGTCGTCGCCGCAACCACCGTCGGATCGCACGGGTCCTGCGACCGGACCGTCACGGCCTTGCCGTTGAAGAAGACGCTCTCGCGATAGATGCCGGGCGCCACGACGATCACGTCGCCGGCCCGAGCATCCTGAACCGCGTGCCGAATGTGGTTGTACTGTGCCATTTTTGTTTTATTTTGAACCGGCCCCGCCTCGACGGCCAGGGGCGGCGTGACCAGCTCGATGCCCTCGTCCTTGCCCAGGTTGCGCGAATACTTCTTCTGGGTGGCGTTGTTCCAGTGCTCGTGGACGCCGAGGCTGGCGAGCCGCGTCCCATCGCCATCCGGATCGTAGAAGCTGCCGGAGGGCGGGTTGTTGGCCAAGGCCCCTTCGTGGAGGTAGTTGTCCACGCCGGAACCGGTGCAGTCGGTCGCCAAGGGTTCGTGGCGCAGGAAATCCAAGCCCACGGAATCGATGGCGATCGGGTCCTGCGATGCGAAGACGCTGGAGGTCCAGTCGTTGCCGAACGACGCGTAGTGGATGACCTCACCATTCTGATGCCGGGCCCCATACAGGGCGTCCACGAGGTACAGGAGCGTCTTGCCGCCAAGCTGCGGATGGCCGATCAGGTCCACGAGACAATTGTAGGACCCCATCGGCAGGTCGCGGCTGCCGAAATTGTGCAGGGGCGCGGGCGTCCAGCCGCCGTTGCTGGGCCAATAGATCGAGCCGAAATGGTTCTTGCCGCAGAGCGTCACTCCGAAGAGCTGGTGGGCCCGGAACAGGGCCATGTTGATCAGGTACTTGGCCTCGGTCACAGCGCGCGGCGGGTAGGCTCGAGCGTTTCCCGGCACGCTCGCATTGGCAAACCGGATGGGATGGGCCGGATCGTACACCGCCCCGACTCGCCCGTTGCGCGTGGAACTGCATACAAACGTCACAGCTTGGAAGTTCGGGTCCGCATCGTTGTGAATCGCGTTGTAGATCGGGTCGCCGATGTACCGGGCGGCATCGTAGATCGTGACGGCCGCGCCGGGCACGCCCACGACATGGAAAAGCTGACCGAGCACGGAATGGATCATCTGCGGGCTGGGCATGCCGGCGTTGGCCGCCCAGGTGCTGCCGCTATCCTGGTTCATGTTGATCTTGATGACGATCTTCTCGCCCGGCCGGTAGCCCATGTCGCCGGCATTGTGCGTCTGGTTGAAGTGCCGAAACAGCGCATCCCAGGCGGTCGCATCGTCCTTCTGGCCAGTCAGCGTTTGCAGCGCCTGCGAGACCATGCTGTCGACGATGCCCTGGTCGAGGTTCTGCTCCTCCCACCAGGCGCCGGTCTTGCCGTCCCACCGGGTCGCCTCGGGATCGTGTACCCACACGACCCGGCCCGGAAAGATGCCCTTGCCCACGCCCATGGGGCTGTTCGGCGGATCGATGGGCACAAACGCCGCATGAGCGCCGGTGTCTGCCGTGATGTTCACGGACCACCAGATGGCCGCCACCGCAACTGTGACAAAGATCCCTGCGACCACGTACCGGGCCTGCCCGGCCAGATGCCGGGCCTTACGATAAGCCAGGCTCGACACAACGATCCCCGTCAGCCACACGATGAATCCGCTGGCAATCGGCGCCGCCAGCCGCTGGCAGGGATAGGTCGCTCGCGAAGGCTTGGGAATCACCCGGATGAAGAACCAGATCAGCGACACCAGCCCGAGGAACGGAAAGACCCAGGGCAGCCACCAAGGGTGGCGCGTCGATTGTGTGGGGCGTCCGGTCTTCGGACAGGTTCTTTCGGCGCAGCGGCGATATCCCTCGAACATCTTCGATACCTCCCCTGATTCATCGTACTTTATCCGACGCAACCCCAAGAGGCAAGCACCGAGAGTCGGCGAGAAAAGCTGCTTCCCGAGCGTTTATGGTAAACGGGACCGGCGCGACTGCCCCCTCCCGGTGACCCGGCGGAACGGCACAAAAGATAGGGCGGGCTGTTCCTCCTCCTTAATAGATAAGGACCGTACAGGTTTAGGACGCTCCGCCCTATATATCGAGGATGGCAATGAGCAATATCAACGATATCGTACCGATCCGTGGATGGTTGGCAAGAACAAAATGCCCAAGTGTGCCAGCTTGCCCCCGTTGCCTATTTACCCTCCGCGCTCTTGATCCTCGACACGCGGCCGTTGTCCTTCCACAGCCACGCGCCGAACAGCTCGGTATTGCCGTGGCGACCTGTCTCGGGCCGGAAGATCGTCGCCTTTCGCCAGGCCATGATCTCATCGCTGATCTCCTGGGCCTGTGCCTGGGACAGTTCGGTACCGGCCAGTTCCAGCGGGTCCATCTTCAGCCAGTACATTGTGACGGTGCCCCGATCAGGATCGTAGATGAATTTCCGGTCGCCTTGCACGAAACCCGCCGGCCCCTGGTGCATCCAGCCGGAGAAGTACAATTTGCGATCTCCTGGCAGCGGCCGCAGCGCATCGGCACCGTCGAACCCCATCCCGTCGAGGTCGAAGCCGAGGAGCCCCAGAATCGTCGGTGTCAGGTCCATCGAGCTGACCGGCGCCGTGATCCGCGTGCCCGGCTCCACCAGCGACGGCGCCCGCAGGCACAACACGACCCGCAGGACTTCCTCAAAGCCCAGCCGCTCGTGACCCATGATCTGATGCTCGCCGAATCCCTCCCCGTGGTCCCCCACCACGCACAAGATCGTGTCTTCGGCCAGGTGCAAATTGGCCAGCTCCACATCCAGGGCCGCCAGGAAGCGATCCGTGTACGAGACCGTCTGCAGATAACGCTCCCCCTGATCCCGGAGCTTCTCGCCGAACCACGAGGGCACCTGGTAGGGGTCGTGTGTCACGGAGCACAGCACCACCAGCAGGAAGGGTTTGTCCCGTGACCGAATCCAGTCCCTCATCGGGCCGAGCAGGGCGAACTCGTCGGAGCCGAGATACCCGATGAACTGGTTCGGGTCGTTCAGATCCTCCCGCGCCCAGAATTTGTCGAAACCGAGGTTGTGCACCAGCCCCGGCCGCGACTCGAATGTCCCCTTGGCGGACTGGAAAAACGCCGTCCGAAAGCCCAGACCCTGCCGGAGAATGGTGGCCAGGCTGGCGTACGGCCGATCCACGGGCATCGTCTCACTGATGTCCTGCGAGGCGGAGGGGACACGGCCGGTCAACAGGGCAAAGAGCGCCTTGGTCGTGTGCGTTACAACCGCGCGGGCATTGGTGAACGAGGCACCCTGTGCCGCCAGAGTGGAGAGATAGGGCGTCGGTCCCCCCGCTAGACCGCCTGTCTGGGGCGCGATACCCCCCTGCTCCAGCGCCAGCGATGTGGAATCGTACTGAATCCCTTCCAGCACGACGATGACCACGTTGTGGCTAACCCGCTGCGACGTCCCCTTGGCCTTCATCTCGTCGTACCGGGGCAGTTGCCGTGTCGCGTACTTGAAGTCGCTGCGCCCCACGTGGCGATACTCCGGCAGGATGAAAGCCAGGACCGCCCGCAACTGGCAGTTGAACCGCAGGCCTGTCGCCGCCACCGGTGTGGATCCCAGGCTCGACACCGCCGCATCCCCGCCCAGAGCCGCCAAAGCCACGGCCAGCGACAGAATAACTCGGATACGGAAACGCCCTGCCTTGTAGTCAGGCGGCGCCGCCCGGGCAAGGGTCGGAAGAAACCAGGCCAGCGCGAGCGCACTGGGCACCAGTAGAACCGCTGCCGCGCCCGGCATCCGCGTCAGATTGATGATGATGATCCAGGAAATGTTGAGCGGATCGCGGATCAGCGGCCACAATTCCATGGGCAGGATCTGTGTCCCTGTCCGGATCACCCAGCCCGCGTTCATCACGGACCATGTGCATACCACCGCCGCGAGGATAAGCACGCCGCGAATCACCGCCTTCGTCGGCCGCCGATAAACGATCACCGCCAAGGCCGCCTCAATCGTCAGGAGCACCGCGATATCCGTGTAGATCCAGCTCGGGTACTCGCGTAGGAGCCCCGACCTGGCGGCGTGGAACAGCTTCACGGCCAGATTGCACAACAGAGCGACAATGACGATCACGCTGTAGGCTCGCGGCGCCAGCACGTGCCCCAAGGCCTCCGCCAGCCGGCGCAACCCTCCTGCTCGACACTCCCTTGTGTTCGCGACCATAGGGGCAGCATACTACCCTCAATTGCCAATAGCAACCCACATACGCCCTCCTCACCAATCCTAACGACGGCATGCCCGTCAGAGGCGCGTACCGCCACCACCGGCCAGGCCATCACGCCAACGCATGTAGTCGCCCGTGCACGCCCCCTATTGCTCCCCTATCCATTCACGGCACTTTCAAAATCACGCCCTTGCCCACTTCTATCCTACCGGTTCGTCCTCCCTCGTGCGGTGCGTCCTATAATACCCCGCTTTATGATCTCATCCACCGGAGTGCGTAACAATCATTGCTCCGGCCGCCGCTGGCACAGCACAACGCGCTGCCGTGGGGCAGGCCCCTTCGATGCGCGTCCATCCCTGGAGAAAGCGCCCCACTCTAGTATGTCCGACTCTCAACATAAGACTGTCGTCGCGTAACACGCGACCAGACCGATGCGATACGCTCGTGCTCTGGTCATGCAAGCCTGTCAGTTTCCAGTCGTCCCATGGCTGCTCGCTTTAGCCACGTAGTTCGGATGACTGACCGAACCGAGAGACCATGAGCAAGAAGTATTGGCGGTGACGGTCATGGCGGGCCACACCGGTGGCGGCGACAGGGACGATCGAGCAGCCATCGTTAGCCGCGGCCCTTCCGAGAAGTCATATACGTGAAGGCTGGGAGGAGCACTCGGTTGCGGCAAAGGAAGCCATGACTATCACGAAGGACCTGTCTTCCGGATGGGGGCTTGGCCCCCGCCGCACCCCCTCCAGACCACCATTCCTTGGCAAGCGGGCCCTGTGGTGCTCGGTGGCGGTAGTTACTTCGGTGCTCAGCACGATGATTGTTTCACGTGGAACCACGGTTGCAAATGAGACCAGCGACGCGCACCGGGACAGCCTTTGAGTGTCCGGACCGTGCCAGTCACCCCAAGCGGACAAGGACACACGCGGTACCCGGCGGCATCAATCGCTGATGTGCCTGCGGCTTCTGGACGCAGCGTTGCGCCACTGGCAAGCTCCGGAGAAGGTGCCTGCGCCATCACCAGAGTCAGCCAAAGTCGCGCGACCAAAGCAGGAGGATTAACCTCTACCGCCGCCCGTCCACACGCTCTTCGGATCGGCCCTGTCGTAATCCATGCAAGAATGCGCCTTGCGTACGCCGGTAAAGCGTACATCCAGTGCGGCACGAAGACGGCACAGGCGTTGCTCTGCATCCGTCTTGGAAGGCAATCTCATCCTGTGTGCATCCGGGCACGTCAGCGCGACCCCGTCAACCCAGACCAATTGTCCTCCTGCCGCTAGCAGACCGAAAGCGTGCTGCTTCTAGTTGATAGGTGAACGAGACAAAGTATCCGCCTGGATCGCCACCGCCGCCATGCCGTGACAATCTTGCGCCGCCCGCAAGTACGGAACGTTCCACGTGCCACGGCGTCATGTGCCATGATGCCGGTCAGCCAGTCCTTGCGTCAGAAATGTGCAGAACTTCTGAGCCGCGTGCCGAAATATCTCTTGAGCGATGGGTGCCTGTGTGGTTAGAATTGCCGGCTCGCAGCGGCAGCATGTCATTCGGACCAAGGAGGCCATGTATGAATCAGGGACGGGTAGAGCGGCCACGACATCTCGGCAGGGGGCTTGAGTCATTGTTGGGTCCTATAACTACGCCAGCATCAGCAACATCCGATGCGGGTCCAAGTCCCGCTGACGCGTGTAAGATGCCTGTGGATAAGGAATTAAGCGAATCGATGCAAGACTTGCCCATTGCCTCGATCTCAGCGAACCCGTACCAGGCACGGACGGTCTGGAATGACCAGGATCTGACGGAATTGGCCGACTCCATCAAGGCTAACGGCATCCTCCAGCCCATCTTGGTCCGCCGGTTCCAAGGCGGTTACCAGCTCATCGCAGGCGAGCGACGATTTCGCGCTGCCCAGATGGTTGGGCTCTCCAAGGTGCCGGCGCTGGTCCGGGAGGTTACGGATGAGCAGCTCTTCGAGTGGTCCCTCGTCGAGAACATCCACAGGCGGGATCTCAATGCCGTCGAGCGAGCGAAGGCGTACCAACGATATCTCGCCACGTTCTCGCTGACGCAGGCCGAGGCGGCTGGCAGGCTGGGCGAGGATCGCTCTGTTATCGCTAACTACTTACGCCTGCTGGACTTACCGGACGATGTACGTGAAATGCTGGTGGACGGACGCCTGACGATGGGTCACGCCCGGGCGATTCTGGCGCTGCCGACGGATGAACTGCGGCGTAAACTGGCCAACCGCGCGCTGGCGGGGCGGCTCAGCGTTCGAGAGGTGGAGCGCCTCGTGCGAAAACACTTGGAAGAGGACCCCGTCGCAAAGCCCAAAGTCCGGGCCAAGCCGCCTCACATCGTGGACTTGGAGGAAAAGTTGCATCGCCACCTTGGTGCACGCGTCTTTATCCAAACCAGGAGAAATGGCCAACGCGGACGGATTCTGATCGACTTCGACTCCCTCGATGAGTTCGACCGCATCGCCGAAGCCCTGGGCTTGGCCTGCAACGATGGCGTGTAGGTCTGGCTGACTTCCGAAAATGCTGGTTGACGCGATTTCTGCTCTTGGGGAAAACTGTAAGGTGTATAATGGTAGGGTGGCCGTGCCTGCGGATCGCACGTGGCATAGAGCGGTAAGAACGAGGATAACAACATTGAAAAGGGCGTTCCTGTGAGAAAGTCAACGGTGCTTCTGCTCAGTGCGTTGGTCGGGCTGACAGGGAACATCAGGGCCATCGGGGCGAATCAGAGCGGACCAAATCAGGGCGGCATTACGAAGACGGTACAGCAAGCGGCCATCGACGGCGACGTGGAGCAGATCAAGCTGCACATCGCCAAGGGCGCGGATTTCAACAAGGCGGACCAATATGGGTATACGCCGCTGAAGCGCGCCATTGAGGGACATCATCCCGAGGCCGCGATCGCGATCATCGAATCGGGAAAGGCAGATCTCAACGCGAAGGACCGCGAGGGCAGGACCCCCCTGATTGTCGCCGCGAGCATGGGTGAGGCAGCTATTGCCGAGGCACTGATCGCCAAGGGGGCGGACGTGAAGGCCAAGGACAGCTACGACCGAACGGCTTTGCATGCCGCGATTCAACTGGGCCAGAAAGATCTCGCGTCGCTGTTGATCGAGAAGGGGGTCGACGTCAACGGCACGGACAAGACCGGTCAGACGCCCCTGACTCTGGCCATGCAGCGAAACCAGCCGGAGATCGCCGACCTGCTCCGCAAGAAGGGTGCCAAGGAGCCGGTCACCCGGGACTCTCTCTACGGGGACTATGCTATGGCCGGCAACCAGGGAGGGCCGCAAAGCCCCGGAGCCGCTCCCGCGGCGCCGGCGCGCGCCGCCGTTGAAGTGGACCCGAATGCGATCCGCGCAGAACTGAAGTCGTTCGAAGGTTTGGCCGAGGCTCTCAAGGCGGTGGACGACAAAGCCGAGCCCGAGGTGCAGGGCTGGGCCCAGCGCCGGTCGGACAATCGCATGCTGCTCTTGAGTGGGAGCGAGCGCCAGCTTCAGGATGAACTGGCGTTCCTCAAGCCGATTGCGGCGGCGGACAAGGCGGCGAAGACGGCGAAGGCGATCGACGAATTAACCGCCAAGCGCAAGAAGCGGACCGATGCGATCAACGGGCAACTGCGGGAGCAGCGACGAACCAGCATGGCGACCGGCCGTGACTCCGGGCAGATGGGCACCGGTCGGTCCAGTATGCGCGGCGGGCGCGTGCGGGCTGGTGGCAGCGGCTACTCGCAGACGGCCGGTCCGTACGGCGGTCCCGGCGCACGCACGCCGCAGCGGCGGCCGGCAATCGCCGACGCGAACCAGCCCGTGCTGGACCAGGAGACACAAAGCCTGGCTCAGGCGTGGCTCAACGCCAAACCCGAGGATAAGAAGTCGCTCCTGGAAGCCGTACACCAGATGAACGTGTTAGATCTGGACGACCTGCGGCAGGTGGCGACCGAGGAGCAGGCGAAGAAGACCGCGGCCGCCGTCAGCGGCCTGATGATGATCCATGCGGAGCGCGTCCAGAAGATCACGAAGAAGTGGCAGGAAGATGAGGCGCGGCAGCAGAAGCTCCAGGAGCGCTACGGGCCGGGCGGTATGCCGACGGGCCGCGGCGGTATGCAGGGGACGCAGCAACAAATGCAACAGGGCACGCGCGGGGGCCGGCGCGGCCGCTGAGTCGACCGCGCGCTTTCACGGGCGCCGGCGTCGTGTGGCACTGTGCGCGACGATGGGTGGTCGTCAGGAGTGATACGATGAGCGATACTGTACCCGAACCGTTCACGCCGCAGTATCTCAAGCAGGCGCTAAAAGCCTTCAAGAAACGTCTCAAGCTGACGCGTCTCGATGAGGAGTCCACCATCGGCGGCGGCCCGCTCAGCGGCGGACGCGACTCCGGGATCGTAGCCATTCAGCCGCCGAATCAATACCCCCGTGAGGTCTGGGAGAAGCTCGTCGAACAAGGCAAGCTGCGCCGCGCCGGGTCTGGTATGTACGAACTGGTCCAGGACTCCGACCTGCACTAAAGCAGGGGGGCGGCGCGCCGACCAGAGATGATCCACCCGGCCGTCTGCACGGCCCGCCGCCGATGGTGGACAGCATCTGAACCATCGTGCACATGATCACAGAAGAGGATACGCTCGTTGGACAATCCCTGTTTCGCTGCATTGACGGGTGACGGCAGGGTGCGCTTGCTGGCGTCCCGGAAGAACTGGATCGAAGGCGAGGCGGTCAGCCAGTTGCGTAAAACGGCGGCGCTGCCGGGTGTGCGGCTGGCCGTGGGGCTGCCGGATCTGCATCCGGGCCGGGGCCATCCGGTAGGAGCCGCCTTTGTCACGGCGGGCCTATTCTATCCCCAGTTGGTCGGCAATGATGTCGGGTGCGGAATGAGCCTGTGGCAAACCAATCTGCCGCGGCAGAAATTCAGGCAGGATCGGTGCGTCAAGACGCTCCGCGATCTGGAGAGCCCCTGGGATGGCGATCCGGCAGACTGGCTGAGGCAGTATGGTATCGAGCCGACGGAGGCGGACGCCGGCCTGGGGACTATCGGCGGCGGCAACCATTTCGCGGAAGTGCAGGACTGGCAGGAGGTCCATGAAGAAGCAGCATTTACCGATCTGCATTTACAGGAACGAGCGTTGGTGATTCTGGTACATAGCGGCTCGCGCGGGCTGGGAGAGTTGCTGCTGCAAAGCCATCTGGACCAACGCGGGGCGGACGGGTTGTCGGCCGGTACGGAAGAGGCTGCTCTCTATCGGCGCGGGCAGGAGCGCGCCCGGCAGTGGGCGGTGGCGAATCGGGCCTTGATCGCCCGGCGAATGGCGGAGCAACTCCACTGCACCGGCGAAAGGGTACTGGACAACTGCCACAACAGCATCACGGCCGTGGAATATGAGGGTCAGTCCGGTTGGCTCCATCGCAAGGGCGCAGCGCCGGCGGATGCGGGACCGATCGTGATCCCCGGGACACGCGGATCGCTCAGCTACCTCGTGCTTCCCACCGGCCCGCAGCGGGAGAACGCCTGGTCCCTGGCGCACGGCGCCGGCCGACGCTGGAACCGCCAGTCCGCCCGGGCTCGCCTCAAGGATAAGTATCGGGCGGATTCTCTGGTACGAACCGAGATCGGCAACGCCGTCATCTGCGAAGACAAAGAGCTGCTTTACGAAGAGGCTCCGCAGGCCTACAAGAATATTGATGTTGTGGTCAATGACATGGTGGAGGCGGGGCTGATTCGCATCGTGGCCACGCTCAAGCCGCTGATCACCTACAAGACCAAGAGGACCAACTCCCGTTCTTAAGCGCCGTCCTTCGGATTTGTTCCGGATCTGCGCCTGTTCCTCTTACAGGGTTTTGAGTCGTTCCTTTCGTTCCTGGACGCGGAGCTTGGCGGCTTCGTACCGGCGTTTCTCCTCCGGCGTCTCGGGCAGCAGCGGGGGCACCGCCGTGGGCTTCTGATCTTTGCCCAGGGCGACCAGAGTCAGGTGAGCGGTCGTGGCCAGGGTCTGCTCGCCGGTGTAGGGGTCCTCGCGGATCACCTGGACGCCGACCTCCATGGACGAGTGGCCGACATAGTTGACGGCGGCCCGCAAGATGACCTGATCGCCGATATGGACGGGATGCCGGAAGATGAGCGTGTCGATCTGGGCCGTGACGACTTCGCAGCCGCAATGGCGCTGGCCCGCCATCGCCGCCACCATGTCGATCCAACTGACGATGGCGCCGCCGAAGGCGGTTCCCTGGGGGTTCGCCTGCTGCGGCATTACCAGGTACCGTGTCTCGACGGCACTCTCACGCGGTGTTTTGCCTTTAGTGCTGGTCATAGGGACCATAGTGTCCTGAGGCGGGCGGCCAAGTCAACCTCCTGCCGCAAGAAAACTCCGAGACCACCTTTCACCTGTTTTCCGAATTCGTCCGGGTACCATATATCAGGTGCCTCCGGCCGGCCTCGTATTTGATCGGCACAGGGGATGGATAGACACCACCAGACTCCGCCGCACGCGGCCCGACTGATCCTGCGGGACAGGAGGGCTATTTCACAGCTCGCTCCCGGGGCACGAAGGGGGCGAGGGTCTCTTTCAGGAGGTGTACCAAGAGGGGGTCATCGCGGTAGTACACGTCCGGGATGTCGAGACAAACGATCTTCGCCGGGTCCTGGCCGAACGCGATCTCCAATTCTCGCGCCATGTAGTCTTCCATGACGAAGATCAGATCGGCGCGGTCGGCCAGCTCTTTTGTCACCGGCCGTTCGGAAAACGGCGATATTCCCGCCGAGTCAACCTCGACCGCAAAACCCGCCTGTGCCGCCAGAGTACGAAAGACCGCCGCGGCTGTCGGGCTGCGGTTGCGATTGGCCGCACACACGAACAGGTAATGCAGATCCACGTTGTCCATATCGCCGTTCTCCACACGGCCCGAAACGGCACGCGGCTACGGACGGCCGGGCAGCGGTGTGGTCGGGGCGGGGGCCGGCGGCGGAGCGGGTTTCTGCGAGAAGTCCACCTTCGGTGGGGCGGTGCGGGCCGCCTCGGTGGTCTCGAAATAAGGCTTGGGGCGAACGCCGGCTCTGCGGGCAAAGAACGAGCCAAAATAGCTGTTGATGTAGGTGTTCAGCGCATTGACCGCCTGGTTGTAGCGCGTGCGGGCGACCGCGATGCGGTTCTCCGTCCCTTCGAGTTGGTCCTGCAGCGAGAGGAAGTTCTGGTTGGCCTTGAGCTGCGGATACTGCTCCTGCAGCACCAGCAACCGGGAGAGCAGCCCAGTCAGTTCATTCGAGGCTTGGATCTTTCCGGCGATATTGTCGGCCTGGAAGTACCTCGTGCGGGCTTGGGCGATATTCTCGAAGATCTCTTTCTCGTGCGTCGCGTAGCCCTGCACCGTGGCGACGAGGTTCGGGATCAGATCGAGCCGGCGTTGAAGCTGTGCATCCACATCGGCCCAGGCCTGGTTGGCCGCCTGGTCGAGCTGGATCGCCCGATTGTAACCGGGAATGTAGAACGCCACGAACGCCAGGCCGAGCACGATCAGGACGGCGATCGCAATGATCACCAGGGAAAGCAGTGCCGTGTGAGCGGAGCTTCGCGCCTCTTGTCTTGCCTTGATCATACGGGATCTCCCTGATCTCTACCAATGCCCACCGGCGCCGCCCCCGCCGAACCGGCCGCCGCCCCCGCCCCCGAAATGGCCGAAGCCGCCGCCGCGCATGCCGCCGCCGAACCCGCCGAAGCCGCCGCCAAAGGGTCCGCCGCCATAGGAGCCGCTGCGACCGTGACCGCCCCGGCCGCTGAACCCGCGAAACAGGAAGGGCAAAAGTAACCACGGCCAGATCCGGCCCCGGCGCATACCTCCGAACAGGAGCATAATCAGAAACAGAAACAGCAGGAAACCGCAGCACGGGCAGCCGCAGCATAGTCCCTGACCTCGGCCTTCGTAAGCCAGGCCCGGATTGGCGACCGAACGCGGAAGCGTCGGCATGCCGGTCAACTCCACCTTGTAGGAGTCCGTGAGCCGCCGGATGATTCGGAGGTTCGCCTCGTAGATGCCCTGGCTGTACTCGCCCTTCCGGAGATAGGGTACCAGCACATCGCGTCCGACCTGCCCGGCGAACTGGTCTGTAATGATGCCTTCGAGCCCATAGCCCACTTCGAAGCGGTAGGCCCGGTCCTTGAGGGCCAGTGTGAACAGAAGACCATTGTCCTTGCCCTTCTGGCCGAGCTTCCATTTGTCCAGCAACTCGATCGAGAATTGCTCCATCGGCAGGCCGCTCGTCGAATCGACAGTCAGGATGATGTACTGCACGCCGGTCTTTTGCTCCAGCTCCTGGAGGATGCCGTTGAGGGCGCGCGTCTGCTCGGCGTTGATCACATGAGCGAGGTCATCCACGTACTCTTGCGGCATCGGTAGATCGGGACGCGCGAACTGCTTGGCGCCGAGCACCGGCAGGACTAGGCTTGCGAGCAGGACTGGCAGACTCTTGCGCATGCCTACAACTCTAGTCCATCCACGATGGTTGTCAGGCGATCCACGGCGTCGAGCACGGCCACGAAGGCGCTCTCGATCTCCGCATCGGTCAAACGCGGCTTCTCGTGCCGCCAGTGGTAGGCGGCCAGAACGGCCCCCAGGTCGACCTCGAATTCACCGGCCGCCCGGCGCAGGGTCGAATCCATCGTCTTCGGCCGATCGGCATCGGTCAGCCAGAGCATCGCCCGCAGCAGGGGCGTCAGGCCCTTGGCCGTGGAGATCAGGATATCCCGGGTCATGCGCCGGTCGGCGCCCGCCGCAATGTAGCCTTGGCGCAGCCGGACCAGCATCGCCTTGAGCTCGCGCTCGCACTGGAGGCGAATGTCCTCTTTAGCAAATTGCAGGGGAGCGAACGGGTCGTCGCCCAGAATAGTTTCATGGACCAGTTGGAAATCGAGGAACTCCACCCCGAAGACATCGCGGGACCGGTCCATGTAGAAGGGCGTCACCAGCAGGGGCGGCGAGATCTTGTACCGGCTCAGAAGCGGCGCGAGCACCGCCACGGCATTGAGCGCCGGGATATCGTAGGCCTCCAACAGGACCACCGTGTTGATGTCGCTGGTCTTGGGCTCGTAGTCCTGCGTCAGACTGCTGCCGACGACACTGACGCTTTTGAGGTTGTCTCCCAAGCCCGCCTGGAGCCGCGCCACCAGGAGTCGCAGGGGCTCCCGAATCGGTTCGCGGATGTTGTCCAGCCGTGGAACTGTGTGGGTGTTGGTCACCATAGCGACTCTTTTCCTTTGCGGATTACCGCACCTTGGTTGGCTGCGCGGCTCGCTGCGCTATCGTCAGATATCCTCCGGTTCGAGTACTGATACCCATGAGCGCCGGACTCATCTATTATACCGGGGTTTGTCCACATAACAACTGCGCCATGTCACCATTGCACCCGGTGGATTCCGGAAAAGTGCCATTTTGACACCCCAAACCGCCTTTGCGTCCGATCAGAGCGGCTTTTTCTCCCTCAGATTGAGGCAATTCACGGTTCCGCAAGTCTGGCACGGCGTTTGCTCCTCCTTTCAGTGAAAGTGCGAATGGTCAAAGCGGTTGGAATTGAAAGTCGTACTTGGTTGAAAGGGGGTTTAGGTTATGGCAATCGTAACTTGGAGAAGAAGAAATCCGAGCGAGTTGGCGGCCCTGCGCAGCGGGGTGGATGACTGGTTTGACGGCTTTTTCCGAGGTCTGGAGCGGCCGCTGGAGTTCTTGGGGCACAGAGCCTGGCCGGCGATCGATGTCGCCGAGAAAGAGGATGCGATCCTGGTCCGGGCGGAAGTCCCCGGCATCAAGCCCGAAGAGATCGAGATCTCTGTCTACGGCAACACGCTGACGATCAGCGGGGAGAAGAAAGAAGCCAAAGAAGACCAGAATGACGGCTTCTATCATATCGAAAGTACGTACGGCTCCTTCCATCGTGAGGTGGCCCTGCCGACCGAGGTCGATGAGAAGAAGATCGAGGCTGTCTGCAAAGACGGTGTTCTGTCGGTCACGCTGCCGAAAGCCGAGAAGAGCAAGGCGGTGAAGGTCGCCGTTAAAGGATGAACGTCCCTTCGCCGGGTGGAACCAACGGGCCACCGGTGCATCGGCTCACCGGTGGCCCGTTCCATGGCATCATAGCCGAGGGTCTCGGGATCGACAGCGCCATGTTTCGTGCTGGAGATCCCGGTTACCTTGCGTCATTTCATGGCGATGATCTTGTCGATCCGTTGGGCGACGTCGGTCAGGTAGGCCTCGTCGCCGCCGCCAATCTCGGGTGTCAGATAGCCGTGGTAGCCGATCTCCTCCAGGGCCACGCGGACCTGCGGCCAGTTGACGTCGCCTTCCAGGAGATTCGGCGTAAAGCTGTTGGTCTTACGCTTGAAGTCCTTGAGGTGAATCTTCACGATGCGCTGGCCGACGGTGCGGAGCCAGTCTTGCGCATAGCCGAACTGGATCATATTGCCGACGTCGATGTACGCTTTGAGCCAGGGATCGTCGAACTCATCGACGTACTTGGCGAACTCCAGCGGGCTGAGCAGAAACTTGTTCCATACGTTCTCGACGGCGATGATTACCTGGAGTTCCTTGGCCAGCGGCAGCAGCTTGCGGACATTCTTCTGGGACCGTTCCCACGCCTCACCATAGCCGACCTCTTCATTGACGACCGCCGGCACCAGCAGCACCGCGTCCGCCCCCACGGCCTTCGCGCACTTCAATGAAGTCTCCATGCTCGCGATGCCTTTCTCGACGTTCTCCGGCCTCGGGTCGGAGAGCGGCCCGCCCCAACCGTTGACGATGCTGTGAATCGGGACACCCGCCTGCCGGGCCAGGTCGCCCCGTTCTTTGGCGGCGGCCAGGTCCGCCATCGGACCATTGAGCTCAACGCCTTCAAAGCCGCACTTCTTGGCCAGCGCGAACTTCTCCGTATCGGTGAGGCTTTTGGGCAGCATGCCGAATTGAAGAGCTTTCAGCAGCTTGGCCCCCGGGCCCGCCGTCTGGGCTTGCGCAGCGCCTTGGCGCTTCTTGCGGCCCCCCTTTTTCTTGCGCTCCTCTTGGCTGAGGCCCGTGGTGGTCAGCAGCCCCGTGCCCGCGGTCACGGCGGCGGCGTACTTGAGGAACTCCCGGCGTCCGGCACTTTGGTTCATGGATATGCCTCCTTCAATCGACGTTCTGGTTACCTGCCTATCGGCTCCGACACACGGTACCGGCCGGAGCCGTTCATTTCGTTCGACCGGGGCCGATTCTATCACCGTCCCCACGTCCCCGCCAGTGCCGGGACACCCTTCCCGTGTCTTCCCCCGATCTTTGTTGCTTTACCGGCACGACGACGGTATCGTGACCGCGCGGAAAAATTTTGAAGAAAAACGCGAGAACAACGTCTGAGTAGAAAAGAACACGGTTTTTGATTCAGGGAGATTACCAATGAAGAAGGTACTATTGATCGTTGCGATGGTGACGCTGGCGATCGCGCTGCCGGTGGTCGCGCAGAACAACACCATCAAGGGCAAGCTGGACATCCAGTTCAACAGCCGAACCCAGGTGGACAGCGCCGGCAATCCGACCCTGGGCGTCAAGGACGTTTATACGTTCGACATGACGGTGGTCGACACGCTCGGCTTCCAGGGGACGATCCAGGCCCTGCCGACGGTCCTGAGTTCCCGGCTGGGGTCCGAGCGACAGCGGGCATCGCTCGCCTACAATCTGAATCTGCTCGTCGCGAACCCCGCGAATCTGACCCAGAAGAAAGCGGTGGGCAAGCTGGTGGGGGAGGTGCAAGTCGACAAGCAGGGGGTCTACCATTTCGACGAGGGCACCGTGCGGATCGCGGTCGATGCGGCGGGCCGGGCCGCAGGTTTTGAAAGCGCCTTTCGTGGCACCGCCGCCGGCAAGCCGCCGAAGAACACGAGCCTGGCCGAAAAGGTGAAGAAGCAGGCCCAGACCCTCACCCGGCAGGTCAAAGGCAAGACCGTCAGTCTGATCGTGAAGGACTACGACATCATGACGTTGCGGGGCCTGGTGCTCGCGGCCGGACCCGTCCG
>JAMCWO010000134.1 GCA_023481165.1 Planctomycetota bacterium | reverse complement strand
CGCTCCAGCATGGTGACCATCGCCGCCGGAGGATAGCCGGCCCGCCGCAGCAGGCGCACCGCGGCGGCATCGGCGTCACGCTCCTGCTGCCGCGAGTAGCCGCTGGTCGTCAGGGTCATGACCACGTCGCTCACCGAGCCTTCGAACTCGCGCGTCAGCGCCGCCAACTGCTCGCCGCCCACCTGCTTGGCGGACTCCGACGCGATGATCGTGAAAGCCTCCGACAGACGCCCCTGCTTGATGGAGCTGAGTCCGTGCTTCTTCTCCACGTGGCAGATCTCGTGGGCCAGCACCGCCGCCAGCTCATCCTCGTCCTGGCAGCAGCGGACCATGCCGCGCGTTACCAGGATCAGCCCGCCCGGCGCGGCGAAGGCGTTAATCTCGTCCGAGTCCAGCAGCAGGAAATGGTAGCCGCCGAAGGTCTCGGGCCGGTCAGAGAAGGCGGCCAGCGATTGGCCGAGCACATTCAAATACGTATTCGCCTCGGGCCGATCCAGCGGCGGATAGGTCTGAAAGACCCGTGCGGCCACCGCCCGGCCGATGTAGTATTCCTGTTCCGGCGTCAGATCCTGCCAGGTCTTCTCCACCGCCCGGGCGCTGCGATTGATCGACGCCGCCTGGCTGCTGGTGAGCACGCCGGCCGCTTGGGCGATGCCGGTGCCCGCCTCGCTGACCGCGCCGCAACCGCAGAGCAGCACCGGCGCCACCAGGCTCAGAACCAGCAGGCCCACGCGCAATTGTCTCTTATTCATTGGGCACCTCCCGGCAGGCGGCCCTGCGCGCGGAATTTCGCAATTTCGTCCGCCCCGACGTTGAACGCGGACATGCGATCGACCCAGGTGTAGTCCAGCTTGCCCTCGCTGCGGAGCTTCTTCTCGACCTGCTCGTTGAAGCCCTTGCCCGCCAGGGCGACCTCATCGGACGAGACCCCGGCGGCGGCATCGGTCGTCCCGGACCGCATGGCGATGGGCTTCTTGGAGAGGGCCGACTCATGCAGCCAGCCGGTCTTACCGTCGGCCGTGGTCACCGGGTACCAGCCTTTCTCCGGCGTCCCGGCCTGCACCTTGGCGCCGTAGTCCACCGAGGCGACGACGCGGCTCAGTTGGGAAGGCGTCGCCCGCACCTTGCCGTTGCGGATTTGGACACTCATCGGCCCCGCGAGTGCTGCGCCGGCACAGACCGCCAGCAGCACCGCAAAGACTTTGATCTTCATGACATCGGCCTCCCGGGACACAAGATTCCAAAGGGTTCCCCAACGCGACGCAGCGCGTGGGGGGGCCCCAACCCCGCCGCCCGAAAGGAGTATCGGACGGCACTGATAGGCATCATGATAGTCAGCGCCTTCTTCCGAGGCAAGATGCTATTGGCCGAGGTTTTCGTAGAGCTTGAGGTTATGGGTGGATGCGCCGATGCAGGCGATATCCGGCTGGCCGTCGCCGGTGAAGTCGCCGATGACGGCATCGGCCGCAGCGCTGCCCCCATCATCCAGCACCGTGCCATGCCAGCGCTCGCCGTGTGCATCGGCGGCCCGATAGAGGGAGAGCCGGCAACCCTTGCCCCGGAAGCCGCAGACGATCTCGTCACGGCCATCCCCATTGAGGTCCCCGACCGCCAGGGCGTGACCATTGTTCATCTTGTCATCGAGCACTAGCCGCTGCCACGAGTGGCCGTCGGGCAGATAGACGACCAACTGGTTTCCGTGCCACGGCTCGATGGCGGCCAGAAGGCGGCCTTGACCGAGATGACCCAGGCGCACTTCGCTGCTGCCGCACAGAGGTGCGGGGCGAGGATCGCCCGGGGAGATCAAGTTCACGACCCATTGTCCATCGCGGAGCTCAAGCCGGTGCAGTCCCAGGTAGCACGCCGTGAGCAACTGTTGGCGCGTCCCGCCGTCCCAACTCACGGGATTGATCGCGTGGAGTATCCCGCGCGGGTGTGTGGAGAGTGTTTGACGCTTCCATTCCCCGGGCCGATAGAGGTAAATCGGCACGGGACCGTTGGCGTCGGGCGGATATTTCGCCCCGACCATCGGCCCCACCAGCAGCACCTTCTTCCCATTGCCCTGGGGGTCGATCCAGCGCACGCGGTGCGCGGTGGGCACCCGGTCGATCTCGCGCGCCGTCCACGGCTGCCGCACATCGGGGCCGCTCTTGAGCAGCACAACGTTGCCGACGCTCTTTTTCGGATCCGGCTCGAACCGGTACGCCAGAACCACTTCGGGGACGCCATCGCCGTCCATATCCCAGCAATCCGCATTCAAAGGTCGCGGGACGTTATCTGCCAGCACGTGCCTTTCCCACATCGGGTGGCGATTCTCGAACCAGACAAGCTCGGTGGCCCTCTCGTCGACGGCGATCAGGTCTTTCTTGCCGTCTTTGTTGAGGTCCGCGGCGATAAGCTGATAGCCGTATTTCAACTCGTTGGTAATGACCTGCGCGCGGAAGCGTGGCAGGTCTTGGGCGTACAGGCTCGTGCCAATCAGCAGCCACGCCAGATAGGCCCATATCAACCGTCGATCGGCGGTTTTCACGGTGATTTCTCCCACGACAGAAGACTGCTTCACAAACACATCAGTTCGAACGGCCTCGGAAACCGAAGGCGTACAGGTTCCGCATCGCGCAACGTAATCCGCAGGCGAATCGGGTGCCGGCGAGCGTGCCCACGTCGCTGCCTTGTTTCCATTTCACGGTGTGCACAACATGTACACGTGTCTTCTTGCCTCACTTGCCGCAGCCGGACAGGGCCAAAACAGAAATGAGCACCAGTACGAGGATCGGCAACGCGATTCTCTTCATGTCTTCTATCCTTTCAGGGCAGAACCATATCCGAGCACGCCGATTATACCGGAGGCCCGGCCTGCAAGCAGCGGAATACTTGCACGGGAAGGGATTTCGGGGTAACTATAGTGTGTCATCATTCCGAAAATGTGGACGTTGGGTGAGGTCATTATGAATCGACGAGGGGTCGTGACATTGGACCGTCGCGCCTTCCTGCGGGCGGGGGCGCTGGGACTGGCCGCGTCCCTCTGTCGCTCGAGCGCCGCCCCGGGCGACCGGACTTCCGTCCATCCGCCCAATGTCCTGTTTGTCTTTTCCGACATGCAGCGGGCATACTCCATGGGCTGCTATGGCGACGCCAACGCCCGCACCCCGGTCCTCGACGCCTTTGCCAAACAAGGAGCCCGGCTGGATGCGGCCCTGTCGAACACTCCCGTCTGTTGTCCTTATCGCGCCTGTCTGATGTCGGGCCAGTACGCCCATCATCACGGTGTAATGAGCAACGAGGTCGTGTTTCGGCCTACGGTCAAGTGTATCGCCGAGACGTTCCGCGACGCCGGCTATGAGACCGGCTACTCCGGCAAATGGCATATCATCCCGCCGAAGGAGGCCAAGGACCCTACTTACGGTTTCCCCGCGCGAGGGACTGCATTCGGCTTTTACCGCACGGACCGCCAGTCGGCGGACGTGACCGATGTGGCACTGAGATTCATCGCGGAAAAGAGCCAAGGTCCCAAGCCGTGGCTGCTCTTTGTTTCCTGGATTCTCCCGCACAGCCCGTACCAGGCTCCGGCCGGATACGCGGCGCATTTCTCGAAAGTCACGATCCCACCCAATGTCCCCGCAGGGCTGCCCACCGAGGATGCGAAACGGTGTCTGCCTGACTACTATGGCATGATCGAAAGTCTCGATGATGAGTTCAAACGCCTCCTCCAGGCTCTGGACCGCGCGGGTGTAGGTGATGATACCATCGTGGTCTATTCCTCCGACCACGGCGACATGATCGGCTGCCAGGGCCTCAAGGCCAAGCGCTGGCCCTACGAAGAATCGGCGCGGATTCCCTTCCTGGTCCGCTATCCGCGCGCGATCAAGCCCGGCACGGTGATCGCGGATCCCTTTGGCTCGTCCGATGTCTATCCGACGCTCGCCGGACTGGCGGGGCTCCGGGCGCCCGCCGGAGTAGACGGTGCCGATTTCTCGCCCTTGCTGCGGGGTGAAACCACCCGGCCGCCGCGGGACTACGTCTACCTTGAGATGCAATATGCTTACGTCCCGTGGCCTGGCTGGCGGGCCTTGCGCACACGCCAATACATGTACGCGCGAACCAAAGATAAACCCTGGTTCCTCTACGATCTGAAAAGCGATCCCTGGGAGAAGAAGAATCTGGTGGACGATCCTGCCGGCAAGGCACTGGCCCAGGAATTCGACGACCGCTTGGCATCGATCATGCGCCAGACAGGCGATTCGTGGGACATCAAGGCGACTCCCGGCGATCTGGACCTCTGGCTTCCCGGCGGCCCGAAGCAGCAATCCCAGAATCTGGGTGCGCCCTTTCCCGGCCAAGCGACCGGCGCGGGCGAAGGACGCAAAACGGGAAAAGCCAAGGCCGGCAAGCGAGCGAAGCGGCAAAAAGCCGGTGCAGCCTCCGGCAAAGACGGCGACTAGGAGTGAGACCTGCGTCTGCGCCGCAGGCCATCAGACACTTTATGATGGGATAGATGCTTATGCGAACCAATCGACGACACTTCCTGGCAACGGCTCTTGCCGGCGGTGTGGCGGCCGGCACATCATCACGGCCCTCTTATGGTGCGGCGGGCGCCTTGAATCCGCGCTATGCCAGGCTCGACGAGATCCTCAAGCAGCCGGTGCTCAAGAAGGAGCTGTTCACGACTCCGGTCATCATCCAGAGCTTGGAACTGCTGCGGTACCAGGGCAATTTCCTGTGCCGGGTGCGTTCCACAGATGGGGCCGAAGGGATCTCGGTTGGTCACAGCAGTCTGAACTCGCTCTATCCGATCTTCGCCACCTTGCTGCAACCGTTCTTTATCGGCAAGGACGCTCGCGACCTGGACCTGCTATTGGAGAAGGTCTACATTTACGGCTTTAATTTCCGCTTCAACGGTCTGGCGCTTGGCATTCCCCTGGCCACGATCGAGTTCGCCATTCTCGACATGCTGGGCCGCATCGCGAACAAGTCCCTGGGCCAGTTGCTTGGCGAAATCCATCACCCTGAAGTCGCCGTCTACCAGGCCACGGAGTACCGCGAGAAGTCCGTCGAGGAGTCCCTGGAACTGATCAAGCGGGATGTCGCGGAATACAACGCCCACGCCCTCAAGATCAAGGTCGGCGGCCTGATGTTTATGACGAAGGACATCCACGCCGTGGGTCCTGCGGGCCGGACGGAGACGATCATCCCGCTGATCCGCAAGACCGTCGGCGATGACATGGCCCTCTACGCCGATGCGAACGGCTTCTACTCAGCGCCGGAGGCCATCCGCGTGGGCCGCCTGCTGGAGGAGTACCGCTACGGCTTCTTCGAGGAGCCGGTCATGTTCGACTGGTACGAAGAGACTAAGCAGGTGGCTGATGCCCTGACGATGCCCGTGGCGGGCGGCGAGCAGGAGTACAGCCTGCACGGCTTCCGCTGGCTGATTGCCAACGACGGCTTGCAGATCGTCCAACCCGACAACTACTACTTTGGCGGCATGATCCGCGCCACGCAGGTGGCCCGCATGGCCCAGGCGTTCGGAAAATCCTGTACGCCGCACATGTCCGGCGGCGGGCTCGGCTACCTCTACATGATCCATTTCGTGTCGACCCTTCCCAACGCCTGTCCGCATCACGAATTCAAGGGTCTCCGCACGAACGTCCGCTTCGAATGTAAGACCTCGCCCCTGCAGGTCGTCGATGGAAAAATCAAGGTCCCCACCGGCCCGGGCCTGGGTGTAAACATCGACCCGGACTACATCAAGAGGCACCAATTGGTGAAAGCCTGATAGTGTACCATGGCCGAGGAATTCGTCGCTGAGCCGATCCAGCCGGTAGCCGGCACCTTCGATCCGGCGGGCATGGCCCGCGGCGAGCCGGGTCTGCCGCAGCGCTTCATCTGGCGGGACACCGAGTACTCTGTTGCCAGCGTACTGGAGGTCTGGAAGGAGGACGGCCCCTGCCATCACGGCAGCGGCGAGAAGTACCTCCGCAAGCACTGGTTCAGGATCCTGACGGACCAAGGCCCGCGCATGACCCTCTGGTTCGAGCGCCAAGCCCGCTCCAAAAGCCGGCGCAAAGCCAGGTGGTGGCTGTATACGATTGATTATTGATTATTGATTACTTGGGATCAGCGAGACCGGGACGAAGAGTCAGGGGCCTTGGCATTACCGATTTCGTCACTTGCCTTGTCCTTTGGTCCGCTACGGGCGGCCCTTTGTCTTCGATGCGCGGGGCCGGAGGCGCGGCGAAATGACTGGCCATCAGGTTGCCGATGGGCTTGAGCATATCGAACTGCATCAGTACGATGCGCAGCGCGGCCGTGATCGGGGCCGCCAAAAACATGCCGACAATCCCCCACACCAGCCCCCAGAATGACAAGGCCAGGAGAATGGTGACCGGGTGCAGATTCAGCCCTCCGCCCAACAGTCGGGGCTCGAGGATGTTGCCCAGCAGGTTCTGAACGGCTCCGGGAATGACGACTACCAGGACGATCAGCAGGGGGCTGTCGTGGAACTGGGCGACGGCGATTGGGATCGGCAACAGAGTCACAATGATCGAGCCGATCGAGGGGATCCAATTCAGCACGAACGCGAGCACGCCGAACACGCCAGCCAAAGGCAGCCCCAGGAGGCCCAGCGAGGCCCAGATCAGCAAGCCGGTGACCGTCGAGATGCTTGCGTGGATGCCCACGTACCGCCCGATCTTCTGCACGACCTCCCACCTGGGAGTGCTCTGCGTAGGGATTGCGGCCGACCAGGAGGAACAGGACAAACAGCGTGCCCGAAATCAGCCCGAAGATGACTTGGACCGCATTTCGCAGGACCCGGAACAAGTGATTTGCCAGGTTGCGGATGACCTGCCTCACCGTGTCCGCCAAATCACCGGCCATCTGTTGGGCATCGATTTTCCGCGAGTGTTCTGCGGCTGGCCCCGGCGCAGCGCGGGTGGCGAAGGTCTCGTTGAAATCCTCCGCCGGGGGGAGGGGGCGGGGCTGCACGTCCCAAATCGCGGGCTTCGTCGCATCCTCGACCAACGGATAGAGTTCAAACACCTCCGGCTGCTTCCGGGCGGGTTCCCGACCTGCGGAAGGGGCCGGGGCATCCGAGTCCGGGGCGGGGGACGACGTCGTCAACTGGGGCTTCGGCTCGTCCGGCCGGTACACGTACTCGAGCGGTTGGAGGAGCCTGTTGGCCATCGCGGCGAAGCTGGTACTGTATTCGCCTGCCGCCGAGGCCATCGTCCGGATCGCCTGTACGACACAGACGGATGCCACCGCCATGATGAACAGAACGATGAGCAATGTCACGATGACAGCCAGGAAACGAAGCAGTCTCAGACGCTTGACCTGGAAATCCTCGATGGGCGCGACCAAGGCGACAATGAACAGGGCCACGACAAACGGGATCATGATGGTCCGCGTCTGGATCAGTGCCGCCGCCAACGCCACGACAGCGATAATACCCGCCGAGGCGGTTATCAACCATGATTGTTCACCACGCTGCTGCACCGCAGGCTCCCGGAAAGATCGGTCTTCTCTATTCACGATCCCGGCCCGGCCTCCGCGCGCCGCTTGCCGGCACCGGGTCGACCGGCGGTCGTCTATCTTAAGATCCGCTAGGCGCGGTCGCAAGTGTTTGCGGGCGCGCGCATCGCCCTGTCGGCGTCCGGGCGCAGGGGCGATGGTCCCGCGTCCCTCGTCCCTGGGGCCACGGCCCGGCACCGGGTCCTCTCGATCTTGGGAAATACTGGCGTTGGGGGCGATGCCTGGGTACGATGACACGTCACAATGGGCAGGATTGTCACCCGTGGTGTCGCGGGGAAAGATGCCCGACTGGGGAACTTGGGAGTACAACTATGAGAGACTTGGGACGAATGAACGAAC
>JAMCWO010000193.1 GCA_023481165.1 Planctomycetota bacterium | reverse complement strand
GTCGTAAGCGGCCGCGGTGTTGATCAATTCCTCGATGTTCTCCACCGCGGTCTGTCCCTCCGGCCCAGCGCTTTTGAGAGATGTCTCCAGCCCGGTTTCGCGCAAGACCCGTTCCGCCAGCGGGGCGACCTTCCCCTCGACCTGCTGGGAAAGGCCGGCCATCATTTTCGCAAAATCCGCCAGCTTCTCTTTCACGGCAGTGCCCAAGCCGGGGATTTCGTTCGGCGTCTTGATCGCATCGAAGAGGGTGATGCCGCCGCGGGCAGCATAGTCGCTGACCTTGTCGATGGTGACCTTGCCGATGCCGCGCGTCGGTGTGTTGATGATCCGCTGCAACGCCACCTCGTCCGCGGGATTCACCAGCACCTTGAGGTAGGCCAGCAGGTCCCGAATCTCTCTGCGATTGTAGAACTCGACGCCCCGCACGACCTGGTACGCCACCCGGCGGCGGATGAACGCCTCCTCCAAGGCCCGGCTCATGGCGTTGACCCGATAGAATACCGCGATCTCCCGGCCGGAGACGCCCTGGGCCAGAATTTTCTGGATCCGCTGCGCGACGGCGTCGGCCTCCTGCTCCGCATCTTCATAGCAATCGACGTTCACCAGGCCTTCCTGGCGGCGCACCGGCACGAGGCTCTTGGGCTTGCGGTGGCGATTGCAGGCGATGAGCTTGTCGGCCGCCCGCAGAATCTCGGCCGTGCTGCGGAAATTCTCTTCCAGCTTGATGATCACGGCGTCGGGCCAGTCCTTCTCGAAGGCCAGAATGTTGCGAATATCGGCCCCCCGCCACCGGTAAATCGACTGGTCCGGATCGCCAGTCACACAGATGTTGTTGTGATAGGAGACGAGCGCCTTGGCCAGCCGGTACTGGGCATGGTTCGTGTCCTGGTACTCGTCGATCAGGAGGTACCGAAAGCGGTCTGACAGCTCGCGGCAGACGGCAGTGTTGTTCTCCAGCAGCAGGGCCGCCTTCATCAGAAGGTCGTCGAAATCAAGCCCATTGCGCTCAGCCAGGATCCTCTGGTAGCGGCCATACACCTTGGCCAGCGTCTTGGAGAAGAAGTCCTCCGCCTGGAGCTTGAAGGCGTCGGCGTCAACGAGCTTATTCTTCAGTGTCGAGATCGCCTCCAGCACCCGCGCCGGCGGCAGGCTCGTGGCATCGACGTCACAATCGTGCAGCGCCTCCTTGACGCACCGGCTCTGGTCGGCCTCATCGTAAATGCTGAAGTTGGGATGCACGCCCGCCGCCCCGGCGTAGCGGCGGAGGATCTGCACACAGAGCGAGTGGAACGTGCTGATGTAAGCGCCGCCCGAGGCCCCGAGCGCGGCTGCCCGCTGCCGCATCTCCTCGGCGGCCTTATTCGTGAACGTGATCGCGCAGATGTTGTAAGGCTGGATGCCGGACTCGATCAACGCCGCGATGCGGTACGTGATGACGCGGGTCTTGCCGCTGCCCGGCCCGGCCAGGACGAGCAGAGGCCCCTCCCGATGGCAAACGGCCTGCCGTTGCGAGGGCGTCAGTTGTTCTAGCTGAAGGTTCAAGGTCGTATAGAGAGTGTTACGTGTAAAGCTTGGAGACTTAAGACTTTACACGTAACACTTCAAACTGCTTTCATGGTTTCTGTGTCTTCTGCAATTCTTCGATCTGCTGCCGCACTTCCTTGTCGGTCTGCTGCAACTCCTTCATGAGCTGGGGTTTCTCCCGCTCGATGCGGGCCAGCAAACCAGCGCGAATGTAGTCCGGATACGCGTCGCTGCCGAGAAATTGCCTCACGGCGGCGTACCGCAGTACCCGGATCGGAGGCAGATTGATTCTCTCGTTGTCGCCGAACGTAGCATAATAGTGATCCCAGACCTGCTGGGCCAACTGCTCGTTGGCGGCGGACGCGTTGTCATCGCCGACGGCATACAGGCCGTAGGCATTGATCAGAAGCGACATGATCTGCTCGCTGGCGTCGATAATCCCAAGGCCGTCCATCTCCTCCAAGATGCGGTTCCTAGCGAACTGCTCGAGAGGGACCTTGAACTCGTCCAGGGCGTATTCCTTCCGCAGAATATTGTAGATCTTCGTGGCCTCGCCCTTCAAGCCCGCCTGGTAGAAGACCAGCACGGCATTCTTGAGCATATTCCGATGGCCGTTGGCGAACGACTCGTCGCGGCCGCGGTCCTTCACGTATTTCTGGTATACCTCACGATAAGCCTTTTCGTAGGAAGCGAAGATCCGCGGATCGGGCGCGAGAAAGATGTCCTTGCGCGCGACCATTTGGACTTTCTCGTTTCCCGCGTCCGCCTTCGGCGCCCGTCTCTCCCACCCCTGGAGAATCGTGATCTTGCCGTAGCGGAACAGATTCTGCAGGCTGTGGAGCACCATGCGGTCGGTGTTGACCTCCTGCATGCCGATCTCGCGGTCCTCCTGCTGCCTGGCGATCTCGAGCCCCTTGACGGCCCAGTAGATGGCATGGCTGTCCGGGTGCCGCCAATCGAACGGAAAATGCTTGTTGGGATCCTGGAAATCGACGGGCCCGTACATCTGGCTGACTCTCCGCATCAGGGCCGGGTCGAGCTTCCAGACGTGGCGGAGCTGGTACGCCTTGGCGAAGATGTCGAAGCGCTTGAGGGCTTCGGTCCCGCGCCAGGTGTCGAGAGTCTGAAACACCGCCGGCTTGAATTTCGAGGGCGGCAGGTTCTCGTCCTCGCCGGCCGGCGCCGCAGAGCCAGCCGCGGCAGCTCGGGTGCTGTCCTCCTGACGCAGGGCCAGATAGCTCTTCACGAAGCTCTCGTCCGAGGCCAGGCTCTCGTCCGCCGCCCGGATCGCCTGGAGGAAACCCGCCACATTCGGGTCCTTGGCAATCTGGGTCCAATCTGCGGGGGCCCGAATCAGGGCCTGGAAGTACCGGTCGTCCTCGCGGCCCAGCCCGTTGTCCGCGGATTCGAGCAGCGGCCCGATCTCCTCGGCAAACTGAAGTTTGTAATACTCCTGGCAATCGTCGGACACACCGCCCAGCTTGTGCTGGAAGATGCGGGCGAGTTCCTGGTACAGCTGGATCGACTTGGGATTCAGCGGGATCCCCTCGTCGCGCAGCAGCTCATAGCCGTTCTTCACCCAGCGCCAGCGTTGTTCCGGCTGCGTGTTCGGAATCGCCACGGAGATATTGTAGGCCATGTTCCAGGCTTGAAATTCCCAAACGGCGCCAAAGCGCGGCTGCAATTTTGTGATCCATTCGGCCAGTTGCCGGGCATCGAAGAACTGGCCTTCCTCCTTGAGCTTGTCCGCCCGCATCCAGAGGATGTCCACAACCAGGCCGCGAAACGCTCCCATGGCAACGGTGGCAAACGCCAGCGAAGGAGGCATGTTTTCCGTGGGAGGATTGATGACGAGCTTGAGCGTCTGCCGCTGCGCGTTGATGGAGTCGAGCTGCGCTCCGGCGGCATACAGCAATCCCACCGCCAGGGCCAGACCGACGAAAACCACAATGTAATCACGCGTGCGCATCGCCAATTACACGAAACCACCCTTTTGTCTTACACCACCACCTTCGCCAACTCGCGGAAGCTGAAGATCAGCAAGGCCAGCGCCAGCAGCAGCAGGCCCTTGATCATCACCATGACCAGCGCCACCTCGCCCAGGAGACTCCATGTCATCAGCCGTGCCGGGACCAGGAACTTCGTTGGATTATATTTGTCGAATTGCGGCAGAAGCTGGAGGATCGCCTGCACTGTATACGTGTAGATCCGGCTGATGTTTTGGTCCATGTAGCCGAACGAATCCACGATGAAGCCGCTGGCCGTGCCCGTGACGAAGATCACGATGCAGAACAGAATGGCCACCGGAAACGAGAGGAAACTGGCCGCCAGAGCGCCGAGACAGGCCAGAAAGACGAGCCGGCACAGGATCAGCAGAGCCGCCCGGAGGAAGTTGCCGGCGAACGTGTCGGCCTTGTACAGCACCTCCAGCCCATCGTCGAGGGGAAACAGAACGACGGTGTCATTCAAAGGCGGAGGATTGTAGAAGCCCACCGCGAGATAGCCATCCTTGGCGACGACGGACGCGGGCACCTCCAATTCGTGAAACTTGCGCACGATGTCTTTGCGCGTCTGCTCCCAGACGGGCGTCTGCCCCGGCCCCTGGGCACCCTGCTGGAACTGGCGCGGATCGCCGACCTGCCATCGGCCGTACACCTGCTCGTCCTGCGGCGTGACCGATACATCGTACTTGAAGCGCACGAACAGGCTCTGGTTCGGGTCGCGCACCTTAACGTTGTGAAACTCCCAGACCAGCCACTGGCCGACCGCCGCAGCGCGTTTCTCCAGCCGCTTGCGGTTGGTCAACTGCTTGAAGACCTCCTCCTGCGACATGTTCGGGTAGATCGTGGCCAGGTCCTCTTTGCTCAGCTTGCGGTAGGTGGCCTCGACCTCCTTCTGCACATCCGCCAGCGGGGGCACAAGGCTGGCTCGGGCCGTGTAGAACTCATTGTCCACGGCCTGCCGCTCCTCTTGTGTGGCGTTCACGAATTTCGGGAGCCAGGCAGTCACACCGTAGACAATGCCGGCGAACAGGACCAGCAGCGCCACGTCCAGCACGATTACCCCCAGGACCTTGCCCAGAATGATCTGATAGCGGCGGATGGGCTTGGTGACGACCGTGTAGATCTGCCGGTGCTCGATGTCGCTGGTGACCGTGTAGATGGAAACGATGATCGTCAGCAGGCTCAGCAGCAGGCTCGTCAGCGATAGGCCGTAACTGACGAACGTCTGGAGCCGGCCTTTGAGCGTCCCATCGCCCGTGGCGGTGAACCCCATCACCGGCAGCAGGACCAGCAGCAGCACGATAAAGACGGCCGCCACCTTCATCCGCATGGCCTGCCGAATCGTATTCGTCGCCACGGCCCACACCCTACGCATGGCCGGAGCCTCCGTCCTTCGATGGCGGATGGCGGATTGCGGATGGCGGATTCGCAGCGTCGTTCTTCGTCAGCTTGTCGAGCACACCCTTCTTGACCTCCTCCTGCCGGACCTCCGAGGGCGTTTCAACCGGCGTGGGCGAGACACGCTCGGTTTGCGGACTGGCGCCGGCTTGCGTGAGTTTGCTGAGCAGGTCTTTGTTCGCTGTGGGCGGGACCACCTCGCGCGGTTGAACCGCCTCGGTCTGGACCGGCTCGGCCGGTGTCTTTTCGGAGACCGAGGTAGAAACCAACTTGTCGAGGATGTTCTCCTGGCGGCCGCCGGCCGTGAGGAAGTCACCGATCTGCGTCGTGCTGACCGCCCCGCTGGTAGGCGTGGCCTGCTGCTGCGCCTCGACGACGGTCTTGATAAAGAAGGTCTCCAGCTTCTCCATCGGAGCGGTGACCTCATATTCCGCGTGCTCGTCGCTGAGGATCTGGCGGATGCGGCTGACGGCGGCGTCGCTGACGGTATCCGTGACGATCTGGGTCTTATTGGTCTGTTGGAGCAGGTCTTTCACGCGGCCCTGCGCCTGGACCTTGCCGCCGTACAAGATGGCGATGCGATGGCAGACATCCTCCACGTCCGCCAACAAATGGCTGCACAAGAGCACCGTCTTGCCGCGCTCGGCGAGCTTGAGGATCAAGTCCTTGATCTGCCGCGTCCCGATCGGGTCCAAGCCGGTCGTCGGTTCATCGAGGATCAACAAGTCCGGATCGTTGATCAGGGCCTGGGCCAAGCCGATCCGGCGGGCCATACCCTTGGAATACGTGCCAACGGGCCGGCTCGCCACCGCTTTCAATCCGACCATTTCCAGCAGCGCCTCGATCCGCACCTGGCGCGTCTTGGAATCCAACCCGAACAATCGGCCGTAGAAGTCCAGGGTCTCGCGGGCGTTGAGGAAGCGATACAGATACGACTCCTCGGGCAGAAAACCGATGCGCTTGCTGATCTTCGGGTCGGTCCCATCCCCGCCGAGGATCAGGGCATGTCCCTTCGTCGGGTGCAGGAGGCCCAGGAGCATCTTGATCGTGGTGGTCTTGCCCGAGCCGTTGGGCCCGAGCAGACCGAAGACCTCGTTGGGCAGAATCTGCAGATTGAGGTCATCGACCGCGTAGACCCGCGCCCGGCCCCACCAGTCGGAGAAGATCTTGGTCAATCCGATTGTTTCGATGGCGTATTCCATAGGATCCGTACGTCACACAGTTTGCGGCTCCGTCCCCGGTTGGGCACCCACAGCACGACCTTCGCGTTTGGGGGACTCCGGCCCCTCGCGATACGTCGCGCTCGGGGCCGTATCCAACTCCTCGCCCTGGCGAAAGAGCCGCGCGCTGTTGAAGACCACGACCAGGGAACTGGCAAAGTGCAGGAACGCGGCGACGGCGGGCGGCACGAACTTCGACAGAGAGATGCCTAATACAATGAAGAGAATCCCGAAAGCCAGGTTCTCATCGATCACACGCCGCGTCTTGCGCGAGACATCGACCAGGAACGGGATGCGTCCCAGATCGTCATTCATCAGGGCGATGGAGGCGGAATTGATGGCCACATCGCTGCCGGCAGCGCCCATGGCGATGCCCAGGTCGCCCGCGGCCAAGGCGGGAGCATCGTTGATCCCGTCGCCGACGACCACGACCGTGTGCCCATCCTTCTTGATCTGCTCCACGACGGCGAGCTTGTCCTGCGGGAGGCACTGGGCCTTGTAGTCCGTGCAGCCCAATTCGCCCGCCACCCGGTTGGCGACTTCGCTGCGGTCGCCTGTGAGCATCGTCACGCGCTTGATGCCCATGTCCATCAACGTCCGAATGGCCTTCTGCGCCTCCGGCCGGGTCTTGTCCTGCAGGCCGATCCAGCCGATGCACTGGGAACCCTTGGCGACGTAGAGGGTGCTGAAGCCCTGCTCCTCGTGCAGTCTCGGGTCCGGCACACGCCGCACGTCGATGCCCTTCTCGGCCAGGAAGGTATCGCGCCCCACCATGATCCGGGACGAGTTGACATTGGCGGTGACGCCTTTGCCCGGGGTCTCGCGGAAGTTCTCCGAAGCGGGCAGCGTCAGGCCGGCCTCTTTCGCGACCTCCTGCAGGGCGCGGGCGGCCGGGTGCTTGCTCATCTGCTCCGCCGCCGCCGCTTCCGCCAGCAGTTGGGCCGGCTCCACACCCTCGGCGGGCGTCAGTTTCGTCACGTACAGCCGGCCGGTCGTCACGGTCCCCGTCTTGTCGAACACCAGGGCCGTCATCTTGCCGGCCACTTCCAGGTCCGCCACGTTCTTGACCAGGATGCCCAGCCGGGCGGCGGCGGAGATCGCGGCCACCATCGCCGTCGGCGTCGCCAGGATCAGCGCACACGGGCACGAAATCACGAGGATCGTGATCGCCTGATCGATGTTCCGCGTGAAGAACAGGACAATCGCCGCGATCATCAGCACCGTCGGCACGTACCACGTGATGTACCGGTCGATGATCCGCATGAGCGGGATCTTGGTTTGTTCCGCCTGGACGATCAACGACTGGACTTTGCCGAGAGTGGTGTCTTTGCCGGCTTTCGTCACGCGGATATCCAGCACGCCGGTCAGGTTGTTGGTCCCGGCGAAGACCTGCATCCCCGGCACCTTGTCGACCGGCAGCGACTCGCCCGTGATGGTCGCTTCGTTCACGGAGCTCAGGCCGTTCTCCACATCGCCGTCGGCGGGGATGTTGTCGCCCGGATGCACCCGGATGCAGTCGTTGGGCCGCAGTTCGCTGACCCGAACCTCTCGCTCGGTCCCATCCTTCTCGATCCGGCTGGCCAGCGAACCAGCGAAGAAGTAGTTGACCATCCTGGACAGGGTGGAATACCGGGAGATGGAAAAATTCTCTCCAAATCCCTGGCTGAAAACTATGCCTGTGTCGTCCATGTCGGCCTTGAGCACGGCCAGGTGGTCGACACCCCTGTTGTCGTTTTTGCTTAGGAC
>JAMCWO010000220.1 GCA_023481165.1 Planctomycetota bacterium | reverse complement strand
AGTGCCCGTCGCCATCGTGATCAAGGCCCAGACCAGGGCGGCGGCCAGGGCCGCTGCTATGCCGCCCACCAGGGCCCCGGAATGACCCTGCGGTGCCGGTCGGTCCGTGACCGGAGGCACGATTTCGCTCTGCCCCGGGGCCAGCATCTCGCTGAGCGAGCGCGGCGGGTCGATGATGCTCTGCAGGCCCGCCGGATCCTCGGGCGACTGCGTGATCGTCACCCGCGCACGTCCCATTTTGGGCCGGGGCTCCTGTTCTTCGGCCACCGCTTCCTCGGGCGCCGCCACCATGCTCATCAAGCAGGGCCGCCGACGCTCCGCGTCAGAAGATTCGGGCTCCGGCGCCGGCTCCTCCGCGCTGGCTCCGCGGGGGGCCACCGACCGCCGACGTTGCTGGCCGGTCGGGGGCTGTGGCGGTGCTTCGTTGCCTTCGGGCTCCGTATGTGACAATCGCTTCCGCCGCAGATGGAGTCCTGCGGAGGGCTCCGGGGGTTGCGGCGTTTTGACATTGAGGTCCACCAGCGGCTCTCGCGTCGGCTCTGGCTGGGGTGGTGCTTCGCGGCCCTCGGACTCCATGTCCGACAATCGCCTGCGGCGCGGATTAGGTCCTGCGGACGGCGCTGCGGCTTGCCGCGGCTTCCCACTGAGGTTCACCAGCGGCTCTCGCGTCGGCTCTTCCCGCGGTGTGCGATCATCGTATCCGGGTCTCATAATGCTCTCCTTCCGAGCGAAGATCTCCGGAGGTGGCGCCACCGCACCGGCCGCAGGCAATGAGGGGTCGCCGGGCCGGTACAATTCGCCGCCTCGGACGGAGATTATCAGTCTGCTGCGCCGTCGGACGCCCGCCGCGCAGAAGACCTCTTCTTAATTCATACGAAACAGTCGTGTTCAAGCCAATTCTCCAGGGTTGACGGTGCCGCGGCGCAGGCGTACAATTCGCCCGATGGTGTACTGATTGGGAGATGCTTATGAATCTCAGGGGCGTTGTGCTGGCCGGGGGGACCGGCTCGCGGCTGCGGCCGCTGACGAAAGTGACGAACAAGCACTTGCTGCCGGTCGGGCACAAGCCCATGATCTATTACCCGATCGAAAAGCTCATCGGCATGGGCATCGAGGAGATCCTGATCGTCACCGGCGTCGAGCACATGGGGGATGTCGTGGGCCTGCTGGGTTCCGGCCGGGAGTTCGGTTGCCGCTTCACCTACAAGGTCCAGGATGAGGCGGGGGGTATCGCCCAGGCTTTGGGCCTGGCGGAGAACTTTGCCAACCGGCAGCCCCTGGCCGTGATTCTCGGCGACAATATCTTCCAGGCCAATCTTAAAGCACACGCCCAGCGTTTCCTGGCCCAGGGCTCCGGCGCGCGGCTGCTGCTCAAGCAGGTGTCCGACCCGCACCGGTTCGGCGTGGCCGAGATTCGCGACGGCAAAGTCCTCGGAATTGAGGAAAAGCCCGCGCATCCCAAGAGTGACTACGCCATCATCGGCGTCTACTTCTACGATGCGGGCGTCTTCGACATTATTCGGACGCTCCAACCTTCGGGTCGGGGGGAGCTGGAGATCACCGACGTCAATAATGCGTACATCCGCAAAGGGCAGTTGGCGTGCGACGTGCTCGACGGCTGGTGGACGGATGCCGGGACGTTCGACTCGCTCGTGCGGGCCAGTGACTGTGTGATCCGGGAGCCGCCCCAATGAGCAAGCAGGTGTCGCCGTTGAAAGTAGTTCTGGCCGAGGAGGGATTGCTCGTCCGTAGCTCGGGCGGGCTCATTGCCGGTCTCGGTGTGCGGCGCGGCAAGGTGGTCCCGGATGAGCGCGGCCGGCTGGGCGAGATCCTGCGGGCGGACGATCCCTGGTTTGAGAAGTTCGGCCAAGTCTACTTCACGACCACCTTTCCGGGGGTCGTGAAGGCCTGGCACTACCATCGCAAGCAGACCGATCATTTCTATGTCGTACGCGGCACGGTGAAGGTGGCGGTCTACGATGCGCGGCCGGATTCCCCGACGGCGGGTACGGTGAACGAGCTGTACCTGGGGGAGCATTGCCCGGGCCTGGTGCGCATTCCGCCGGGAGTGCAGCACGGATGGATGTGCGTCGGCGAGACGGAGGCGTACATCATCAACGTGGTCTCGGAGCCGTACGACCCGAAAAATCCCGATGAGTTCCGCACTCATCCTCACGACAACGAGATTCCCTATGACTGGACGCGGCGGGATGGGTAGCCGGGTGGTGGCACTGCTCGGAGGCCGGGGCATGCTGGGAATGGATGTGGCGGCGGCCTGCGCGCAGCGCGGCTATGACGTGCAGGTCCACGATTTGCCGGAATTCGATGTCACGAACCCGGACCATCTCCGGCAGGCGGTCGCGGCCGCGGATGTTATCATCAATTGTGCTGCCTACACGAACGTCGATAGGGCCCAGAGCCAGTCGGACTTGGCCCACCGGGTCAACGGGGAAGCGGTGGGCCGGTTGGGACAACTTGCCCGAGAAACGGGCAAGTGGGTTCTGCATGTCAGTACGGACTTCGTCTTTGACGGTCGCCTGGACCGGCCGTATGTCGAAGACGACCGTCCCAATCCGATCAATGAGTACGGCAAGAGCAAACTTGCCGGTGAGGTGCTCCTGCGCCAGAGCGGCTGCTCCCATTGTCTCGTCCGTTTGGAGTGGACCTATGGCCGGCACGGCCGAAACTTCATTACCAAGCTGCGGGAGCGAGCCCGGACCACCAAGGCCCTTAACGTTGTCAACGATCAGATCGGCTCGCCCACGGCGACGGCAGAGGTGGCCCAGGCGTTCTGCGACCTGGCGGAGCAAAGAGCAGAGGGTCTCTTCCACTTTGCCAGCGAGGGCTATGCCAGCCGCTACGATGTCGCCGCGTTCGTATTCGACCATCTCAGGATGGAGATGGACCTGCGGCCCTGCCGCACCAACGATTATCCGGCTCCGGCGGCCCGTCCCCTGAACAGCCGCTTCGATTGCCACAAGATTGAGCCGCTTCTGCGCGAGCCGATTGCCCCCTGGCAACGGCCGCTGGAGCATTTTCTGGGGGAGCTATGAAAAGCATTCTGGTCACGGGCGGCGCGGGCTTCATCGGGAGCAACTTCATCCGGATGATGCTGACGGAGTATCCGGATTGCTTTGTTGTCAACCTCGACAAGCTGACCTACGCCGGCAATCTGGAGAATCTCGCCGAATTCCGCGGCCACAATCAGTACCGGTTCGTGCACGGCGACATTTGCGATGGTGCGCTCGTCGGCAGACTGATCGACGAGCATCACATTGACGCCCTCGTCAACTTCGCGGCGGAGACCCACGTGGACCGCTCGATTGCCGGCCCCCAGGTCTTCATCGACACGAACGTCACGGGCACGCTGTGCCTGCTGGAAGCCGCGCGGGACAAGAACCTCGGCCGCTTCCTGCAGGTTTCCACGGATGAAGTCTACGGCGCGCTCGGCGCGGAAGGCATATTCACGGAGCAGACCCCGCTGAGCCCGAATTCGCCCTACTCCGCGAGCAAGGCGGCGGCGGACCATCTGGTCCGGGCGTTCGGCCACACCTGGGGCCTGCGGTACAACATCACTCGCTGCTCCAACAACTACGGGCCGTATCAATTCCCGGAGAAGCTCATTCCCCTGATGATCCACAATGCCCTCCACGACAAGGAGTTGCCCGTCTACGGCGATGGTTTGCAGGTCCGCGACTGGCTCTACGTCCACGACCACTGCACGGCGATCTGGCGCGTGCTGGAGCAGGCGCCCCCCGGCGAGATCTACAACGTGGGCGGCTGCAACGAAAAGACGAACCTGGAAATTGTCAACCTGATCCTGTCCCGCTTGGGCAAGCCGCAGACCCTGATCCGGCACGTGAAAGACCGGCCGGGGCACGACCGCCGCTACGCCATCGATGCCGGCAAGATCATGCGCCAGTTGGGTTGGCAGCCCTCCGTCACCTTCGAGCAGGGCATCGCCCGGACCATCGATTGGTACCTGCGCAGCGACCAGTGGCTGGCAAGCGTCGTCTCGGGCGAGTATCAGTGCTATTACGAGAAGATGTACAGGAATCGATGACATGCCCTTTGCGAAGTTGTGCGGTTGAGATTGCTTCACTTCGCTCGCAATGACATGGGAGCGTCGTATGTCATTGCGAGGAGCGCCGCGATGAAGCAATCTCCTCCCGTCAGGTGCGGCACTCGCTTCTACTGAGCCGCCTGAACGCCCACCACTGCGATGCCTAACCGGTTGGCCAGGTCCAGCGTCTGCGGCTTGTCAATGATAATGGTCTTCTGTGCCTCGACCGCCAGGCACCGGCCTCCGTTGGCGGCCAGATCCTGAATGGTCTCCGGCCCGACGCACGGGACATCGAAACGCATGTCCTGCCTGGGCTTGGAGGTCTTGATCAGCGTCCAGCCTCCCGTGCGGCAGAACCGTCCCGCCCGCTTGATCATCTCCGCCGTTCCCTCGATGGCCTCCACGGCGATCACCTCCCGCTCCTTGACCGCGATGGCCTGGCCGATGTCGAGCTCGCCCAGCTTCTTGGCCAAGGGCCAGCCGAACTCGATATCGTGCTGCACGTGGGAACCCGGCTGATGGCTCGTCATAACGCCGGTCCCGGCAAGGTGGTCCTGGCAGTACATCGTCGTATTCTCCAAATGGATGCCGCCGCTGGCCAATTCCTCCGCCAGCGCCGACAGCAGTGTGTCTGTTCGTTTGTCTTTGCCCCACAGCCGCCAATAGTAGACCCGGGCCGCCCGCCAGTCGGGCAGATACTGCACGATGCGCCAGGGCGTGAACAGGTGCGATTTCGTCACGCGTCCGACCATGATGGCCTGCGTCGCCCGGTGCCGGCGGAGCCGGCGAATCCAACTGCCCGGCCGGGCGACACCGGCGTAATAGAAGGCGTCTACCTCGTGGGCCAGCGGCTCGTCCACGTAGCCGGTCAGGCCGACGCAAACGACCTTCAAGCCCTGTTTCCTGGCTCCGGCGGCCACCAGAAAGGGGAGCCGGCCCCCGCCCGCGATCAAACCGACCACATCAGGATAGTCTGGCGCCGTGGTCACTCCATGTCCTGCCGGTTGGCGGCATCCTCTGCCTGTTTCTTGAGAGCGGTCGCGATCTTGTCGAGTTGGCTTTGCAGGGCCCGGATATCCTGGCGCATCTGGGGCAGATAGGGCAGCATGGTGTACGCCCGCCGGGCCTGACCCGCGTCGATGGCCGGAGCGCCCAGCACGGTCTCGCCGTCGGGAATGCTGTTGATGACGCCGGCCTGCGCCCCAATGGTGACGTTGTTCCCAATTGTGATGTGGCCGACCACGCCGACCTGGCCGCCGATGGTGCAGTGATGCCCGATGGTGGTCGAGCCCGCGATGCCGACCTGCGCCACGAGCAGGCAATGGGGGCCGATCCGCGTGCCGTGCCCGATGGTGACGACATCGCCCAGCTTGCTGCCTTGCCCGATGATCGTGTCGTCCAGCGTGCCGCGCTGGATACTGCACGAGCTGCCGATCTCGACATCATCCTCCACGATCACGCCGCCGACCTGAGGGATCTTGTAGTGCATACCGTCGTGGGTGGCGTAGCCGAATCCATCGACGCCGATGGTGGAGTTCGCGTTGATGATGACGCGGCTGCCGATCCGGCACCCATCATAAATGACGACATTTGGATAAAGGATGCTGCCGGTGCCGATCCGCACGCCCGGCCCGATGAAGACGCACGGATAGAGAATACACCCGTCGCCGATCTGGGCGTCCTCGGATACGGTCGCGAAATCGTGAATCTGACAATCCTTCCCGAGGTGCGCGCTGGGAGCGACAGCGGCCCGGGGGCTGATCCCGACCTCCTTATGCGTCCGGTAGCCATACAGCAATACAAGTGCCCGGGTGAAGGCGAAGTAGGGGGCTTCCGTCACGAGCAGGGCCACGCCTGCTCCCGGCATTTCCTGGCCGACAATCACGGCACTGGCCTTGGTGCTCTCCAACTGCTTCTCGTATTTGCGATTGGCCAGGAAGCTGATGTCGCCCGGCCCAGCGCGGCTCAGGGTCGCGGCTGCGCGGATCGGGATGTTCGGGTCTCCGCAGACCCGCCCGCCCACGTACGCCGCAATCTCGCCGAGGGTTCGCTCTTGCATGAAGCTGCTCATAAGCTCACTTCTGATCGTCTATGCCCAAAAGCTGCATTGTACTCGCGCGCCGGAGCACGTCAACGCCGCCCCGCCGCCGGACCGTCGGGGGTGTGGCCGGCATAGGGTGCCCGCAACGCCGCTGCGCGTCGGGGGCGGACTCCAGGCCCATCGGCTCGGCCTGAAGATCGCGAATTGGCTTCGTTTTGCACAATCGACTCCCCGGATCCCAGCCGGACTTCCCGAAATTGGCTTTGTTTTGCCGAGGCCTATTGACTGTCCTATTCACCATAACTCCTTTCCCGCAAAGCCCTTGCCTCTCCTGGCGCCGTGGCGGAAATTGGCTTTGTTTGTACAGCAGCCATGCCCGGCCGGCGCGGTACCGCCGGACACCGCCTCGGTGCCCCGCTTCGGGCACTTGGGTTTGTTTTGCATAAATGCTCACCACAGAGGCTCAGAGTACACAGAGTCAAAGCCACCTTGGTCAGTGGCGTGGGATCGTCTTTTTGTTCCAAAAGGTGCAACATTTTGCCGTTCTCGCCAGCATTCTGAAATCGAAACCACGCCCGCAGCGCCGCTGCGCGTCGGGGAAGGACGCGCAAAACCCAGCGCGGCTTTCGACCGCAGCCAGAACCTACCCTCTCGCCAAGACGCCAAGAGCGCCAGGAAGAGGGATGGTGATGGTCTTACCCTTGGCGCTCCTGGCGTCTTGGCGCGAGACCTAACTCCTTGGCTTTCGATTTTCCAATCACAAATCACAATTCATAAACATGTCCTTCCCGCGGAGGCGGGAATCATAACTCCGAGGGGCTCCGCCCCGGGGCAGACTGTCCCTCTACCCTTGCTCCGTGTTGCACGAATCGTGCCGAAATTCTGTGCACAGGTGAACCCCGAAAGGCGCGTAACTCGTTGTGCCCCAAGGGGTAAAAGATTTTTCACTCGAAGCGGGGTGTTTTCCCGTTTCCACTGTTGCACGAATGTTGACAGTCCGACCGCCAAGGGTCAACATAAAGAGTGTCATCCCCGCAGAGCCGGGGAGTGGGCAATCGCAGTTGAGAGTACCGCGTTTACGCGGGTCGTGGCCGGGACCGCCGATCTCCCGATCAGCATCGGAAGGAAAGACAGCCAATCGGGAGATTGGCGGTCCCGCGGTACTCGGAACGGGGACAGCGCCAGTATGACCCATGATGGGACCTACAGCTACGACTATGATCCCGAGAACCGCCTGATCCGGGTCACGAAATCCGGCTTCCCGCCGCCGCCGCCGACCACGCTGGCCGAGGCCCTGGATCTGCCGCTGGTGTATACGACGGGCGGCACGCGGGAGTGGCTGGTCAACGGCACTGACTACCACACGGGCTTGAGCTCCGCCAACAGCGACAATCTCAACAACGCGGGTGAGTCCTCCTGGGTGGAGACGACGGTCCAGGCGGTCGGCAGCGGGGCGACGCTGAGCTTCTGGTGGAAGAGCACCGAGGAAGGCGAGGAGCAGAACAACACGCTGGACTTCCGGATCAACGGGGTGGTGCAACCCAATGGCACCCTGCACGGCAACTCCGGCCCGTGGGAGCAGAGGACCTACACGCTGGCGGCCGGGACCTACACGCTCCGCTGGACCTATAGCCGCGACTCGCAGAACGACGGGGGCAAGGGCTACCTGGATGGTCTGACGTGGGACGGGGTAATGCCGGTACTGCCGGAGCCGGACCCGGCGGCGTGGCTGACGCTGGCGTACCGCTACGATGCCGCCGGCCGGCGGATCGAGAAGCAGTACAACTACGAGACGATCACGAAGTACGTCTACGACGGCGATCACTGCATCGCGGAGTACAACGCCTACAACCAGCTCAGGCGTAA
>JAMCWO010000060.1 GCA_023481165.1 Planctomycetota bacterium | reverse complement strand
GACGCGCGAGCCCGTGTTGTTGGTCCAACCGTCGACCCAGATTTCGAAGATGCTGTTGCCCTGCTCATCGGTGTAGCTCTCGAAGTCATCGACCACGATGAAATTGGCCGTGGTGAAGCTCCAGACGTTGCCTTTCCACGGGCTGTCCGAGGCGGCGTCGTTGACCTCGTCCACACGCCAGTAGTAGGTCTTGTTCCATTCGAGCCCGCCGGGATCGAAGGAATTCTTGTCGCGTGCCTGGCTGGTGACGGCGGCGGTGCCATTCGCCACGGCCTCCTGATTATCGCCGAAGTAGATCTGGTGCTTGGCCGTCTTATCGCCGCCAATCCAACTGAGTGCGGCGTTCTGCGGGACATCGACCGCTCCGTTGCTCGGGTACGGCGTGGCCGCGCGATACGGCAACTGGAGTGGGCCGGCGGGAATGATCTGGCGGGCAATCGTCGGACTCTCCCACGAGAGCTGCGCGACGGCGCCGCCGGTGTTCTCATAGTATTCCATTACGATCCGGTACGTCTGGCCGGCCACGAGGTTGACCTGGGCCCGGTTGTCGGTCGTGCCATGGTCGGTCCAGTTGTTGATGATTCGTCGGCCGTCGAGGAACAGACGCACACCGTCATCACTGGTCGTGATGAACGTGAAGGTCTCAAAGCCCGGAGCCTCCAGCACGGCCGTCCAGCGGGCGGAGATACTGTCGCTCACTTTCGCGGCGACTTCGTTGCTGCCCCAGTTGTGATCGATGGAGTTCTCGGTCTGGGTCAGGATCGGGAAGCCCGAGACGCCCATGCCATTGAAGTACTGGGCGATCACGCCGCCGCCCGGGCCGACCGTGGTGAAGCTCCAGACCGGGCCGGTCTGCTTGGTTCCATCGCCCTGGACCTCATCGATGCGCCAGTAATACGTGGTGTTCGCCTGCAGCGTGTCGGGCTGATAGTCCGGCGTGAGTTGGTTGCCCTTGGACGTGCCGCCGGTGCCTGCGGCGACCTCGTCTTGGTTCAGACCGAAGTACACATCGTGGGATTGAGCTGTAATCCCCGCCGACCAGCTCAGTTGCGGCTTGGCATCGACCCACTTGGCTCCGTCCCACGGGCTGGGCTTGTAAGCGGTCTTCGGCGTGGCCGTGAAGGACCAGACATCGCCGGTGTGCGTGGCGCCGGCGACCTCGATCTCATCGACGCGCCAGTAGTACGTGGTGCCCGGCTCCAGTCCCGGAATATGGTAGTACATGGGGAACGGCAGGCGGGAGGCCACCTTATCCGCGTCGGTCAACTCGGCGGTCTTGCCGAGATAGACGTCGTGGAACATCGCGGTATCGCCAACGGTCCACTGTAAGACGGGTACGCCCACTCCTGCGGCGCCATCGGCCGGGTTCGGGCTCTGGGCTTTGAGGATTTGATAGGTGTCGATCTGGAGATCATCATAGTAGATGCTGGAGGCCCCGTTGCCAAAAAGGTCGACCGCCTGCAGCGTGCCGTGAGTGTTGTCGTCCCACTGGCCGAAGGCGATCAGGGTGCCCCCGTAGTACTCTTCGAACGCGTTCTTGTCGAGATTGATCAGGAGCTTGATCTCGACCCACTGGTCGAAGAGGATCTCCGTGGCCCCGCCGATGCCGCCGTGCCAGCAGGTGATGGCCCCGGTCGCCAGATTGTACTGCGTCTGGATGGACCAGTCATCGGTGCCGGCGTCGGCATACGTGTTCAGCAGGATGAAGTAGCTGATCCCGGTGCCGCCGGAGGGGATGTACTGCCAGATCGAGAAGGTGTACTTGCCGCCGGCCAGCTTGAATTCGTGCACGAAGTCGGAAGCGCTGAGGATTTCGACCGATTTCGTGCCGCTGTGGGCGAACGCCGTGGACACCTTGCCGGTAGCGCCGGCAGCATTATCCCAGCCTTTCCAGCCGTTCGTGCCGTGCAGGTTGCCAACCGGGTACGACTCAAAGTCCTCGGTGAATACACTCGCGGATGCGACGGCGGAGATGCCCCCTATCGCAAGAGCCACCAGAAGGAATCTCAACCTGTTCATATTTCACCCCTTCCACAAAGAACTACGGGTTACGCGCGACAGGCCGTGGCGACGTCGTCGCGGCCTCCAACTCTTTCCGGGTTATCTTCGCCTTACTTTCAGCCCCCACCGTTTCCACGAACTGGTTCTTGTTGCGGACCTCCGGCGCTGGATTGGCGGCCCCACCGACCGGGGCCTCCGCCGGGCCGGCATTGGGATCGGCGGGCGGCAGGAGCACCGCCTGCTGGGCCAGCGTGGCGACCGTTGCCTTCACAACGTTCGCCGCGAAGTCGTAATCGTACGTGACCCCGCTGGGGCTCAGGGCGTTGTTCGCCAGAGCATCACTGGCATCTTCGGCCGAATGGTAATAGACGTTGCTGCTGCCGGACCAGATTTCGTCGGCCGTATTCTCAATGGCACAGAAGGCGGCGTACCCGGCGTAGACGAAAGGCCCATGGTCGCCGGCCTCCCAGGCCAGGGGATAATGGCTGTTCGGATCGATGACCAGAGACGGGACGTAGGTTGCCGCCGCGGCGACGAAGGTCTGGACCCAGGCGGTGCAGAAGGGGACGTTCAGAGTTTCGACTTCCAGGTCCGCGGGCTCGTTGGCATCGCTGTCCCACGCGGGCCGCAGGATCATGTCCAGATTGATCACGCCCGCGATGTTCGCGTCCTTGGGCAGGGCATTGACGTACGCCTGGCTGCCTCTCATCCATTCCTCCTCGGCATTGAATGCGATGAAACGCAAGGTGGACCGGAACTGGTGCCGCGTCAGCACGCGGGCCGCTTCCAGCACACCGGCCGTACCGGAGGCGTTGTCATCCCCGCCGGGCCGCTCGCCGCCGCCCGTGGTATCGTAGTGAGCGCAGACGATGTAGATCTCCTGCGGGCTCTGGCCGCCGGGCCATTCGGCCACGATATTCTTGTAAGTGCCTTCTATTGAGACGGCCAAACCCATGGCGGAGAACTGGTCGGTCAGGTAAAGCCGGGCCTCCTGGTTGCCCAGCGTCCCGTCACCGGCCCAGCCGTCGCGGTTGCGCAGCCCTTGGTCGTAGCGCGGCCCACCGTAGGTCCCCAAGCCCATGTTCTCCAGGCTGACTTCGTAGGCCCGGTACCGCTCCACCGAGATCTGGTCGACAACCTCCTGGATTGCATCGGCATGCACCGGCGGCGCAGCCAGCGCCGCAAGCAAGCACGCGACGAAAACGCGGATACCGCCCCCGTGGAAGCTTCTCGCACTATGTGCGGACACCCTGCTCACTCCATCCCCTTTCCGTAGCCCGGCAGAGCGGCCCCACACGCTGACCTCTCGGGCTGCTGCCATTGTAGCATGACTCAGTAGGATATAGCAAGGACACTTCAAAACCAGCAGGGGCGATAGAACATGGTCCGGAGGCGTCTCGTATACCGCGTCTGTACCAGGTTGGGGGCGGTCGGATCAAAATTTGCCTCAAGCGAATTTCCCTCGCCTGCCGAACTAGGGGTCGGGTTCTCCCAACGCATCCTTTCGCGTTTGGGGTCCCGGTTGCTGGGGTGGTTGCCGCACAGGTTGGAAGTACGTGGAAGATTCCGGCCAGGTAGCATGCTCCGGGGCTCGTCGTTCGCAGGGCGAGGCCGCATTCCTGCGGTCCGGGTCTCCTGTGCGCCGGCGGACAGAGAGCCGCCGCACTTGCGGCTATGCCACCGATCGAGATCTGCCGGAGGATTTCCGCAGCCGGATGGCCCGGATCCGGCGGGCCATGCTCCTGGCGCGCTCCCAGCGCTGGGCCCTCATGACCATCCTGCTGTTCACGTTGATGCAGGCCGGCTTCGGCGCGGTCGAGCCGCTGATTTACAAATATCTCTTCGATGGGTTGGGCGAGAAAGATGCGCTGCATGTCGTGATGTGGGGCGTGGCGCTGCTCCTGGGGCTGGGTCTGTTCCGGGAGGGGGGCTCGACGTTCTCGAATTGGCTGACGTGGCGGGCCCGGCTGAACATCCACTATCACCTCCTCGATTTGACCGTCGAGCGGATTCACCGTCTGCCGCACGACATCCATCGCCAGGAAGGCGTCGGCGCGATCATGACCCGGTTGGATCGGAGCATCCAGGGCCTGATCGGCGCGATCACGGAGATCTCGTTCAATGTGCTGCCGGCGGCGGTCTATCTCGTGATCGCTCTGGTCATCATGCTGCGGCTGGAATACCGGTTGACGATCCTGGTGCTTCTCTTCACGCCGTTGCCGGTGCTGATCGCCCGCCGGACGGCCCCCATCCAGAAACGGCGGGAGAAGGTCCTGCTGGACCGCTGGGCCAAGATCTACAGCCGGTTCAACGAGGTCCTCTCCGGCATCGTTACGGTCCGCAGCTTCGCCATGGAAGACAAGGAGAAGCGGCGCTTCCTCCGCTCCAACCAGATTTCGCTTGCCTTTCCGGCAGGGACAACGCCATAATAGACAAACGAATAGCGGAGTTTTGCACTTTTGATTTCGCTGGGGATCGGTTTGCCGTTTGACACGGGCACGTGGAAAGGGCGTGTGCCATGTTTGCCGTCTTCTCCCAGCCTTCGGGACCCGGCCCAAACGCTCGCCGCAATCAGCGTTGCTGTGCGGCATTCACATTGGTCGAGTTGCTGGTCGTGATCTCCATCATTGCGCTGCTCGCGGCGGTCTTGTTGCCGACACTCCAGAAGGCGCGAGACCAGGCGCGGGCGGTGGCTTGTCAAGCCAAGCTGCGCCAATGGGGGATTCTGTTCCAATCGGAGGTCGCGGCCAACGAAGGCGCTACCACCAACCACGACCTTGCCCGGATCTTCATGGAGGATCATACGGACGATCCCAACTCCAGCCAGATGGGCGCATTTCTGCCGCGTTACGTTCCTGCCGGCATGGATTTGTGTCCCATGGCCTCCCGGTTGAGCCCGGACCAGTTCGAAGCCCCGGAGGGGTTCGTCTACGGCTATGGCAGCACATTCTTCGCGGAGTGGTACCGGTATCTGCCCAGTTCCCAGACTTGGGCGTGGAGCTATGGCATCAACTATGTCCTGACCGTCCGCGACTGGCCCTGGCCGCACGGGTCGTACAACTGGGCCCGCCTCAGGGGACTGCCACAGGCCTTTATTCCGGCGCTCGCCGACTGCATGGCGCGCGACTGCCTGACCCCGTTTCACAAGGGGTCCCCGCCGCCGTATGAAGATTGCCGCGACTATTCCCAGCCGTCTCTCTACTGGCAACCGGTGTGCATCAATCGTCACCATGGCGCCGTGAACTACCTGTTCCTGGACTGGTCGGTGCGCCGGGTGGGCCTCAAGGAACTCTGGACCCTCAAGTGGATGAGAGACTTCGACACGGCCGGACCGTGGACCAAAGCGGGCGGCGTCCAGCCGGAGGACTGGCCCCCCTGGATGCGGAGGTTCCAGGACTATTGACATCTGCGCGAGAATCATGGTTGGGCCGGCGCTTGCCCCAGCCGCAGGCACTCGAGATCGATCCGGGCGTTCAGGGTCGCGACTCTCCCCTCGTCCACTTGGACCTCGGGGACCCGGCCACTGGCGGCTTGCCGTTCGAGCAACTTCTCCTGTGCGGTCAGAGCGTCGACGAGCTTCTCGTAAACCGCCGCGCGCTCGGCGTCGGTCGTGCACAGGTCCGCCTGGGCCCGGTACCGGGCGAAGGTGAGATTCCGCAGGGTCGGGAAATCGAGCAGGCCTCTCTCCTGCATGAGTTGTGAGTTCTTCATCGCCCGCTGGAGAATCTCGTACCGCTGAGTCATGAGCTGGCGCAGCCGCTCGTTCGAGCCGGATGCTTTCGATGTGGTGGGCCCGGCGGCGGATGCGAAACCGGCAGCGAACGCCATCGCCAGAGCCAGCACGCCCGACAGGATCAGACTACAGGGAAGAAGATGGGTTCGCGTTCTGTACAAGACCATAGATATCTCCTTTTCCGAACAGCGCAAAGAGTTCAGTTCCGCCGCGCCTCACTATCCCTCTCGCCTTGTGGACGGCCGCCTTGTAGGGGCGACCCCCTGTGGTCGCCCTCGCGCACCGGGCAGGCTGCAGGGTGGGGCTCCCGCCGGTGAAACGAAGGCCGGCGGAGACCCGGCCTGCCCCTGCATGCCTGTGCCGCTCACGGATCCCGCTCAGCGGGGACTGGCGTCGGCGGTCTTCAGCAACTCCGCCACGTCCGTGTAACCCACACGGGTGGCGGCTTCCAGGGCGGTCTCGTGACGCCGGGTGTTGCGCGCCTGGACCATGGCGCCGTGGGCGAGGAGCAACTCGATGACCTCCTTGTGGCCCTTCTCGGCCGCGTAGTAGAGCGGCCGGGCGTCCACGCGGTCCTTGGCGTTGACGTTGGCCCCTTGCGCCAGCAGGGCGCGCGCCTGCTTAAGGTCGCCCATGGCGGCGGCCTGGTGCAGAGGCGTCACGCCGGTCTTCAGGAGGTTCTCCACCGTCGCGTCCGATACAGCGCCTTTGGCTTCGAGCGCCGCGACGACCGCGCTGTGGCCCCGCCGGGCCGCATAGTGAATGGGCCGATCCTCGTCGTTGTCCGGCGCGTTGACGTCGGCCCCGGCAGTTACCAGCAGCTCGATCACGTCCGCGCGACCCTCGAAGGCCGCCAGGTGCAGGGGAGTGACACCGTCGCCGGTCCTCGCGTTGACGTTCTTGCCCTGGGCCACCAGCAGGGCCACCGTCTCCGTGGGACCCTCTGCGAGCGCCGCGTGCAGCGGGGTCCGTCCGGCCTCATCCACAGCGTCGGTCCGGGCGCCCTTGGCGACCAGGAGTTCTGCCACCTCCTTGTACCGCCCCTGCGGCTCCGCACGGCCTCCGCGTCCGGCCGCCTCGTGCAGCGGGGTCGTGCCGTAGGCGTCCCGGGCGTTGACGTCGGCGCCGTGGGCGAGGAGCAACGCGACTACATCGTAGTATCCGCCGGCCGCCGCGATCTGCAACGGTGTCTGGCCTTGCCATTCGCTGTCGGGCCGGCCCTTGAGGCCGGTCTTGATACGCGCATTGACATCGGCACCGCGGGCCAGCAGCGGTTCGACAAGGCTGCGATTGCCCAGCCGGACCGCGCGGTGCAGCGGCGTCGAGCCGGAGGCCGTCTGGCCCACCGCCTGGGCGCCGGCCGCGAGCAACAGCCTGGCGACCTCTTCCTGGTAGTTCGCCAGCGCCTCCATCAGCGGTGTCACGCCGGAGTCGTCCATCGCGTCGATCTCAGCCCCCCGGGCGAGCAGCAGTTTCACGACCTCCGTGCCGGTCCGGGCCGCCGCCAGGTGTAGAGCCGTTCTGCCGTCGGCCGTCTTGGCGCGGATGTCGGCCCCGCCGGCCAGGAGCAGCTCAATCGTGTCCTGGTCGCCCGCCGCGACAATGTTGCGGGGTTGTCCTCCGACCACCGCCTCGTGCAGGGGGGTCCAGCCTTCGGCCGTGCGCGCGTTGACTTCGGCCCCGTGCTCGAGTAGAAGACGAACGGCGGCCTTGCCGCCCCGCGCGGCAATCACCTCATAGAGTGGTGTGGCCCCTTGGTTATCCCGCGTGTTGACGGGGACATGCCGCTCCATCAGCAAGCGCAGGACCTCGGTGTTGCCGGCCCGCGCGGCGACGTGCAGGGGCAGTCGGCCCAGGCCGTCCTTCGCATTGGGATCGGCCCCGTGTGCCAGGAGCGTTCCCGTCACCTGCGTAAAGCCCTGGTCGATCGTGTAGCACAACATGTTCTGCACGGCGGCCTTGTCCATCGCGACGAGTTCGGCGCCTTTGCTCACCAGCACCTCGACGATGCCGCTGTGCCCCTGGGCGATCGCGTAGGACAGCGGCGTCTGCCCGTTCTTGTCCTTGGCATTCACGTCAGCCCCTCTGGCCAGCAGCGCTTCGACCACGTCCTGCTCCTCGCGGGCGGCAAAGTGCAGGGGCGTGTTGCCGTCCCTGTCTTTGGCGTTGACATCCGCGCCGTGGGCGATCAGCAGCTTGGCGAGGTTCCTTTGCCGGCGGAAGGCCGCCTGGTGCAGCGGGGTCGCGTTGCCCT
>JAMCWO010000373.1:849-8011 GCA_023481165.1 Planctomycetota bacterium | reverse complement strand
TCTGGCCCGCGACGAGCACGGGATTGCACTGGCTGGCCGCCACGAGCTTGATCATCCGCAGCGCCTCGGCAATCGCCGGGCTGCGGCCGGCCAGGGCGACCGCCGCCGCGGTCTCATCGAGGAAGTAACGGTCCGCCTCGACCGGGCTTTCGCTGCGCAGCTGGCGCGCCGCGCTGACCCGGGCGGCGAGGTCGGGCAGTCGGGCGAAGTTCTCTTCGCCCACGAGACAATCCTGGACCCCCGCCTGCCGGTACTCTCTCTCGCCGAAGGGGCTGTCGGCCGCCAGCAGAACCACCGTCGCACAGGGGTCATGGCGGCCGCCGGCGATTTGTTCCAGATGGCCGCCCAGGGACGCGGGCGCCCAGGTCCCATCGTAGACCGCCAATTCCGGACTCACAGCAGCTATAATTTCCACCGCTTCGGACAGGTCATCGGCGGCAAACACTTCCTGCGCCACCGCCTGCACGACGCGGTGAATCTGCGGCGCTTTACTGACGACCACCACTCTTCGCAATGAAGCCATATCTCCTCGACCTTGCGACACCGGCGTTGCCTCCGACCCTGGTGACGACGGTCGATCACGGTGCATGAATACGGCCAACATCGACAGCACGTTTCCCGGACCTTTAATTTTTATTGGACACGGCGGCGTGCCACGACAGGTCAGGGCAAACCGCGCCACGGCCTTTATGGGACGGTCCGGAAAAGGAGGTCACGCCAGCCATGTCCCACAGGAGCTCGCGTGTACTTCTTATGGGACGCCTCCACGCCCCTCGGGCCGCGCAGAGACGGGGCCACCTCTGCAGCGCGCCAAGGGCGGCCAGGAAGATTTTTCTGGCGCGAGGAAGATTCTGCCACGTGCGGCGCCGCGCTCTCGTGACATCCGGGCCGCCTAAGTGGGTCTCCCGTTCGCGCAAATCAGGATCGCGGCGCCGGGTCGGAGAAGCGCGCCGTGTTATTTCCGCGTGACATGGTCACGTGGCACGGCGCTTGCTGTAGTACTTCCGTGAAGTCTCCCCGGGGCTGCACGCGTGGCCCGGGGTGTGACAACCGGTCTTTTGCTGTGAGGAATCAAGAAGGATGAGTGCGATAACGAGCACGCCCTCGGCCACCGGCCTTCAAACGGATTATATGAAGCTGCTGGTGACGCAACTCCAGAACCAAAATCCCTTGGAGCCGCTGGACAACAAGGATATGTCCGCGCAACTGGCGCAGTTTTCGCAATTGCAGCAGACGGAGAATCTGAACACCTCGTTCAGCAAAGTGCTGGAGTCGGTGCAGCGGAGCTATGCCAGTTCGCTGATCGGCAAAGAGGTCTCGTTCAAGGTGCAGGCGGCCGACGGCACCCTCCAGACGCAGACCGGCGACGTGGACGAAGTTGTGATCGGCGCCGACGGCACGCTCCTGCTGATGGTCGATGACCGGCAGGTCAAGCTGGCGGATGTCACCTCGATTCGGGATTGACGGCAGAGATTATAGGAGCTTTCCACCCATGTCGTACGCATTGTCTTCCGGCGTAACGGGTCTTCAGGCGCATCAGGAGATGCTGGACGTGGCCGGCAACAACCTGGCGAACGTCAACACCACGGCGTTCAAAGCCAGCCGGGTCGGTTTCGCGGACCTGTTGAGCCAGACGCTCAAGCAGGCCTCCGAGGCCACCGGGACCCTGGGCGGCACCAACCCCCAGCAGGTCGGCAGCGGCGTCGCCGTCGCCTACGTCACACCGAACATGAACCAGGGCAACATCGTCGATACGGGCAATCCCCTGGATGTGGCCATCGAGGGCCAGGGATACTTCGTCGTCAGTAACGGCGACGGCCCCTTGTACACCCGCGCGGGCGCGTTCGGAGTCGATGCCAGCGGGGACCTGGTCGACACGTCGACCGGCTACCACGTGCAGCGCATCGGTCTGACGGGGGAAGCGGACGGCTTCCAGGTCTCGGGCAACGGCAATATTCACATCCCGTACGGCGTCGCCTTGCCGGCCCAGGCCACCTCCGAGATCACGCTCACCGGCAACCTCAGCGCGGATGCTCCCGGCACCCCGCAGGCGCAGGTGCTGTCGTCGAGCACGATGTACACTTTGGGCGGTGCCGCCGCAAGGGGGACCACGGAGATTGACCAGCTCGACCAATTCAGCGGCGGGTCCGATCCGGGTGGGCAGTTGGCCGCCGGCGAGACCGGCACGATCACCATCTCCGGCTTGCACCGCGACGGTACCGCCTTCAGCAGCGGCCTGACCTTCCCCGTGGCCGCCGGCACGACTGTTAACGACCTGATCGACCACCTGAACAACAATGTGCTCCAAGATGCCACCGCCTCGTTGGTGGAAGGTCAGATTCGGATTACCGATAAGCAGACGGGCTACACCAAGTCCGATATTATGCTCTCTTACTCCGGTGCTGGTGCGCTTACGATGCCGCCGTATTTTGAGGTCACCACGGTGGGCGGCGCCGAGTCCCGGAACACGAACATCACCGTGTACGACTCCCAGGGGGGCAAGCACGTGCTGTCCGCCGCCCTGGTCCGCACGGACACGGTTAACACGTGGGACATTATCCTGACGTCCATCACCGGGGACGTGGCGGCGCTCAATCCGACCCAGCGCCGGGTGAACGGGCTTTCCTTCGATCCCCAAAGCGGCGCTCTCCGAGGTCTTCCCGACACGGAGCCCGGCGCGTTCGCCATCACGTTCGGTCACGATGTGACGCATCCGCAGGTCATCGCGCTGAATCTCGGGACAGCCGGCACCTTCGGCGGCTTGACGCAATTTGCCGGCAACTCCACCGCGGTTGCCCGGGAGCAGGATGGATACGAAGCGGGAAAGTTGGCCGCCGTCTCGGTGAACAATGACGGCACGCTGATCGGCGCGTTCACGAACGGAGTCAAGAAGGATGTGGCGACCCTGGAGATGGCGCTGTTCACCAATCCCGCCGCTTTGCTCAGCGCCGGCAACGGCTACTTTGTGCCTTCCGCCAATTCCGGCGTGCCCGTGACGACGCAGGCGATGAATGCCGGGGCCGGGATGATTCACGGCAGCGCCCTGGAGAAATCGAACGCCGATGTGGCAACTGAGTTCGTGAGTATGATCGAGGCGCAGAACGGATATCAGGCGAACGCCCGGACCATCCGGGTGGCGTCGGACATCTTTCGTGAATTGACGAACCTCATCCGCTAGGAATTCGCTCCTGCAAATCCCGAAGTAACGTGTACAGCCTGGTGCATATCCTGTTGGGTCTGACGGCCCCGGAACGATGGGCGGCCACACGCCGGATTGGCCCGCGCGCCGTGTCCCACCAGTGGCTTATGATGATTGGCGTCGCCGTGCTGCTGGCGCTGCTCGTCGCGCTCGTGGCGATCAGCGTTCGGCGACGCCTCCAGGCGAAACGACAGAAAGCGGATGAGCTCGACGTCGCGATCCTGCGGCACGGGCTCACGGCCCGCGAGCGCCAGATTCTGCTGGCGATTGCCGTGCGCAGCGGTCTGCGGCACACGCCTGACATCTTCCAGCAGGTCGACGCGTTCGACCGGGGGGCCGTCCAGTTGCTGGCGGAATGTGCCCAGACCCGGACGCCGCAGGAGATCACGGCGCTGAAAGCGGAGGTGGCGGTCGTGCGGCAGAAGCTGGGCGCCCAACCGGTGGCGACCGGCCGCGGCGCTGTGGCCCCGGGGCGGCCGAGCAGCCGGGAGATTCCCGTCGGCGTCCCTCTCGAGCTGACAGGCCGCCGCGGGGACCAGGCGGTCACCCTGCGCGTCGAGGTCCTGCGGAATGACGCGATCGAATTGACCGTGGCCTTGCGGGCCCCGCTCGGGAGCAAGCCCGGCGACTCCTGGTTGGCCCGTTACTATTCCGGCCTGTCCGCGTGGGAGTTTCGTACCTCGACCGCGCGGTGCGACGATCAGCGGCTGGTCCTCAACCACAGCACCGACATTCATTTCGTCAATCGCCGGCGGTACCCGCGCGTGTCGGTGCGCTGGCCGGCGCGGGTCGCCCCGTTACCCCTGATCCACAACGAGCCGGTCGCCCCGCACCCCGACGTCTCGTCTGGGGCCGTCGCGTGCGCGCCCGCGTTCGTGGAGGGGGTGGTGACGGAATTTGGCGGCCCGGGGCTGCGGATCGAGGCGCCGCTGCCGGTGCAGGTGAACGATCGGGTCCTGGTCGTGTTTCGTTTGGGCGGGGCCCTCGGCGACACGGGGGCCGGTCCGCGTACCGTCACCGGAATCGGACACGTGAAGCACCGGCGCCAGGTGGGCTCAGCGCTGTCAATCGCGATAGAGCTGACTGGCTTGAGCGATGCGGAGATGGAGACGCTCGTGTCGCTGGTGCGCGAGTTGTTCTCGCTCGCGTCCGATACCGACGCCCGCCGTACGGCAACACCGCAGGAGACGCCTGTCTACGCGACGGCGGCGTCCTAAAGGCGTTGAGCAGCATGGGAAGTGAGGTATGGCAGATACAGTAGCCCAGATCGGCGCCAGTGTCGAGGCCTTGGAAAAGCAGTTCGACATCACGGCGCACAACATGGCCAACGTCAGCACGGCGGGCTTCAAGCGACGGTGCAACAACTTCACGCAGGCGATCGCCGCCCAGTATGCCGGCGTGGAAGGGGCCATCGACGCCGAGTTGTCGGAGAGTCCCGTGGATTTCTCCCAGGGAGCGCTCGTCCAGACGGACCGCACCCTCGATGTGGCGCTTTACGGAAAAGGTTTTTTCGTGATTGAAAGTCCCGAGGGGCCGCTGTACACGCGCCACGGAGTCTTCCAGACGAACCCCAATGGCCAGATCGTCGACACGATGGGGCGACTCGTGGCCGGTGCGGCCGGACCGCTGTTGGTGCCCGGGGACGTCGACGTCTCTCAAATCCACATCGACAGCGCGGGACGGGTCAATGCCGGGCCGGCGGCCCTCGGGCGGTTTCGGATCGTCGAGTTCGGGGACCAGGAAGACCAGTTGCGCCCGACCGGACTGGACTGTTTTTTCGCGCCGCCGGAGGTGCCGCCGAAGGAGGCCGCGAGTGTCTCCGTGCGCCAGGGCTACGAAGAGGCCTCGAACGTGAAGCTGATCGACGAGTTGGTGAACATGATCCTGGTCTCCCGGCTGTACGAGGCGAACATGAAGCTGATGACGGTGAGCAGCGAAACGTCGGGCAGCGCTATTAGCGTGGCGATGGGCTAAGGGAGCCTGCAATTTACGATGGGAAATCCATGAAGGGGAATCGCCCATGATGCGAGCGTTTTCCACGTCGGCGACCGGCATGATGGCGCAGGAGACGTTGGTCGATGTGATCGCCAACAACCTGGCCAACGTCAACACGACGGGATTCAAGCGCAGCCAGGTCGAGTTCCAGGACCTGTTGTACTCCAAGGTCAACGAGCCGGGCACCGAAATCGCGCCGGGCATCAACACGCCGACCGGCCTGGAGGTCGGGACCGGGGTGCGGCTGGCTTCGACGTTGCGGGTCTTCAGCCCCGGGCAGGTCGAGAACACGGGGCGCAGCCTCGACATCTCCATCCGCGGCAACGGCTTCCTGCAGGTCCTGATGCCCAACGGCGAGATCCGCTACACACGGGATGGGGCCCTGCAGACCAACGCGAACGGACAACTGGTCACGCTCACCGGCTACCAACTGTCGCCGGCGATCGCCGTACCGACCGACGCCGCCAGCATCGACATCGGCCTCGACGGCGGCGTCAACGTGACGGACTCGAACGGCGTGCGGAGCGTGGTCGGCACCATCCAACTGGCCCGCTTCGTCAATCCTTCCGGCCTGACCAGCCTGGGCGACAATCTGTACGCCCCGACCGATGGCAGCGGACCGGCGGTGACGGGCACGGCCGGCGAGGAAGGTTTTGGCACGATCCAAGGCGGATTTCTGGAAAAGTCGAACGTCCAGATGGTCACGGAGCTGGTGAATCTGATCACCGCCCAGCGGGCGTACGAGATCAATTCCCGCGCCATCCGGGCCGGCGACGAAATGCTGCGCGAAACCAACAACATCTTCCGGTAATGAATTATAATGTATGAATTACGAATCATGATTTGTGATTCGCGACCGACGGCCAGTCCTTTGCGAAGAACTGTGGCCGGTGCGCTCGTCGCTCTGCTTCTCCTGCTGCCGGCCGCTGGCGCCCGATCAGAACAAGAATCAGAAACTGCAAATCATAAATCAGACAACCCTGGTGCCCCGCTTCGGGCAATCATAAATCATACAGCGCTACAGGTTCATCTGCCGCGGGAGGTGACCGTTCCAGGCAATCTCCTGACTCTCGGCCAGGTCAGCGTGGTCCGAGGCGATCCGGCATTGGTAACGGCCGCCGCTGAGATCGGCCTCGGGCAACTCTCGATGCCGGGCCAAAAGGCGGTTCTGGACCGGCCGACGATTCTGAGCCGGCTGGCCGCGCAGGGTATTCCCGCCGCACAGGTCCGCCTGACGGGCGCTGAGGCGGTCACGGTCCACCGCTTTCAGAGGACCATCAGCACGGAAGAATTCATCGAGATGGGCAAGGCGTTCCTGCGACAGCATCCGCCGGGGCCCTCCATCTCTGCCACGATCCCCACCGTCAAACCCAAGGAACTCGTCCTGCCGGGGCAGGCGGCGGATTTGCAGGTGACGCCCCGGTATGTCCGGACGGCCGCCCGGAGCTCCATAGCCGTTCAGATCGTCGTCACGGTAGACGGGAAAGAGTGCGGCGTGCGGGAGATCCCGTTCCGCCTGAAGTACCAGGGCCATCGCGTCGTAACGGTCCAGGAAATACCCGAAGGCGCGGCCCTGAGCCCGGAGAATATCAAGGTGGAAACCGTGGAGTCGGACCAGCCGGAGCCGGCGAATTGGAAACCGCCCTATGGCCTGATCGCCGTCCGGAAGCTGGCGGCCGCTACCGAGGTGCGCGGGGATATGACCCATACCGCGGATCCGCCGGTCGTCGTTCTCCGCAATGAGGCCGTCGTCATCCGGATTCAGCGACCGGCCCTGGTCGTGACGGCGATGGGCGTTGCTCTGCAGGAGGCCCGCGCCGGCGAATACATCAAGGTACGCAACGTGGATTCCAGTCGCGTCGTGCTGTGCAAGGTGAACACCGATGGAACCGTCGAACCCCTGTTATAGGGAAGGAAACCCGATGAATAGAAAGACGATAGGGATCGTCCTGGCGGCGATGGGCGTGC
>JAMCWO010000373.1:354-839 GCA_023481165.1 Planctomycetota bacterium | reverse complement strand
GTGGCAAAGTACTGCTGTGCCGGCGGGATCGATCTGGGCCAAACGCGGCGCCACCTTGCCGGCCCCGTACACGGACGATGTCGCCCGCCGGATCGGCGATGTCCTGACGATCAAGATCACGGAAGGCAGCAAGGTCGACAACAAGGCCAAGCGCGACCTGCAAAAGCAGACCAACCTGTCGAGCGATTTCAACGGCGAGCTGGGGATCGGCCATATTTTGCCGAACGTGCCCGGCTTCACCATGGAGGCCCAATCGGACAACTCGCTGAGGAGCAAAGCGGATTTCAAGGATGAGCGCAGCTTCACCGATCAGGTCACGGTCGTCGTGGTGGACGTCCTGCCCAACGGCAACCTCGTGGTGACCGGGACGCGCGACCGCGACATCGCCGGGGACATCCAGACGATCGAGGTCAGCGGCATCGTCCGGCCCAGTGACATCGCCTACGACAACACCGTCAAGAGCCAGCAGGTCGCCAACTTCCACA
>JAMCWO010000373.1:0-344 GCA_023481165.1 Planctomycetota bacterium | reverse complement strand
GCTGGGGCGGATCATCAACGTCATCTGGCCGTGGTGATAACGTGAAAGCACACCCAAAACTCGAAATTGGTTTCGTGTTAGCGCTGCTGGTTCTGCTCGGTACGGCGACCGTGGTCCGCGGCGAGCGGATCAAGGACATCGTCGACATCCAGGGGGTGCGCAGCAATCCGCTCACCGGCATCGGGCTGGTGACCGGCCTGGCCGGCACGGGCGACACGACCCTGCTGTCCCGCCAGATGCTCACGAACGTGTTGCGGGACATGGGGCTGGTGCTGTCGCCCATGGATGTGACCGGCAAGAACGTGGCCGGGGTCATGGTCACGGCGGAACTGGGTCCCTTCGAT
>JAMCWO010000300.1:18053-33116 GCA_023481165.1 Planctomycetota bacterium | reverse complement strand
CTACTGGTCCATGATAGACCTCCTTGTGAAAAGATTGCCATTACAACAATCTTCTCGGCTTGGAGGTCTATTCTTCTACACTCTTATCGGTCCTTGGCGGGCCGCTTATGGAAGTGCCATTCGCAGCGCAACACTACTCTTCCAGTGAATGCCCAAGGCATCTCTCCAATGCAGCCTTGGCTTCGTCTTTCTTTGTCTCAGCTTCCCGTGCCGCCTCACGTGCTTCGACATACGCGGTCACCGCCATTTGGTGTTTTGCCACGGCTTGTCCAAGGAAGAACACGGCAGCAGCTTCAACACCTATCGCCACCGCCAATCCAGCCACCGCCACTCGGCATGCTGGGCTGGCACGCCGCCAGGAATACCACTTCCCACACCTAACAGTCACATTCCACTGAGCTACCGCGACGCCTGCAGTAGCCACTGTCAGGGCTTCGATACGGCGCGTCACCGACGCCCATGCATCGTCCATCATGTCCTTTGCACGCCCCTCCAAGATGATCTTCTCAACGTATTCCTCGGAGGCGCTTACGTAAGCGATCAACTCTGCTGTACAATCCGGCGGTTTGGGATCGGGAGATGGCGGGCTAGGTATAATACTTGATACGCTGATGGAGTCATTCCCATCGGTGGGGTCCATTCCATATGGGTCTGCGAGATTCCACGGATTGTTGTTGCAGTAACAGTATAGATTCATGCCTGCTTCATAGCCCACCGGATCGGTCTGGAGGAATCTCCCGATTTCCGGCTTGTAGTAGCGGGCGCGGTAGTAATACAGGCCCGTTTCCTTGTCGAACTCCCGGCCGGTGAACATGAAGCGGTTGGGATGGCTCGCGTCGGTCGCTCCCACGCGGCCGTAGACATCGTAGTCGTAGACCTCGACCGTATTGCCGCTGGCATTCGTCAGGCCCACCACGCTGCCCAGGGCGTCGAAGTGATAGTAGTACGTTCCGGCGTAGCTGCCCGCCGCCTCGATCATGCAGACCGGCTGATCGATGCCCGGGCCATAGATGTACTTCCGCCGCAGGTTGCCGCTGACGTCGTACTCGGCGATGCAGGAGTCGCCGTCGTAGACGTACTTCGTCACGACGCTGCTATCGTACTTCTTCTCCACTCGCCGCCCGGTGGCATCATAGTGGTACAGCAACGTCAGCCACGCCGCCGGGTCCGGCTCCGGCGCCGGCGGACTGGACCCCGACCACTGCACCCAGTCCACCCACCCGCAGTCGTTGTCGGTGGACACGCTGCCATCCTTGACGTAACGCCACCGGAGGGTATGGGGGCCGGCGCCGCTGACGGGATAGGACACCTCGGTCCAATCCACGTTGCCGCTGATGGGCCCGCTCTGACGCACCCCATCGAGCCAGAACTCCAGGTAATCGCAGCCCTGTTCCGAGGAGACCTTCCACCAGAACGTGACCGTGCCGCTTCCGGTGACCTGTGTCTGGAGGTAGCTTTCCTGTTCGTCGTCGATGTTGCCGCTCTGGGCCGAGTACTGGCCCTGCTTGCTCTCGCCGTAGGCCACCGTCCATTCGTCCGCTCCGCCCGTCGTGTACGTAAGCCCCGAGTCCAACGCCTGGCCCAGCGTGGGCGGCGGGAGGGAGCCGGACTTATGGACCTTCACCAGGCGGTTCTCGGGATCATAGCCATAGGCATAGGTCGCATCATGGGTCATATTGCCGCTGGCGTCGTACTGGAAGGAAGTGCCGTCGGCGGAGGTGTACTGGTTGAGGCTGTTGGTGGAATAGGGCGTCGTGCCGCTGCCGTCAATGACGCTGGTGCGGTTGCCGGCGGCATCGTAGTCGAAGGTGGTGTCGGTCGCCAGGTAGCTCAGTTCCGGCGGGTAATCGGCATGCGTGAGCTGGTAGGTGGCATCGTAGCTGTAGACGTGCGTCTTGGACCCGCCGCCGGTAGTCACCATCATGGTCGCGCGGTTACCCAGGTAGTCATAGGTATAGGCGTACTTGTGCTGGCCGTTATTCGGGGCTTAGCGGGGTCGGCACTACGTTAAGCTTTAGCGCTGGTTGCGGGAATCGGACGCGGCGGATGTAGCGTACCCAAGGTCTCGGTTGGAAGCGTGGTTCGCCACGACAATGGCATCTCCCTTCGCGGCGTTAGATCGGCTGTGAGTAAGATCACACGTGCCCGGAACCAGAAGAGACCGGGCACAAGCGGAGGAAGCCGGAATCAGGAAGGCGAAGCCTCCCATCGAGACTTCTTCCGCAGGCATGGGACCCCAAACGCGATGCAGCGCGTTTGGGGTCCCATTCCGCCTATGGGCCGTCTTCCAAAGGGGTTCGGCCCATGAACCGCCTCCGGAGAATGTCGCAAGTGGACGCGGCGTGGTTGGGATCCTGGACTGGCGGCGAGGACGTGCGTAGCGTCTACGCCCCTGAACCGCCCTTGTGCACATGTTTGCGGGTTGGACGCTGAAGTGTGAGGGAACCACCGTTGTGTGCGAAGCAGGGGAGGACGAGGGTCTGCGATTTCGCTCTTCTTGGCGATCTCCGCGTCTTGGCGCGAGGAGGATAGGTCTTGGCTGCGATCGCGTTTGTGCAACAGTTGAAAAGGCAAAACACCCCGCGTGCGAACACTTCTTTATCCCTTGTGGCACAAAGAGTTGCGTGACGCGGCAGCCTCGTGCGCGCGCAGAATTTCGGCACGATTCGTGCAACACCGCCCCTATAGAGGGACAGTCTGCTCCGAGGCAGAGCCCTCCGAGTTATGATTGCCGCGCTTCGCTCGCAATGACATGTTTATGAGTTATGATTGCGGATTGCGGATTGAAGCCAGAGAAGCGGTGCGTGGTACGCACCCTACGTCGCGGTCAGCGGCGCGTTGTCGGCCCCCGGCCGCTTTGCTCCTTCGGCCGGTTCCTCCTTGATCGGCGGTCGCGATGGCCACCAGTTCCATTGGTCGGCGACGGACATCAGGGCCGGCACCAGCAGGATTCTTACGACGGTCGCGTCGATCAGGATGGCGAAGCCCATGATGAAGCCGATCTCGATGAGAGGGATCATGGTGGAGAACATCATGCCGCCGAAACTCACGATCATGATGGCGCCGGCGCCGGTGACCAGCTTGCCGGTGCACTCGAGGCTGTCCTGGATGCCCTCCTGCGTGGTGCGGCCGGTCCAGACCGCCTCCTTGACGCGGCTGAGGATAAACAGCTCGTAGTCCAAGCCCAGGCCGACAATGACGCAGAAGGCGATAATGGGCAGGATCCAGAAGAGGCCCTGGAGGTTCTCGATCTGCGGAAGGAGGAAGGCCCCCCAGTGGCGCAGGAAGACAAGGTCGAACATGCCGAAGATGAAGGAGATGGTCAGACCCACCGTGATCAACAGCCGCAGCGGGATGATCGCCGAGCGAAACATCAGGCCGATGATAATGTAGATGACGGCCAGCACCGCCATGACCATCCGCGGGAAGATCCCAAAGGCATTGTCCACGATATCGAGGCTTTCGGCGGTGCGGCAGGCGAACCCCACCTCCGCCCTGTCGCCGTAGGCGCTGTGGACGTAATCGCGGCGGGCCTTGGCGAGCCAGGCCTTCGCCTCGCGCGAGAGCGGGTCCACGCTCAGGAACAGGGTGATCTTCATGGCGTCCCCATCCGAGGACACGTAGGACCCGAACTCGCGCAGATAGGTCTCGGCGGAAGCCCGGAGGTTCGGATCCAGTTGTGCCAGCGCCGCGTTGCGCAGGGCGTCGTTCATCCCGGAGAGGCTGCGGGCGAAGGCGATGCCCTCATAAGGCACGGCATGGCCCTGCATGGAGACCACGGACATGAGAGAGTCAGGCTTTACCTCCGGGTCGCCCTGCAAAGCCGCGATGAACTTGGTGGTAGCGTCATAGAACTCCCGGCTCCAGATCCCGCCTGGGGTCTGGGCCTTGACCACGATATCCAGCGGACTGAGCATGGCGGAGCCGAATTCCGACTTCATTTTTCCCAGGGCCTGCCCGGACAGGGTGTCATAGGGAAGCAGATCGTCCTGGTTGTCGGAGACGGTAAGATTGGCAAGTTGCCACGACACCGGTATCGCCAGCAGCAGCGCGACGATGATAATGGCGACGGAATACCTGGTGGAGAACGCCCCCACCCTTCGCCAAAAGGAGGGACCCGCCCGGTTCGCCTCGGCAGCCCGGCCCAGATCGGCCCTCCCTTGCCCCAGGGTCTTGTCCGGGCACAACCAGCCGCCCAGCAGGAGCGTCACGGCCGGCAGGAACACCAGGTTGTTGACCAGGGTCAGGCCGACGATCAAGGCGATGGCCGAACCGATGCAACTGATGAGGTCCACCGGGAAGAACACCAGCCCCACGAACGCCGTCCCCAGCGTCAGCGCGGAGACGAGGATCGTGAAGCCGGCGCGTTGGACCATGATCTCGGTGGCCTCATACGGCGAGCGCCCCTGCCGGCGTTCCTCCTGGAAACGGGACAGCATGAAGACCGAGTAGTCGATCCCCACGCCCAAGCCGATGCACGACACGATCGTGGGAGCGAACGGGAGGACCGGCGTGTACCGGGCAATGACGGAGATGAGGCCCAGGGCGAACAGCAGCACAATGCCAATGGCAATCAGAGGAATGGGAACCAGCTTGGCCTTGCGAAACAGGAGCAGCAGAACCAGGACAATCAGGGGGACCGCCACAAGGTTGATGCGCTCGATGTCGCGGATGACAACCTCCATCGTATCCTTGCCAATGGCCGGATCGCAGACCAGATAGGACGTGTACCCCGGGGGTGTGATGCGCTGCACGATGTCCCGCAGGGCGGCCACCGTCTCGTCGCCGTGGAGAGCATAGTTGATCTTGACCGTGACCAGCATGGTATCCTGGTCCGGACTGATGAAGTGCATCTTCGCGGTCGGGTCCTGCTGATCGATTGGCGTGCCCTGCAACAGGAAATATCCCAGGAACGAATTCGGGTCCGTCTGCCCTTTCAGTACGCACGAGCCGGTGATGGAGGAGACCAGATCCCTGGTGAACTGGGCCGCCGCCTCCGTGAGCACGCGGTGGCCGTTGTCCCGCTGGAGGAGGACGACGCTATTTTCGTAGGGCTCCCTGGCGAACTCCTGCTCGAAGAGATGCCGGGCTTGGGCGGCCGGGGTCCCTTCCGGAGCATTGTAGTCCATCCCCAGGTGATCGAAGAGGGTCAGCACACCGGGAATGGCCGCGAGAGCCAACCCCAGCCACAGAAGCAGAACGAGAATCCTGGCGCGATCGAGGAACGCGACATACCTCTTACTGAAGTCCTTCCACACTATACGGTCACCGGGCCTTTCTCACCGTCACGCCTCCAGGAGCACTTTGAGCCGTCTCCGGAGCGGTCGGGGGATTCTACGACGACCGGGGGAGCATTGTCAATGAAATCACGGTGGCGCAATGAGACTGCCCGCATACGTCAAGACGGTCACGATCCGACCGGAACGATCCCGCAGGTGGACTGTCTCGCCCCCGCGGGAGAAGTGGCCCTGGTAGTTGCCCTGCACGAATCGTCCCTGGCCGCCTTTCGGGCTGGTGGTCCGGCGGCGAAAGGCCCGGACGTTGGGCGAGACGTAGAGCGAGCCGCCGGCCACGAGGACCGTGCCGGGCCGGAACGTATGGTCCACGGCGCCGGTCAGTTCCCAGCCGGAGAGGTCCACCGCGTACGAGTTCGGATTGACAAGCTCAATGTACTCCTCGTCCTGATTCCCGGAGGCCGGATTGCCGTCATAGGCCCCGAAGGCCAGGGTCACGTTCAGGGGTTGGGCATCGGGAATGCCGGCGTTGCCGCCGACCGGCGGGTTTCTCTTGTTGTTGATGTTGTGGTCCACGTACAACTGGGTCCGGCGCGTGGGGAAATAGGCCTTCAGCGTGTTGACCGCGCCCGTGATGTTGCCCAGGTGCGGCTGGGCCGGCGCGAGGAGCTCGGCGATTCGGTTCTCGAACAGCCGCTGCGCGGCGGGCGTGCTCGGCGGCTGGAGCAGCTCCTCCATCACGGTGCGCGTGCGGCGGAGGAACATCTCCCGCGTCTGGGGCAGATTGTACATGACGTCGAGATACACGCTCCACTGCAAGCCGTCGTTCTTCGGGTGGGCCTTGTCGCCCAGGAAAGGATGCGCGGTGTAGATCCAGCCATCGCCCACGACGCCGAAGGTCCAGTCCTTGTCCCAGGGGAAGATCGACCATTCTCCGCTGCCCTCGGTGTCACGGTAGAAGTAGAAGTTCTTGCGGATGTCGTCCGTGTCTTGGAGCAGGCAGCGGGCGGCGAGATAGTTCATCATCTCGGGCAGGTTGAAGGAGTCGAAGACAAAGATCTGCCGCTGCGCGGCCGTCGGGGCGTTCAAGCCCTGCACGACGGCCCGGAGATCGGAGAAATCCTCCTCCTCGCGCGTCTTTTTCTCGACGCCGGAATTGAGGTCGCCGAAAACCGGCGCGATCGCGGACCGCTGCACAAATTTGTAGAGGGCCCCGCGCGGGTCCAGGCCGTTGCGCTCCAGAAACGTCTCATCGACCTGCTCGACGAAGATCCCCACGCGCTCGACCTGCCCGTTGAGCACCGAGAGCATCAGGAAGGACAGGGACGCGGGGCAGCCGGCGCTGCGCATCGTCTCCAAGGCCAGCGGCTGGCGCAGGTAGCTGGGGTCGGAGCCGTTCTGATTGAGGTTGAACTCCTCGACCCGGTCGTAGTCGTCGGAGAAACGGAACTTATGGCCGTTATTGAATACGAACTTCTTGGCCGCGGCGCCGACGGTCGCCCCGCCGCGGCGGCGGATGAAGATGTTGTCATAGAACTCCCCGCCGAAGTACACCGAGCCGCGGGCTCCGGTGCGCGTGCCGGCCGCCGCCGGGTCTGCCGTGAACCAGTAGAGGATGGGCAAGGCACTGACGATCTGGGGATTCTGGACGACTGTCCCATAGTATTCCGGCGCGTTGTCCGGGTACGGGAACAGCGGGTCGCGCGAGGTGTGCCCGGCGGTGTCCTCCGCCGTCACGTACCAGCGGACCATGTCTCCCAGGCCATAGAACTGCGCCGGGATCATGGCGGTGTAGACGCCGTCGCGGGCCGCCACATCAGCCCCTTTACCGTCATCCAGCATCGGCATACCGCCGGAAGGCAGCCCGCGCATATCGGGCAGGTAGTTGACGCGACAAAAGAGTTTCACCGACCGAATCGGAGCCAGCGTCTGTGCGACCTCAGCCGTAATCACCAAGTTCTGGCCCGGCGCCGGGGCCGGGGGATGGTCCGTGACGTTGAAAAGCGCGGGTCCGATCTGGGCCAGGGCCACGCGGTTCTGAGCGTCCGGCGTCGGCTGCGCCAGGTATCCCACCAGGTTCGCGCTGACGCCGTAGGAGATATCAACAAGCTGCGGCGGATAGTCGCGATAGGCCCAAGCGATGGTCCGCCCATCCGGCTCAACGAGGGCCACCGACTCACCGCTCGCCTGCAACGCGAAATTCGTGTGCAGTTGGCCGGCCGGGTCGCGTCTGTCCTTGCCCGACGCGAAGACGATCAGGCAGCCGCCCCGCGCCAGTGGCACTGCCGGGAATTGCCATTTCTTGAGCTTCTGAAGGTCATCCGTGAGATACCAGCCGCCCAGATTCACCGCCGCCGATGTGGGGTTGTAGATCTCGATCCAATCGGAGGAATCGCCGTCAGCATCCAGGAGGGTCGCCTTGTTGGAGGCCATGAACTCGCTGAGGATCGGCCCCTCGGGAGCCGCACCAGCACAGAGCAGGCAGGCAAGGACGAACAGATGCACTCCCATAAGACCTCTCGTCTCCGATTCACCGCTGGAAGACGACCTTGCCGTCCATGTAGGTGCGCAGCACCTTGGCGCTGCGGATCGCATCCGGCGGGCACGTGAGCAAGTCCGTATCCAGCACGATGAAGTCGGCGAGCTTGCCCTTCTCCAGCGAGCCGACGTACCGGTCCTGGAACAGGGCCCGGGCGCAGTTGATCGTATAGAAGCGGATCACCTGCTCGCGGCTGAGGGCTTCTTCCGGGTGCAGTTGTCCCTCGTACCACCGGGCCTGCCGTGTGACCGCCGTCCACATGGCGAGGAAGGGGTCATAGAAGTTGTTCGAGCGCAGCGACCCGATCTTTTGCATGTGGTCGGAGCCGCCGGCCGGGAGGGCGCCCGCCTCGAAGAGACTCTGGAGCGGCTGGAACCAGCGCAGGCGGTCGTAGCCGAAGTGGCCGACCAGCGTCCGCGTGTCCAAGTACAGCCACGCCGGCTGGATCAGCGGGAACACGTGAAGACGCGCCATCTTCTCTACGCTCGCGCCGCTCATGAAGTTGGAGTGCGTGATGCAGTGCCGCACAGCGCGAATCGGGGTCGTTTTGTTGACTTCCTCGTAGGCGTCGAGCAGCGTCGCGACCGCCCCATCGCCGACCGTGTGGGCCGTGAACTGCAGGCCGCACTCCGTGGCCGTGCGCACCAGCGGGACAAGCCGCGCCTTGGGGATGAACAGGACGCCCCGATAATTCGGATCCTCGATGGCGTAGGTCTTGCTGACGCCCCAGGGCTTGCTCATATAGGCGCTGCCGGTCAGCATGCCGCCATCCAGGTAGGTCTTGACGCCGATGATACGGAGCATGGGCCCGCCCCGCCGCAACGGGTGCTGCGCCACTTTGCGGATGTTCGCCTCGATCTGCTCGATGGGACCGATGGTGTCCACGTGGTACTGGGCGCAAATGCGCAGGGGCAGCTCCCCCCTTTGCAGCATCTGCTGGTAAAGATCGAGCTCTCCCTGGCTCGCGTCACCGTCGCAGATACCCGTAATGCCCACGGAACCGTAGTCTTTGAACAGCGCCAGCACGCGGTCATAACGGTCGCGGTCCGTCGGCTGGCGGCCGGACTCGACGATCTTGAGGTAGCGCGTGCAGCTTCGCAGGATGCCGGTCGGCTCGCCTGTCTTCGAGTCCTTCTCGATGTAGCCCGGCCCGCCGTCGGTGATGCGGAAATCCCGGTCGATCCCGCTGCGCTTCAGCGCCAGCGTGTTGACCGAGGCGTCGGGACCCGTGCGAAAGACGACGGGGTTCTTCGGCGCCACCTGATCAAGTTCCGTGCGCGTCGGATATCTCTGCTCGCGCAGTCTCGTGATAAAGACCTGCTGCAGGACAATCCATTGGCCGTCCTCCAGCACCGCGGCCCGGCCCTTGAAATAGTCGAGCACGTCCCGCACGGTTTCCATCTCGGGAATCGGATGGTCGAACTCCGTCAGGGCCGCCTCGACCGGGTGGGTGTGCGCATCGAACAGGCCCGGCAGGACCATCTTGCCCTGGAGGTCGAGCATCTCGGTCTTGTCGGTCTTGAGCTTCACGATCTCGTCGTTGCGGCCGACGGCCACGAGGCGATTGCTCTCGATCGCCATCGCCTGCTGAACCGAGAAGCCTGGGTCCACCGTGACCACTTTCCCGTTAAAGACAATCAGATCCGGCCCGGCGGCAAACAACACTCCCGGCACAGTAAACATCAGACTTGCCACGATCCCCAGGACCATTACGTGCATGTACTTCATAACCAAGCTCCAGAAACAACTCTTCGCAGGTCGCGCGTCCTCGCACGACGTCTTCAGGCGAGCGGGGACGCTCGCCCTACGAAGAAACGCCCTACGGTGTCACTACAAACCTACTTCCCGGCCAGGCACAGCAGCGTGCCGTCTTCCAGGGACGCGAACAGCCGGCCACCGGCGGCGATCAGGCCGTCGAAGACCGGCGGATAATCGAGAGAGGCCTCGGACAACTTCTTTCCATCCTCGGCAGACACCGCCACGAGATGGGCCCCTCGGCGGGCCTCGAAGGCGGCGTAGGGGTCCTTCGAATCCAGGACATCCGGGGCGCCGGCGACGAACAGCGTGTCCCCGGCCTTGACCATCGCCCGAATCCGCACCGGCAGCCAATCCTGCCAGACCGCCGGCTCGGCCCGCGTGTAGCCGATCATCTTATCGAGTCCGAAGGCCTCCTGCTCCAGCTTCCAGATGCCCCGGCCGCCGCCGCGCTCATAATCGGACTGGGGCAGCCAGCGCAGGGGCGGACGCGCCCCCGGCTCGCCCACGATCTGCGGCTCGTTCGTGTTGCGGTCCGCAAAGAGCAGATAGCCCTCTTTCGCCGGGAAGAACATCGGGCTGTGTACATTGCGCCGGTAGAATACGCCCACGGCGTACGTCTTCTCCTCGTCCGTCACCAGGAGTTGTCCGGACTTCGGAGCCTGGTTGGCCAATTGAAATCCCGGCCAGCGCTGCGAATACATCCAGAACGTGCGGTTGTACCACGAGCCATCGAGCAGTCCGCTTGTCGAGAACACGTGCAGTCCCACGTCCGCCTCGCCCTTGGGGGACAGGACCTTCGGCTCAATCTCCTTCAGGTCGCGGGTCAGCTTCTTCTGCCGCATGTAGAGGTACCCGCCTTCGCTGACGAGGACATCGGAATTGGCTCCGGGCACAAAGAAAGCAAGGTCTCGATCCGCCGGCGCCTTGCGGTGCGGCCCTTCCAGCACCGCCTGGTGAAGGACCCTGCCGGTGGCGGATTCGAGAGCGTAGACCCGAATGCCGCCGTCAAGGTACGTGGAGCGGCCCGCGGTGAAGTAGGCGACATCGTTGTCCACGAGCACGCTGCCGTGGACCGGCCAGAGCGATTCGATCTGGTCGAAGCAGGCGATGCGCCGATCCGCCGGCGCTGCCAGGAACCGCCAGACAAGTTGGCCGTCCGACGCCCGCAGGCAGTACACGCGACCGTTCTTCGATCCGAACAGCACGAGTCCCTTGTAGACCGTCGGCGGCGAGTCGATTCGCCCGCCCGCCGTGAACTCCCACAGCGCCTTACCGCTCGACGCATCCATCGCATACAGCGTGTGGACATCCGACTTGGCGACGAACACCTTGCCGCCGGCCGCCACGGGCGCCGTCAGCGGACCGCCCAGCTTGATCGTCCAGTCGATCCGCACATCCGCCGGAACCGCCGCACGTGTCGAGCCGCTGCGGGCAGGATCGTGACGGTACGTAGGCCAATCCGCGTCCCCCAGCGCGCCGTCCGGGACCTGTCCATAAGCGGGCCCCTTCTCCAAGCGCTTCTCATCAGGGACGATTTCCAGGCCCGCGCCCGGCCCCGTCTTCAATGCCGTAAAGCCCAGCAGCTTGCCCCCAGGCTCGCAAAAGCACTGGTCCGGCGGGGCGTACAGCAGCCCGTTGCACGGCATCATGCCGTACCGGCAGGAACCCCGGACCCAGTTGTTCTGACCGTGGTTGTCCCCCTGGAAATCGAGGAACTCGGCCCCTTCATAGGAGCTGATCAGATAATGTGTGGTCGCCTTGTTGCGGTAGCAGCGATGATGATGCTCGGGACTGCGCAGATTCTTGACGAGGATGCGTTTCTTCTCTTCGCCCGTGCGGAGGTCCCAACCAATCGCCAAGGCATTGGGGCTCTTGTTCACGGGCTTGCCCTCCCCATCGACGCAGAGAATGCCGCGCCACACCAACCCGTTGGCGACGAACAAGTCCTCCCCTTCCGCCCCGGCAATGGGCGGCACGGTCTTGTCCCACAGCAATTCGCCCTTCGTCGCATCGTACGCGACCACGGTCCTCGCATCCTGCATGACGATGACATCGTCCACGGCTACGAGGGTCCGCGGCACGATCTTGCCAACCTGTGTCGTCCAGAGGTCTTCCCCGGTCTTCAATCGAATCGCCGCCAGCCTCGGGCCACTCATGTACACAATCCGGCCATTATTGATGGCCCAGGACAAGGAACGAATCGCGCCGGCAGCCGCGTCGCCAGCCTTCTTGCCGCGTTTCGAGGGCACGCCAGCATCGCCACGCGTCTGGCCGACAGGTTTTTGCCACATCACCTTGCCAGTCTGGCCGTCCACCGCGACCAAGGCACCAGCCTTTGGCCCTTCATCGGTGCCCTGCGTGCAGGCCACGGCGATCCCCTCGCTGACCAGGATCTCCCGCGTGCCTTGCGTCGCCTCCACGGTCGTAATGACCTTGCCCGTCGCTCCCTCGAGAATCGACATCGGGGCACGGTACCCAAGGGTCGCATACAGCCGGTCGCCGTCGGCCACGATCCGGCGTTGGTTCTCGTTGGGCACATCGGTCCGCAGCCCGCTCAGGATGGTCCAGTCCTTGCCCTCGTACCGGCTGGGATTCCACTGCCGCCAGCCCCAGCAGTCAATCGGCCGCCGCCACAGCAACTTGCCGTTGAATGCATCCCGGCACAGGAGCGACCAGCGATCCGGCAGCCGCTCATCCGCGATCCCGATCAGTCCCTCGTCAAACAGGTAGTAGAGCCGCCCGCCGGAGGAGACGCACGCCTGAATTCCGGACGGGATTTCATGCGTCCGTAGCCACAGCGGCGGTGCAGCCCACTGCAGACTCCGAGGCGGTCCGACGACCGCGTCCTTGGCGACCGCGTTATTACCCGCATCGTGCAGAAAATGGCCCCACTGGTCGATGTTGTCCGGCCAGGGCTTCCGCGTCACAGACCACTCGCCGCCGCGCTGTACGCAGGCCGCCCCGCCGGGGGCCAGAACCCGCATGACCTCGTCGCTCGGGACGCTGCCGGAATTCTGCACGATGACGAGGTTGATGAGATTGTCCGTGTAGGGCAGCACCGCTCCGGAGAACTGCTCGACGCCAATGGGACCGTACAGACCCTTGCCCTTGATGTAGTCTCTCGCCTGCGCCATCTTGGTGGGGTCGGCCTCCAGACCCTGGACCGTGAATTGGTCCCCCGCGCGCAGGGCCACCGTCAATCTCCCGTCTCCGCAGCCAAGATGGACGATGATCCCACCGTGCACACCACTTTGGCCGAGGATCCTTCGGGCCAGAGCATCGGGGTTGTCCCCTTGTGCCTGGGCAGCCGCGACCCACAAAGCCAGCGCCAGAAATACTTGTATGGACGAAGGGAACGCAGAATGGCTTCTCATGTGCGGGTCTCCACCATCACCACAAGCTCCTGAGCGACGTTTCATAATCCCCACAATATCATCCGTTTCTTTCCATTTCAAGGTTCATTGCCAGAAGCCCGGATATGCCCGTGGTAACTGTGGGCCAGACAAATATGAGGATGCGCGCCTCTTTTGAATCGTTTCCGTTGTCGCAATGACTTATAGGTGGTACCGTCGACAGAGGGTGGTATATGGCGGAATTGCGGGAAACGAGAAGGTTCCAGGACACTGCACGCAGGAGATGACGATGGTCCCGAATCACGTGATGCGCCAGCGAGGTGACGTGGTAGTCCTCCATCTCCTCCTGCTGGGACTGGCTGGGAGTCTGGACGGCCAAGGAGTCATTCTATCGAGATTCATGCCGACGCGGCCGCAGGCTCTTGCTCATACGCTTGCTGCAAGATCCCGATATCGATCTTCTTCATCTGCAGCATCGCCTTCATCACTCGTTCGGATTTCTCCGCGTCCTTGTCCAGCAACATCTCGCCCAGGGCCGTGGGGACGATCTGCCAGGACACGCCGAACCGGTCCTGCAGCCAGCCACACTGCTGTACTTCGCCGCCCGCGGAGAGCTTCTCCCAGAGCTGGTCCACTTCTGCCTGCGTCTTGCAGTCCACCATGAACGAGATCGCCGGCGAGAATCTGAACACCGGACCGCCGTTCAGCGCCATGAATCTCTGCCCGCTGAGCTGGAAGAGAATGGTAAGCACCGTTCCTTCGGGCCTGCCGACAGCCTCGGCTGCGGCCGGACCGTACCGGGTAATCGTCTCTATCTTCGAATCCGGGAAAACCGAGACATAGAAATTGACCGCCTCTTCGCCCTGGTCATCGAACCATAAGCAGGGAGTAATCTTCTGCATACCAATTCCTTTCGATTGATGCGTTGTATCAGATCTCTTGTACATCCTGTCGTGGACCGACGCCTCCCCTCCACCCCGGCCTCAGGGCGAATCTGCCGCGGCGGCGGTCGTCGAGGGCCGATGAGCCTCCTGCGCCAAGTATTCGGCAAGCTTATCGAAGGATTCCTCCCAACCCTGGCAACACAGCTCGCGCTCTCGGCCGGGCGGGAGCGGGGAATGTTGCAGCAGAAGCCTCGTCTTGCCGGCATGTTCGGTGAACGTCACCGTGACCAGCGCTTCGGTCGGCCACTCGGGGCTCATCCCGTACTGCTCCGGCGCGAGCGAGGCCCCCTGATTCTTGGGCGTTGCGCTCGGCTCTCGCCGAGGCCTGACGAAAGCTATACTCAGGCGCCTTCTGGTAAGGTGGTGATATTGTGGGGATTATGGGAAAACTCTTGATGAGGTGCTGCCGCTTGCCTACGCGTTTAGAGTACCGCGTTTCCGCAGTCTTCGCCGCCGGAAGGCGGCAAAGGGACCCCAAATGGCATCCATTAGCGGGAAAGCCAGGGGATCACGACTTCATAGTTCGGCTGGGCGTTACGATGCCACTTCAAGGTCCACAACTCGTACAATCCGACCTTCCGCATCGAGCCGTCCATGAAGGACATGTGAATCGCCCGATTGTGCCGGTCCATGGCGAACCGGCACATACTGCTGCTCCAGGCGGCCGTCGGATCGACCTCCCACCAATCCCGCCGGATCGGGGGTGCGGACTCGCCCGCGAAGGCAGGGTGGGCGGCGTCCGGACCATTCGCGGGCTGGCCGCCGTACCAGGCACAATCGCCCAGGACGGGGATGCTGTTGGCCTCTTTCTGGACATCCGTCTTCCAGTGCAGGTCGGGTGCGTTCAGCCAGCCGGTATCGCCCGGCTCCAGATTGTTGATCCAGTGATTGACGCCGTAGCTGCCGTAGTCGTCGGCAAAGAAGCATTTCGTCGGGATTCCCGGTCCCCAGACCCGCTTGTCGCCGCCGTACTTGCGCCAATTGGGGCTGCCACTGACGGGGTCCACCGGAAAACAGGGTTGGAAGGCCACCGGACAGACGCGAAACTTCGCCTCGCTGCCGTACAACCGGGTTAAGGCGGTCATCCACGTGCCGGCGGGGTCCAGCCGTTTGCAGTACTCGATCCAATATTTGTTATTGTTGTCCATCGTGTACATGGCCACGATGGTGGCCCAGTGTTTCACGTGAGCCTGACAGGCCGCCCCCCGCGCCTGGCGCAGTCAGATCGGCAGCGC
>JAMCWO010000300.1:0-18043 GCA_023481165.1 Planctomycetota bacterium | reverse complement strand
TTTTGGGCTCCCGCGCCTGGGTCCGTGCCTTGGACAACGCCGGCAGCAGCAAGGCCATCAACAGGGAAATGATCGAGACCACGACCAGCAATTCGATCAAGGTGAATGCCTCTCGCTTTTGCCCGTTGCTGGTCTTATTGGGAGTTGAAACGGGGAATCGAGGCGATTTCATGGTCATGTCCTTAAACAGCCCATGCGACCGAAAGCCTGCTAGGATCGATACGGCCTATTGTACCGCGCTGGAGCCCAAAAGCGAGAGAATCCTGGCAGTTTATGCCGGTTTCAGGGTCTTGAGGAAGTCGGCCTCCACGTCCACTCCCAAGCCGGGAGTCTGCGGCACGGTCACGAGGCCATCTTTGACCTGCATGCCGCCCACCACCGGATCGATCTTGTGCTCCGTGAATGTGTCCAGATCGGCGTAGACCACGCACTTCTGTGCGGCCACCACATGAGCAGCCGCGGTAAGCGCCAGGCGCGTCTCGACCATGGAGCCGAGCATGCACTGCATGTGGGCGGCCTCGGCAATTGCCGCAATGTGCATGCTCTTGAGTATGCCGCCGGACTTCATCAGCTTGATATTGATCAGATTGGCCGCCCCGCGGCGTACGCATTCGATGGCATCGCTCGGGCCATGCACCGATTCGTCCGCCATGATGGGGATGCGGCTGTGTTCCGAGACTTGGCGGAGCCCTTCCCAATCCGAGGACGCCACCGGCTGTTCGCAGAACTCGACATCGAACTCCTCCAAGGACCACAGGGCCTTCAGAGCCGTGTCGCGCGTCCAGCCCTGGTTGGCATCGATGCGGATTCTGACTTTCTCGCCGATAGCAGTCCGGATGGCGCGAACGCGCGCCACATCCAGTTCCGGGGATTGACCGACCTTCACCTTCACCACCTTGTACCCCTCGCGCACAATCTCCTTCGCCTTGTCGGCCATGGCCGGCGGCTCATCCAAGTACACGGTGCGATCGGTCTCAAACGAGTCGCGGTACCGTCCCAGCAGATAGCAGACCGGTTGACGCGCCAGCTTGCCGCACAAGTCCCACAACGCCATCTCGAGGGCTGCCTTGATGCTGGGATTCGCCGCCGCGACCGCATCCATATCAGCTACGATGCGCGCCAGGTCGAACACGTCACGCCCCTGCACCACCTGGGCCAGTCGTTTGCCGATCGCGAGACACGAGGCCTGCATCTCGCCGGTAATCGGCGCGTACGGCGAGGCTTCTCCCCAACCCACGAGACCTTCTCCCGTTCGCAGCCGCACGAACACCCCTTCGGCGGCGACTTTTCCCAGCGCGATCCGCGTGACCTGCTTCGACTCCAGGGCATAAGGAAACAACTCGACGCCGGCAATCCGGTGTTCGCGCGTCGGCTCCGCCTTGACCTGTGCCGACAGCCATCCCGGCGTGTACGCGGCAGCAAGTCCCATTCCCGTTCCAGCGCCTACCATATTTCGGAGAAATGCCCTTCGAGAAGTGTCCATGAGAATCTTCCCCAACATGCTCGTATCCTGCCCGGTGGTGCGGTCCTCTGCCCCTGCACCGGACCACAGAGGACGACTCTATGGCGGGGTTTCCCGTTTGTCAAGCTGCCTGCCCTTCGCTACGGCTTTGTCCCTCGGCCTGGCGCCGCGCGAAAACCATTGGAGAATCGGTCGGCTTGTGCTATGATGGCATCGGAGGATTGGAGTCCGCCTCGAGTTCCAGGGATGCAACGTGGTTCGCCTTTTGGCAGGAGGACGTTTCATGAGAACCCGGATTGCCTTATGTGCGGGTATTCTGTTGAGTCTGGCGGGCACGGCTGGGGCCCAGGGGTCCACGACGTGGGTCGCCCCGAACGGCGGCAAATGGAGCCTGCCGGCCAACTGGGCGGGTAGCCTGCTGCCCTCGGCCCAGGTCAAAGCGTTCTTCAACGGCCCCAGTGAATGCGTGGTCGATGAGGGGGATGCCGCCGCCTGGCAGATCGATCTGGCCGGCGGCCCGTTGAAGATCGTCAAGGGCGGCACTCTCACGGTCGTCGACTGGTTCATCCTGGGATACCAGGCGGAGGATGTGGGGGACAATGCCGGCCGTTTGGAAGTGTATGACGGCGGTGTGCTGGACTGCATGGTGCGTCTGTACGTGGGCTACCGGGCGGAAGGATTTCTGACCATCTACGAGGGCGGAACGGTCAATATCCACACGCAGACCCTGGGCGTCGGTCAGCAGCCGGGCGGCAAGGGCTTGGTGCAACTGGAAGGCGGCGTACTGAACCTCCTCGAGGGGACCAACGCGCAGGGCCTGAATCTCACGACGGCGGGTGCCCAAGGCACTATCGACTGCCGGGGCGGCGCGCTGATCCTCCGGGACACGCCGGAGAACCGCGCCTATCTGACCCGGGTCATCGGCGAAAAGAAGATCACCGCGTATGGCGGCGTTGGCGCGGTGGTCGTCGATCCCAACGAGAACCGGGGCAAGCTCACGGTGCGCGGCATCCATCCTTTCCAGCCCTTCCCGAGGGACGACGGCAAGGCGCCGGTGGGACAACTGGAGCTCAAGTGGGTCCCGCCGGACCCGTGCACGCCCGGTCAGCCGGTGCCCGTGGACGTGTATTTCACCGATGACCTGGAAGCGCTGCAGCAATTCAGCGACCCAGCCGCCATCCGGATCGTTACCCAGAAGGCGGTCACTTCCGTGGCCGTCCAAACGCAGCCGAAGAAACGCTACTATTGGGCGGTGGACTCGTACGTGGGCAGTGATAAGGACCCCGTCCTGGGACCGATCTTCAGTTTCATGTCCGACAACCTCCCGCCCACGGTGGAAGCCGGCGCGGATATCGTGACCTGGCTACAGAACGGCTCCCGCACCGGAATGCTTGACGCGACGATCACAGACGACGGGGGAGCCGCCTCCTGCACAGCGCACTGGAAGGTGGTCAGCGAGCCCAATCAGGCCACGGCGATCATCAAGACGCCCGAGGCTACGAATACCAGCATCACATTGCTGGCCACGGGCCAGTATGTCCTGCAGTTGGACGTCTCGGACGGCGAATACACCGGCTCGGACACCGTCACGATCAACGTGTACGGCAACAGTTGCGAAGCCGCCAAGTCGGTGGCGGGCTACCAGCCGTTGGCAGGCGATCTCAATGGCGACTGCCGCGTCGACGATCTCGATCTGGCGATCTTGAAGGAGAACTGGTTGAAAGACAACTCCCTGACGGACGACTGGCTCCGGCTCAACTGATGGCCCCGGCCATCGACTTGCCGGCACAGGCATTCACCTACAGGTTCGATTTGAACTCGTAGACGCCAGATTGAAGCTCGATGATTACGGCGCCGGATTGGGTACTGGCCTGCTTCACACCCTTGGCCTGCGCCAAGGGTTGGCCGCTTTCGGTGGCAGTTTTGGCGTCACTGGTGGGTAGATACAGAGTAGCCATGGTGTTCGGCGGGACAGTGACATTCCAGGTCAGCGTCCGTTTGTCGTCGATGGTCCAGTTGCTCACGATCGGGCCGTAGATGCTGTCGTGATGGGCCTTGACCCACTTCAACGAGGGATCGTTCACGATGCCCGGCTTAAGGATGAAATGTCGGAAGCCGGGGGTCTGCACGTCGGGCTTGATGCCGGCCAGACCCTCGATGAACCAGGTCCCGATGTAGAGGTACGAGCTATGGCACAGGGAGATGTCCTTGTCCCAGGATTCGTAGATCGTCGTGGCGCCGCTGCGGAGTATGTCGCCCCAGCCGGGATAGGTTTCCTGGTTGGCCATCGTGAAAAGCAGGTCCTGGCGGTCGGCGCCGAGCAGGGTCTTGTAGAGGAACGCGCCGCCCGTGATGCCGGCCCAGATATGACCTTTACGGTGGACCAAGATCTCGGTATCGAGCCGTTTCCAGACCGCCGGCCGCAGGTTCTCGGGCGGAAGGTCCACAAACAGCGCGATGGCCAGATAGGCCGGGAAGCCGTTGACATAACTGTTGTCCTTCGCGAGGAAGAATTCCCGATGCACAGCCTTGCGAATCTCGTCCGCTCGCGTGCGGTACTGATTCGCCGCATCCGTTCTGCCGAGCACGTCCGCGATCTTGGCGGCGGTTTGGAGGTTGTAGATCCAGTAGCAGTTGTTGAAGAACAGGGTCTCGCGCGTGTCGCCGTTGACGCCCTTGGCACCGGGCCAGAGCCAGTCGCCGAGGAAGTCCCATTGGCCGCCCCACCGCCGCAGGATGTTGCCCTTCGACTTGGTTTCGAGAAAGGCCAGCCATTTCTGCATGGTCGGGAAGTTCTGCTCCAGGATGCGGGTGTCGCCGTAACGCTCGTAGACTTCCCAGGGCAGCGTGATGCAGAAGCCGCTCCAGCCGGGTCCGCCGCCGCCCCAGTAGGTCGGGGCCGTATAGGGCAGGTTGCCGCTCTCGGGCGAGTCCTTGACCGCTGCCATTTCCGCCGTGCCCCACGCGGCGCCGCCGCCCTGGACATCGCGCCAATCCTGACTCCACTTCGTGTAGAACGCCCCCAGGCTGTAATTGTTCAAGCCGCACTCGGTGGTCGCGTGCCCATCGCCGCCGTAGCCCATCCGCTCGCGGTGCGGGCAATCGACCACGTAGCCGCCGAGGCTCAGGTCCTCGAAGGTCCAAACCGTCGTGCGATAGATCCGATTCAGCAGGTCGTTCGAGCACTCGAAGTCGGCGGCCCGGGCATAATCGGTCCGCACAAGCTCGACATGAATGTCGCTCAAAGCCGGCTTGTACTTGAGCCCCTCAATCGTCACCCAGCGGCCGGTGAAGTAGTTGAACCGGTTTCGGAATGTGCCCTTTCCTGAGGGGCCGATGATATACTGGCTGTGGAGCCGGTTGGTCATGTCGGCCTCGGGCCGCTCGGAGAATTTGAACTCGATCCGGTCGCCCGGCTTGCCCCGGACATCGGCCGTAAGCCATCCTGTGACATTGACGCCGAGGTCGATACGGTACACGGTGGGCTTGGGCTCGGCAATCGCCACGGGTCGAATCTCTTTGATCTGCCGGTTCGGCTCGACCATGTCCGCCGAGAGGATAAGGTTCGGCGAGTACACGGTCGCGGGCTTCCACGCGGAATCGTCGAAATCGGCCTGGGCCCAGCCCTGCACCTCCTTGGTGGCGTCGTAGCGTTCGCCGCCGAATTGCGTGAAGTCCCAGACGCCGAGCAGCGTGTTCGGACTGGGGTGCGTCCGCCAGGTCCCATCCGTCACGACTCGCATCGCCTGGCCGCCCGACAGCCGAATCTCGGCCTGAGCGAGGACCATCGGCGTCTGGGGCTTGTCGGGGGTCTTGTACGGCGGGAAGATCGACCACGAGACCCCCAACCACAGGGCAATGACGTTCTTGCCTTCTCGGAGCTGATCGCCGACCTCATAGGTCACGTAGCGGGCGCGTTTGCGGTGGTTCGTCGCCGCCGGCGACAACACGGCATCGCCGATTCTCTTGCCGTTGACGTACAACTCATGATAGCCGACCGAAGCCACGTAGATGGTGGCCCGTTCGGGCTTCGCCTTGAGCTCGAATGTCTTGCGCAGCCACGGGTCGGGCACCCGGTTGTCCGGCGCCGAGCCTCTGGGACGAGTGAACACTTGATCCGTGCCGATCCACTTGCCCATCCAGTCGGACTGCTCCAGCAGGCCCATCGTCCAGCGCGCCGGCTGGCTCCAGGCCGAGAGCACACCGTTCTCATCCTTGACGCGGACCTTCCAGAAACACTCCGTTCCCGGCCCCAGCGGCCTGCCGGTGCAGACCACGTGCACCGATTGATCCAACGAGGGCACGCCGGAGTCCCACAGGTCGGCCTGGTCTTTATCCAGAAGAGCCTGCGTGCTGGCCACGAGCACCTGGAAGGCCGTCTGTCTCTGGCCGCGGGCCTGCGGGTCCACCGCCGCCAGTTTCCAGCTCAAGCGCGGCTGCGACACATCGATGCCGAGCGGGTCCTTGAGGTACTCGCAGCGCAGGTCCGTGACCGTCACAGAACACGCCTTGCCCCCGGCGACGACCGGGCCACCGACCAAGGCGAGCATAACGACAAGCGATGTCCATCTCACGAGCGCTTGGACGCGACGCGATCTCATGTTGATCTCCCGGAATCGGTCTTGTTGGTAATGTCTCTTCGTAGGTCGTGCGTCCTCGCCCGACATCTTTAGGCGAGCGGGGACGCTCGCCCCACGAAGAAACGCCTTACGGCGTCACTAGGAACTCATGGCGCATGTGCCGAATTATAGCCACACCCAGTACGGGATGCCATGTAAAAAGGCGTCAGGAGCGCCATGGGCCAAAGTCCACCCTATGTGGCTTGGCCCTCTTTCCTTCGCGCCTTGGCCGGGATCTCCGGGCGCCGGGGTGGGGACAGCCAGCGAACCAACGCGACTCCCACCCAGAAGCCACTGGCGATGATGAGCAATGACGCGAGTACAACGACAATCAGGAGAATCATGTCCATGCTTGGGCTCGCTCATGAATGCCCTGGGCCCAGTGTCCCGCCGCATAGGCCAGCAGGGAACAAGCCAGGGCCGGCAGGATCGGAGGAATCCCGGTTTGGGAGAAGAAAGGGAACTTGAATGCCACCGCCACGAGGGTTCCCACCATCATGGACAGCAGGCCGGCCCAAGGACGCGGCCGCGGCAGCCACAACCCGAATATCACCGCCGGGAGGATCGCGGGAGCCCAGATGCTGTAGCAGAACATCAGCCCCTCGATCACGCTGGGCACGAACATGGCCGCCGCGGCCGCGACGGCGGCGATCAGGATCGTGCAGCCGCGCCCCGTCCGCAATGCCGCGCGGTCGGGCAAGTGGGTAAATTGGCGAATGAGGTCCTGGGTGAGCACGGTCGCCCCGGCGTTCAGGAGAGAGTTCAGACTCGACAGCACAATAGAGACCAGTGTCACCAGCAACAGAGCATATCCCACGGTGGGAATCGTGGCCTTGACCAGATCCATCAAGACATGGTCCTTGGCCGTGTCCGGCGGGACCATCGTGCGCGCCACGACCCCCAGCGAGATCATCACCAGGAACCACAAGGCGCTGAAGAGGCCCGCGAGGATGAAGCTGCCGCGGGAGACCCGGGACGTCTTGGACGCCAGGGTCAGATTCGCATAGGGCGGGATGAGCGTCTCGCCGAGCAGAAAGAGCGTGACCAGGCTGACGACTTCCAAAGGCGATGTCAACTGGAATCCCGTCGCCGTGGCGCTGGCCGCCTGTTGAAAGAAGGCTTTCGCCCCCCCTTCGAAGTGAAAGAGCAGCAGGTACAACAGAACCGGGGGCAGGAACAAGGCATGCAGCACGAAATGGAACACATCGGTTGTAACGCTCGCGCGCAAGCCCCCGAACGTGGTATACGAGGCGGCCACGACCGTCAGCAGAGAAACCGAGAGCCACGCGGGCAGACCGAGCATCTCCTGAAGGACGACCTTGCCGCCCGCGTTGATCATCACCGCCGCAAACAGCATGCACAGGCCCACCGAGATGATCCCGGCGAGAATCTGGCACCGGCGGTCGTACTTCTGGCCGATGGCATCCCCCAGGGTGTAGCAGCCCTGGAGCGCCCGCAGCCTGGGCGCGATCAGCAGGCCGACACTGATATTCTGGACCGCGTAGGCCAGGCCCACGATCGAGAAAAGAAAACCGCTGCGGAATCCATTGTCCACAAAACCAATGGAGAACCCCGGGCCCACGTAGGTGGCGGTGATGCCGCCAAAGACCAGAGCCACCGGCAGCATGCGCTTGGCGACGGAGAACTCCTCATACTCGCGAGCGATGCGGGCCCGCAGCGCGATGAAGGCGAGCACCATCACATAGACAATGACCGCGCCCACCGACAACAAGTCAACGTTGTGGATTCCCAGCAGGTACCGAATCCCTCACCTCATACCACCTTAGGATTATGGCGCACGCGACTACTGGCGCCCTTCGTCAAACGTCTCTTCCGCCAACTCGCTGATGACGGTGTCGAGGTCAGACTCCGTGCGGATCCAGCCGAAGCGTGTATCGACCAGGAAGGTCTGGTACCACAAGATCATCTTCTTGGCGAAATCGTCATCTTTGCAGTAGATGCCGAAGGAAATCTCGCCGGCGTGGGAGCCCGCCTTGCGCGGCATTTGCGGGAAGGCCAGCAGCACGGCGTCTCGCGACAAGAGGAACTCCAAGTCCGACACCTGGCTGTTGTAGATCCGCAGCCGGCCCGATTCGATAGCTCCCGCAAAGCGGCGGAAGAGATGCCGGGCGGCATTGGAGAACCCCGGGACGCTCAGGTTCATCGCACGATGCACCCGGACATCGGGATAGTCCTGGAGGATCGTATGGAGCTGGCTGAGATAGTCCTCCATGGGTTGCCGCTCGCCCTCGAAGAGCATGCAGGTCCACAACTCGCCGTTGCTGGTCGCATCCAGTTGATCCTGGAGCATCTTCTTGGCGGCGCTATAGGTCTCCCGCCGGTTGCCGAGCACCTTCAACTGGCGTTCGGTGAGGACCTGGGCCCAGGACGGCATATCGCTCGGCAGCGACTCGGGCGGACAGACGCCCAGCCGGGTCATCAGCCGCAGGAACTGCTTGTGCTCGGAGCCGTAGAAGCGCCGCCCGACCACGCTGCCCACGTTGCCGTTGCACTCCAGGCCGTACTTCTTGTGGTAGCCGAAGGACAGGCGGTGAATTTGATAGCCCCGCTCCTTGAGCATCTTCTCCAGCTCGGTAATCAGGGCAATCGCCTGCTTCTCCGGCGCTTTGTCGATCGACAGGTGCACGTTGGGACACAGGACGATGGGCCGCTTGCCCAGGAGATTGGCCAACGCGCCGAACTCGTTGGCCGCTTCCTCCAGTTCCAGGCGGCTGTCATACCGCTCGATGCAGACAAACACGACCAGCACGTTGTTGAACGAAATCCGGGGCTGCGCCGGAGAAATCGTGGCCGGATCAATCCGTGTGCTCGGCTCCTTATCCTCGAAATAACAGGATGAACACTGGTAGGAATCCAGGATCATATCAACTCAATACGTCAATTCCGCGCGACCTCACTGCTCACTCACCGAGCTGCGTGCCACGGGGGCCGCACTGCGGCTGTGTTCCCGCGTTGAGGCACCGGCTTTCTTGAGCCGGGACGCAACGGCCGCGTCAACGCGGGAGATAAAAAGGCCCACATCGGGCGTCACCAGGCTGTCTCCAAAGCCGGCGCTGTTCATCAAGCGAACGATCTCCGCCGCCTCCCAGAAGTCCTCCGATTCGCTGATCCGCTTGGCCTCCTCCCGCGTCAGGGATTTGAGGAAGGTGGGAATGCACCCATCCCGCAGCGCCCCGGCGTAGTCCGCCAACAGCTCCTGGATTTCTCTGTGCGTGTTGTCTTGATTCGGCATGGCACACCGCTCCTTAAAGAAAAGGACCTTCAGTCCTCCTCGCAATACTCCTTCAGCATCTGCCTCAATTTCAAGATCGTCCGAAATTCCAGCATTTTGACCGCGCCCACCGTGGTGCCGAGCTGATTCGCAATCGCCCGGTTGGACATCCCTTCCATCCACAACTCCATGGCCTTGCGCTCCCGGGCCTTGAGCTTGCACAACAACTTGTGCAGAACCTGCTTGAGCTCCGCTTGCGAGATCAGGTCACACAAGCTCAGCTCCGGCGCCACCAGGTTCTGCACATCGTTCTGCGAAAGATACGAGCTCCGGTTCAACCGCCGATAGACCTCGCGGAGGCGTTTCCGCATGTAATACAAGTAGACCGTTCGCAAGAGCTGTTGCTCGTTCTCGATGGCCCGCAGATGCTCCGGGTTCTCCCAGATATCCGCGTAGACATCCTCCAGAACGTCTTCACATTCCGCCTCATTTCCGAGGTAGCGATGCAAATGCCTGATGAAGATGCCAAAGGTCGCCCGCACAAAGGGCTCCATGGCCCGCCGGCGCGACTCGTCATCGCTATCCGTCAATTGCCTCAAGGCGTTTCGCAACGGCTTTTCCATCCGGTTTCTTCATTCTCCAGTCTGTTGATCTTCGGTTCCTGCGCCGTCGTTGCCCTCCGGGCGGCGGCGTTTTCCGGGGTCGCAAACCCGTAAACCTGTATTGTATCAAGGAGATATGGAGAATACAACCGATCCGGATGGAATTACACCGGCTTGCGGCCCAGAAACCTCCATTCGATCCAGACGCCGGCCAGGGCCAGCGACAGGATCGAGGCAAAGACAACCATGTCGGCCCTGTAATTCGGCGTGTGACTTCCGATCAGCCGGGACAAGCCGGGCAACACGTCGACGGCCGAACTATCGGCGAACCCGGCCTTTTGCACCGCGGCACCGCCGTCACTCTGCGACACCGTCCCGGCCCCGTGGTCATCGTCATCCTTGGGCGGCGTCTGCTCCAGTTCCTGTGCCGGAGCAATCGCCGACTCCGCACCGGTACCCGTACTCCCATTGTCCGTGTCCGACGGTTTCTCCTCCTGCCCCTGAGGCTTCTTCTCCACCGGCACCAGAGGCGTCTCTTGGGGCGGGGTGGGAGGAGCGACTGGGGCAGAAGCCTCAGGAGCAACGGTCGATTCGGCCGTCCCGGCTTGGGCCGCGGTGGACATCATATCTCCAATCGTGGGGCTGACCGGCGCCTCGGTCTTCCCCTGTGCCGCGGGTGCTTGGCTCGTGTCACGGCCGGCTTGGGTCGCCGGACCGGCCTCTTTCTCCATCTTCTCGGCCAGTCTCAACAGGATGGCGGCCGATTCGGCGGTCTTCGGATCCTGGGCCGCCTGCTCCAACTGCTCGCGGGCATGACCCGTCTCGCCCACGCCCAGCAGTTGATAGCCGAGCAGCAGTTGCAGATCGCTGTCGTTCTCGGCCTGATCGGCCTTGTCCAAGAGCTTATCGATCTGCCCGTACAGCACATCGTCGTTGGTATACAGGCCGCGCGGGAAGAAGACGCCTTCCTTCTCCGGCGTGACGTTCTTCAGCGCCCCGCGCAGCACGTCGGCCGCCTGGTCATACTGGCCATGGGCAAACAGCGCCTGAGCATAGGCGAAGGGCAGAATCATGTCGTTGGGCGACAGGGTCTGCGCTTCTTGGAATTTCGCCGCGGCAGCGGCATACTCGCCCGCCTCGAAACTCTTGACACCCTCGTCAAAGCGGGTATCGGCCAATGTCTGCGGGGCCGGCTGGGCAGTCTTCTGCTGTTCGAGTTGAGCACGAAGTCTGGCCTGCGTGACCGGATCGAGCGGCGCATCCGAGCTATAAGTCGTATAGCTGCCGTCATCCCCGTAATAGTTGTAGTTGTAAGTGTAGTAGTTGTCGCTGCCGACAGCCACCTCGCTTGCGACCGGGTAATACCCGTACCATACATAAGGGTGATAGCCGTACCAGTAGTAGCGCATGTAGTCGTAATCGTAGGGCCACCAACCGCCCAGGCTGATAAACACGTACTTGCGATGGTAATACGGCCACACGTAACTACAGTAGGCATACGAGCCGAACGGGTAGTACACCGGATAGTAGTACGACGGCCAGATGACCCGATGATGCAGGCGATGATAAGGATCATAGTACGAGTAGATATGCCGATCCGTATGCCGGATCAGGTCCGGCCGGTCGTAGTAGCGCCCGCGCAGATACAGCGGCCGATGCGTTCCCAAGTCGGTGCGGAGGCCCACGCCCAGCCTGGTGCTCGAATCCCGGCGCAGTCCGGAGGTGGCAGGTGCCAGACGGCCCGTCCGGGCTCCAAAGGTGGTCGTGCCGGCACCGGGAGCCGTGGCCAGCCGCTGTCGGTGCTCCATCAGCCGCGTGTTCAGGCTCTCGTGTCGCGTCTCGGCCTGCGCCATCTGCTGCCTCTGCGGCGCCCAGGCCGTAGAGTTTGGCGTCTGCAATGGGCTGCCCACCGTCGTTCGATCGCCGGCGCGGGTGCTCAGGCCGGTGCGACTACGGAAGCTGTTGATTCGATCCGCCCCCTGCGCCGTCCCGGTCCTCGGGGCCGACCGCTGCGCACCCAAGCTGCGTGTCGGATCGGAAGATGCGGCGGGGCTTTGCGGTCTCAGACCACCGGGCGCGGCGGGACTCGTCTGGCTGCCGGCGGTCCGCTCCCGACTTTGGCGCAGCCGCTCTGCCAATCCGGACCGACCGGCGGTGCTACCTTGGCTTTGGGCTCTGGCGGTGAAAGTCGTGTCCTGCTGCGAGAGAGCCTGCTGGGACGGCCCGGCGGTCGGGCTTTGCGGCGTCTGCTGCCGTGTGACGGTATCCGACTGGGCCCGGAAGCGCAGGATGCGCGAATGTTCAGAGGTCCCGGCCGAAACGGAGGATGTCGGATTCTGGGTAGTCGGCGGACTTATACGACTCGATGGCCCGGTCTGACTCGACCCGCTCGTACTGCGGCGGGCCTGCAAACGATCAAACAATGATCCGCGGGACGTGGTTCGCTCGGAGATGCTCGGCGAAGAAGCCTGCGGCATTGACCTTGTTATGCTCCCCGCGCCGATTCGGCTGCCGATGCTATCTGTCGGGTTCCCAAACGCAGGATTCCGCGTTTGGGGGGCCGTCCCTCTCGGACTACCGACATCGGACGGCTGTGGCAAGGAACTCCGAACACTATCCTGGGTGTTGGGCGAATAGCGGAAAGTCCGCGGCGTGAACGAGTTGGTGCTCGGCGCCCAGTTGCGTGTGCTAGGTGCACTCGGAGTGAAGCTTGGCGCAGGGCTGCTGCGCATCGGGCTTGGCGTCTGGCTCACCGGCGGACTGAATGAAGGCCGCGAGCCGATAGAGGGGCTCGAAGGCATCGAGGGAGCCGGCGTAGGCCGGCTGAACGATGGACTTGGGCTGAACGATGGGCTCGGCCGACTGAATGATGGACTCGGCCGACTGAATGATGGACTCGGTTGACTGAACGATGGACTCGACCGACCGGCGCCAAACGATGGACTTGGACTGCTCGAAAACGACCGCTGCTGGAAGCTGGACGCACGGTTGCTGATAGAGCTGCCGGACCTCTCGCGTCCCAGCAGCCGATTACCCCCCATCGGGGAAATCAACATGGCCGCCGCCACCGCCGCCACTGCCGCTCGCGATTTGATCATCTTCTTCGTCAACATTTTACCGCTCCTTGGACCATCAGACGCAACCGCCGCGTCTGCGGCCCCGCACAGGCGGGCCTCAAACCCGCCCCCTCCCGGCTGCCTACCCCTGAGCCTCCCAACGCACCATTCGGCGTTTGAGGCCCTTCAGCCGATACTACGAATCTACCTTACTCCGCATATAACTCTACTGTTTTCAAGGCTTTAAGGTTTGGAGCCCCGGTTTCGGCTGGGATGCTCCAAGCCGGCAGAAGCCGCAACTCCAACAATTCTATTTTACCACATTTTCGTCCAAACGCTCTGCTCTACCTTATTTAAGGCAGCAACTTGCCGTCCGGTAACGCGAAAAAAGTACTGATAATGGATGACCAAGAGAAGAGGTGGTTCAGGGTGTGGGAATGACCGAATAATTGCAGATTCGAGACCCGACTCTGACCCCATTGATGCCTCAGTCTAAAGGCTACCGGCTACCTCGCTGGGCAGACGCACTGCGGATTTCAAGTCCACACGTTCGAGCTTTACCCGAAAGGGGTTTTGTGATAGGCCAGGACCATGAACTGGTCGGATTACATCACGGTGGACCCGCAGGTATGCCACGGCAGGACGTGCATCAAAGGCACGCGGGTCATGGTCTCGGTCATTCTGGACAACTTGGCGGACGGACTGACGGTCGAGCAGATCGTTGCCAACTATCCTGGCGTGACGCCGGAGGCCGTTCGTGCGGCCATCGCCTATGCGGCCGAGCTCGCGCACGAGCGAATCCTCAGCCTGCCCACGTGAACGGACCCACGTATGAGATTCAAAACAGATGAGAACATCCCCCTGGAAGCGGTAGATCTTCTCCGAACGTCCGGTCATGATGCACTCAGTGTTTTCGAACAATCTCTCGCTGGGCAGCCGGACGACAGAATCGCGTCAGTCTGTCAGCAGGAAGGCCGAGCGCTGCTCACGCTCGACACTGATTCTTCCGACATCCGAACCTACCCGCCTGCCAACTACGCGGGGCTGATCGTCCTGCGACTGGCAAGACAGAGCGCCCCCGCCGTGACCCGCGTTCTACGCCGTCCGCTGGAGGTGCTCGCGACCAACGACTGTCACGGCCGACTCTGGATCGTCGAGCACAACCGCATCCGTGTCCGCAGCTAGACGTCGGCTCAGCCGTACTCTTCGGGGGTCACGGGGGGGTCACGGGCTCAGGTCTCGAATTAGCAATTATTCGGGCAAAGGTTCGCGTGGGCAGATGCATCGTTGTTTCTGCGCCACCGCGCGACTGGTACTGCAATGAAGACGAAGAGAAGAGGCGGTTCAGGGTGCGGGAATGTTGGGGCCTGTCCCCGTGCAGGGAGCCGCTGAGTCGGACGCGTCGGCCCATCTGGGAGTAAGATCACACGTGCCCGGAACCAGAAGAGGCCGGGCACCAGCGGAGGAGGCCGGAATCCAGAAGGCGAACCCGTCAATCAGACTCCTTCCGTAGGAATCCGCCTATGGGCCATCTGCAAAAGAGGTTCGGCCCATGAACCGCAGCCTTTAGTCCGCGAGCTGCATTGAATCGGGACACCATACTCAATTTCGGATCGTAAAAAGTAAGGCGTCCGCGGAAGTGTGTGATTACCTCCGAATTGCGTCCGTGATCTGCCCCTCGAAGTCTGATTTGCCCACCACCCGGAAGATGCAACGTCCCTTGCTTCGAGCCTCCCAGATGCTGCCTATCACGGCTTTCTCTCGGGTGTCGGGCGTTTCTGTCCAGAGACCACCCTTGCTCTCAACGACCAGGATTCGCCCGTCCTTGAGTGCGGCCACGAAATCAGGATAGAACCGGTCCGTGGACGCAGGGAGCCAGAAGGCGTAGTCGCTGCGTTCTGTGTTTCGCACCAAAGCACATCACTTGAACAAGGGCAACTCCTCTGACGCCGATCTGGCCGGAGCCTGCCGCCTGCCCGCCGAAGACTTCTGGGGTCCAAAGAGAAGGGATGAACAGGTTGCCTCTATGCGCGTCGCGAGGTCGGCAAGCACCCCGGACATCTCGTTTGCCGTGCGGCCCGGACAAAACTCAACGAGAAGTTGGCTGAGAAGGAGGATTTTGGCGTCATTTTTTGAGAACTTGCGCGGCTTCTGGAGATAGGTAAGAGCCTTCTCCCGGGCTTTCTCTGTGGCGCGCAACCAGGCAGAGTCCTCAGCTTGTCGGGTTCTGTTGTCCGTATGAGTCTTCCGGCACACGAGCACGATGTCGATATCTATAGGTTCCTTGGCCTGGGATTTGGGGGCTGCGACGGACATCTCCGCCTTCACAGGATGAGCGTTGACAAAACGAAAACCTGCTCCGAGGCACGCCTCGCAGACCGAGACCCAGCCGTCGTGTCGGGAATGATGATACGTGAAGACCAGCAGGCCGGCGTCTGTCAGAACTCGATGGCATTCAGAGAAGACTGCTTGCAGTTTGCCGGCGAAGCAACGGGCGTCGGTGTCCTGTACCTCATCGGATTGCCTGGTGGTGCGCAGGGTGCCATCGAATGGACTTGGACACAGGCGTTGCCAAGCGTAGAAGAAATCGGCCAGTTCTGAGTAGTGGACATTATCAAAGAAGGGCGGATCGGTGACCACGTAGTCAACGCTGCCAGCAAGAAGCCCCGTTTTGTGGGAACTCCCGCAAGACAGAAAGATCTGTCGTCCGTCGCCTTCTGGTGTGGTCGGCCAACCAATCTTCACGTCTCCCCGGAACGGATCGCTACACCCGAAGACTTTTGAACTCGAGGTATCACCCCGGGAGTGGGATAGAGAGACTTCAAATGGTCTTTCCCGATAATCGATGCAGCGCATCAGTCTGCTCTTGAAGAGGGTGGAAAATGCACCAGAACTGCTTTCGGTTCCCCATACATTCGCCTCAATGGGCATACGTTCAGGCTTCAGAATGTGATGGGAGAACATGTGGCGCACGGCGCCTGTCCCCTCTCCCTTGTACGAGGCAAACATGTTGTTGAATTCAAGAGCGCTGGAGAAGACACCCCGCAATGCCGCCTGCACATCGGGGTCTTCAATGGCACAAATGGTGCGGTGCAGCAGCCCGAGAGCCAGAAGCTGGCGATCGTTGAAGAAGTCTCGCCACGAGCGATATCCGTAGTTCAGAACTTGACGGGTGTTGTAACCGTCGGCGATTTCAAGATCTGGAAGCGGCAATTCTTCTCGCTCCAATTGCCGAGAGGCTGCCATGTACGCGGCCCGATCTTCGTCGGTGGCTGGAAGATAGACCTTCTCACCACTGGGGCGCAAGAGAAGCTTGGCGTACAGACGGTGCTCCGGCGGTCGCCCGGTCGCGCGAATTGTCTTCGCGATAGGAAAGGCGGAATGACAATTGCCGCAATGAGCCTCGGCGTTGTGTGCTGGCCCTTGTTGCGGATCGAACGAGTGACCACATTGGGGACAGGTGTCCTCGGTGGCGTTGTAGGTGGAAGGAAAGAGCCCCCCACAAGCGGGACAGATCACCTGCACAACCGGATTGCGCGCCGCGTACGCGTGCCGTGCGAAGATGTAGGAAGAGAAGAGGTCCACCTTGGCGGTACATTTGGGACATGAAACGTTCTTGACCCAGAAGTAGTAGAGTACGTCACCCTCGATATCCTTGGCCTTATACAAATCCCGAATCCGCCCGCCGACATCCTCCTCGAGTCTGCGGAATGCTTTGATGACACTTGTTCTCTCGAGGCTTCCCAAGGCCACCCGCGCAGCCTCTACCGCCACAGGGTTGATGTCACGTCCCACGGCAACAAATCCAAGTTTGTGCGCTTCCCCGACCGTGGTTCCGCTACCCAGAAAGGGATCGAAGACGATCTGCCTGCCGAAGTCATGTCTCCGGTAGAATTCTTTCTCGAAGTCTGTGCCGATTGGCGTGCAGCAGGCCAAGAGGATCCCCCGAAATACCGACCCCAGACGGGTGGCCCACCATTTGCGCGTGTGATACACAGGGCGGTAGATCTCTTTTCGCCAGCTCTCGATTTCCGCCAAGTCGGAGAGGAACGCGAACGGAAAAGAGTCTGATTCGATGAGCATTTCTGACTTTTTGGAGCGTTTGATTGCTGTCATAACGGGTATAGGCCTATCTCACCAGCGTCAACTTGCCATCTGACGCAACGATACACTCTCGTCGGAGTCCCCCGCGAGTCGGTAAGCTCGGAAGCGATGCCTTCTACCTGTTGCGGGATTACTTGCCCACCGTGCTGACAATCTGCTGCTTCTCAGGTCGAAGGAGTAGGCAACTAGGATGCGTTCCGCCTCGATTCTGACCAAGTCGCCCACTGGTACGTATTCTTCACCCGGCCCCATGCTCTCGGGCACGACCAGCGTGCGCTGATGCGCAACGCCGTCCAACAACCCGAAAGGCGTGGGCGCCACGTACATCTTCCTGTCGCGGATCATGATATCTCCATAAGTGCCAAAGCCTTTGATACTCTTATTCCCATGAACATACTCATGATCCGCGTTGAGGAAATCCCCGTGGCAGATCACGAGATCGAGCAGCGGATAGCGGTTCCCATCGGGCTGCGCGGGGTGTCGCCCGAACACATAGTATACTGTGCGGCCATTGTGATACCCCGAAGGCGCTTGGCTGTTGCAGTCATACGTGACTTCACGACCCGGGTAGGCCAGACCCTTTATCTCATATCCGTCGGTATGCTCCACGAGGCGGAAATCGGGATACGAATTCCGGCCTCCGCGCTCATACTTAAGATGGGTCTCTTCGAGGCGACCTTCAAACCAGTTCTGAAAATGAAACTCTTTATCCCTTGCAGATTCCCGCACGATGAGCTTGCGCTGATTCATCGCTTCAATGCAATGCCGGAATATCGTGGCGTATGTCATAACCTGCTACCGTTCCTCGATCATTCCCAATGGGTGATTGCTCACTACCAGCCAATAACCTTGACCTGCCCTACGGATGGTGGGCGCGGGAACCGCTAACAGAGGGCCGCCTGTTCCGTAAGGGTTAGTTGTCCTGCTTCATAACGCCGTTCGTATTCCGCCGGACTGAGATACTCCAA
>JAMCWO010000250.1:7189-8099 GCA_023481165.1 Planctomycetota bacterium | reverse complement strand
CGAGGGCGAGAAGTTGAGCTTGCGGATGAATTCGAACGCCTCTTTCGCCCCGAATTCGCGGTCCATGCCGGCGTCTTCCCATTCCACGGAAAGCGGACCCTGGTAGCGGATGTGGTTGAGGGCCCGGATGAGGGCTTCGAAGTTCACGTCTCCGTGGCCGGGCGAGCGGAAGTCCCAGCCCCGCTCGGCCGACCCGAAGTTCAGGTGCGAACCCAGGATGCTGTTGCGGCCGGTCAACTGCACGGCCACGTCCTTCACGTGCACGTGGTAGATCCGGTCGGGGAATTCCTGGATGAAACGCGCTGGATCCACCATCTGCCACTGGAGATGGCTGGGGTCGAGATTGATGCCGAAGGCCGCGCGGTTTCCCACCGCGTCCAGCGCGCGTCTGGTGGTGATCGGATCGAAGGCGATCTCGGTCGGATGCACCTCCAGGGCGAACCGCACGCCACATTCATCGAACACGTCGAGAATCGGGTTCCACATTTCGGCGAAGTATCGGAATCCCGCCTCGATCATCGCGTCCGGGACCGGGGGCCAACTATAAAGCAGATGCCAGATGGACGAGCCGGTGAATCCGGTCACGATGTCGATGCCCAGATTCCGGGCGGCGCGGGCCGCATCCTTCATGGTCGCCGCCGCCCACGCCCTCTTCTCTTCCGGCTTACCGGCCAACTCCAGCGGCGCAAACGCATCCGAGCGGCTATCGTTCGGATCGCACACCTGCTGGCCCACCACATGGCCGCTGATGGCCCAGACCTTGAGATGGTACTGGTCGAGCAGCGCCAGAATCCCGTCGCAGTACTTTCGATCCCTGGCCCCGCGCATGATATCGAAGTGGTTGCCGCCCAGTTCCAGACCTTCGTAGCCGAACTCGGACAGAATTCGGGCCAGTTTCTCCAAGGGCACG
>JAMCWO010000250.1:6158-7179 GCA_023481165.1 Planctomycetota bacterium | reverse complement strand
GGGAACGTCGCCCCATTGGCCGGTGACGATGGTGATGGGTCTGGTCATCGCTCGGGTCTCCTGGTCCGGACGGCGCCGGCACACGCGGCTTGCGTTACGGGCGATTCAGTGTACACTAAGGACCTGCCCGCGTCAACTCCGGACGTGTTGCGATGCGCAGGCAATGTTCGGATAAAGAGTATGAGAGTAGATAAGGCATCTAATAGCGTTATCGATGTCCTCGGCCTCGGCGCGGTGACGGTGGACTTCGTCGGGACGGTCCCGGCCTGGCCGGACCGGGGCGTCAAGATGATGCTGGACCGGCTTACGATCTGCGACGGCGGTCTGGTCGGGACAGCGCTCGTGGCCGTCAGCCGGTTGGGCGGCAAGGCCGCCTTTGCGGCAAAGCTGGGACAGTCCGAAATGGCCCGGCGCGCCGTAGATGCTTTGCGCCGGGAGTCCATCGATACCTCCTTCGTGATCGAGACACAAGACGCCGAGCCGATTGTGGCCTTGATCCTGATCGACCGCACCGGCGGTCAGCGGAACATTTTCTGGACGCGCCACCATGTGCAGTACCCAATGCCCGGCGAGTTTCCGGACCCGGACTGGCTGGCGCGAACGAGAGTGCTAATGATCGACTTCGAGTCGGGGCAGGCGGGCATCGAAGCCGCCCGCATCGCACGACGGCACCGGATCCCGGTGGTGATCGACGTGGAGCAGAATGAGTCTCACGTGGCCGAGGCGATGCGGGTGTCCTCGCATATCATTGTCTCGGAGGACTTCGCCGGCCCCTATACGGGCCGCCGCCATGTTGCCGACATGCGGACCGCCCTGCGCAGCGACCCCGAGCAGGTGGTCATCATCACGCGCGGAGAAAAGGGCTGTGTCGGCTCCAGCAGTGCGGGGGACTTTGCCCTGCCGGCCTTCAAGGTCGATGTGGTGGATACGACCGGCTGCGGCGATACGTTTCACGGCGCAAAGCATCTACGGCGCGGCGGGCCATTTCGGACTGTCCCAGCTTTGCCGCAAAGGCGGCCTT
>JAMCWO010000250.1:0-6148 GCA_023481165.1 Planctomycetota bacterium | reverse complement strand
GGCGATACGTTTCACGGCGCCTTTGCCCTGGCCCTGGCGCGGGGCCAGGCAGTGGTGTCTGCCGCCCGCTTCGCCTCGGGCGCTGCCGCGTTGTGCGCCACGCAGTTGGGGGGCCGCGCGGGGATTCCGACGGCCGCCCAGTTGGAGCAGTTCCTGAATGAACATGAATCCTGATCCTGGTGGGAGAACCGAATGAGTCTGGTGCCAATGTCCGAGTTGTTGGTTCGTGCCCGTCGCAGCGGGTATGCCGTCGGAGCGTTCGAGGTCTGGAATCTCGAATCCATTCAGGCCGTGATCGGCGCCGCCGAGGGGCTCGCCCAGCCGGTGATTCTTCAGGTGGGACCCGGTGAAGCGGATTACGCCGGAATGGAGGACATCGCCCACGCGGCGATCTTCCACGCCCGGCGGGCCAAGGTGCCGGTGGTGCTGCATCTGGACCACGGCGACACGTTTGAGCGGGTCATGCAGTGCCTCAACCACGGCTTCACGTCCGTCATGCTGGACGTTTCCCACCTGCCTTATGCCGAGAACGTGGCCGCCACGAAAGAGGTGGCCCGGGTAGCGCATGCCTGCGGCGTGAGCGTGGAAGGCGAGATGGATCGGATCGGGGGCGGCGCGACGGGTATCGACGTACCCGACGATGCGCATCTCACGAATCCCGATCAGGCTGTCGAATTTGTCCGCGCCACGGGAATCGATGCCTTCGCCGTGGCGATCGGCACCGTGCACGGATTCTACCAAGGCGAGCCCCATATCCGCCTGGGGCTGCTGGAGAAGATCGCCGCCCGCGTGCCGATTCCGCTGGTCCTGCACGGCGGCTCCGGCACGCCCGAGGCCGATGTGCGCAAGGCAGTGTCCCTCGGCATCGCCAAGGTGAACATCTGCACGGAATTCGTGGCGGCCTTTGCCGATACCTATGCCCACGAGCATGCCGCGTCGGATTTCCGGTATAACGTCCCCGGCGTGTTCCTCAAGCCCAGGGCCGCGGCCCGCCAGTTGGCGGAGAAGAAGATCCGGCTGTTTGCCGGTCTGTAGGGGCGAATCCTGATTCGCCCGGCCTGATGTCATGGAGGTGACGCATGGATTACCGCGAGGCCTTTCGCATTTTGCGCCGACAGGTCGGCGGGATCGACGCGATCGACGCCCACACGCACCTCAACGCCGCGCACCTGGCGGCCCGAGGCCTGCACGATGTGCTGCTCTATCACATGGTGATCAGCGACCTGTACGCCGCCGGCTGCCCGAGCGGCGCGCGCTTGTCGGAAGACCCGGATGACGACGAAGTCACTACTCGGATCGAGGAAGCGATCCCCCTGCTGGAGCATATTCAAAACACCTCCTGCTCCTGGCTGATGCGGACGATCCTGGCGGATTTGTACGAGTGGAAAGAGTCGATCACGCTCGGCAACTGGCGTGATCTGGACGCCCGCATCCGCCGCCGCCGCACGGACCCGGATTGGCCCCGAGAGATCCTGCGCCGGGCCCACGTGCTGAGGCTGTGCACGGAGTTGCCGCTCCGGGGCGATGGCCGCCATGATGACATCCTTTTCTATTCGCTGGAATGGGCGTTCTTCACGCGGAACCAGTGGGGCGTGTTCGACGCCCCGTTGTACGAATTGGAGCATTCGTGGCAGTTCGACAAGCCCGTCCGGCCGCTGCCCGTGACGATGTCGAGGCGCGCGCCGGTCCGGAGGCGCGTTGCCACCGTGGCGGATGTCAAAGAGGCCCTGGCTCATTACTGCCGCGTCATCCCCTGGGATCAGATCGTGTCCACCGCGCACCACGTCTCCACCGATATGCATTATTCGCTCGTATCCGATGAGCAGATGCAAAAGGCCCTGGATCGCCGGGACAGCGCCGGCCCCACCGAGCGGGATGTCTACGCGTCATACCTGTTCGAGCATCTGCTGCGGGAACTGGAGAAGGAGCACGCGGATGTCCCGTTCCAGTTCTCGTTGGCCGCCGAGCCCCTGCCCTTTGAAACGTGCAGCCGGCTCCGGCAAGGGACCATCCGGGACCTCGCCGAGATCATCGCGCGGCACCCGAAGATGCAATTCCAGTGCCATCTGGCCAGCCGACAGGCCCATCAGTCTCTCTGCACGCTCTGCCGGGAATTGCCCAACTTCTCCCTGGTGGGATACTGGTGGCACAACTTCTTTCCAGGTACGATCGCGCAGGTGCTCGATGAACGGCTGGACATGCTCCCCACGAATCGACAGATCGGGTTCTTCTCCGATGCCTACTGCCTCGACTGGTCGTACGCGAAATCGATCCTGGTAAGGACGGAGACGGCCAAGGCCCTGGCGTGCCGGGTCGAACGCGGACAGTACACTATGGAGGGAGCCGCCGAGATCGCCCGGAGGCTGCTACGGAATACGCCCGAGCATCTGTTACGGCTGTCACGATAGGCACCAAACCATGCGACTCCAGGGTGAAACCTGTGAGGGGGACCCTCTATGAAACGTGTCAACCTGCTCCCTTACCTCGTGAGAACCGCTGCCATGCTGGTCGTGCTGGCCTTCTCGCCATTCATCGTACGAGGTACAGAGTCCTCGGGCCTCAACGGTAATACCCGACGCGGCGCGACGCTCTATGTTTCCAAGCTGGGGGACGACTCGGACGGCCGAAGCTGGAAGACGGCCTTTCACACGATCCAAAAGGCGCTGGACGCCGTGCCGGACGACCGGGGCGGTCATTGCATCATCGCCCGGCCCGACACCTACCTGGAGGCCAACCTGGCGCCGGCTCACAAAGGGGCGGCCGGCGCTTACAACACGTTGCGCGGCGATTTCGACGGCCGCCTCGGCTCCGGCGCCATCGGCTGGACCATAATCGATTCCGGAGATCCGCAAAAAGGGTTCAAGAGCTGGGATTGGTGGGGACCGATTCGCGCGTCGGACAAGCATTGGCCGCACGGCAACAACCAGGAGACCTTCTCCAGCATGGTCTGGGACCGCTGGACTCTGCGCTATCTCTACACCGCCGGAGGCGACGGCGGCTTCTTTTGGGACCTCACCAATAAGAGCGGCGCGCCCTTCACCGTGGTGGTCGAGGATTGCGTCGGCACCGGCCGGGCCTTCGGCGGCGGCGTGGCCTACCCGATCGTGCGTCCGGGAGAGCCGAGCGTGTTTCGGCGCTGTTACTTTCTCGCCCTCGATTGGCTCGGTGATGCGGCAGCGGTCCTGGTGGGTGGCTGGGAGAAGGCAATGCCCGAATACCCGCACGTCGTGTTCGAAGACTGCACCCTCGTACACTCCGACAACGCCGTAGCCATCTCCTACGCGAGCCGCTGCGCCCGGGCCAGGTTCGTCAATTGCCGCCTGATTGTGCTGAACTTCACGCAGCCGGAAATGGGTGGCAAATCCACCGGCATCGTCTGCACGCAAGGACACGCGCCCACGGGGCGGCTCCACGTCGACCTGGAGGACTGCGTCCTGGCCGGCTATAGCGTCTTCACCTCGGGCGAGGACCGCAAGGCCGTCACCTACACGACCAAAGGCAGGAACAAGGCTTACGTGCAGTTCAAGCAGGAGGTGCCCGCGGGCTTCGAGCGGCTGGGACTTTGGCCCGCGGACCTGTTCGCCCGGATCGCCCCGCCGCGGTCGCCCACCCCCTCGCGCGACAACTCTTCACGGCCCAGCCTGACGAAGCTGCCTTTCGCCCTGCCCCAGGCGATGGAGAACACGCCCCTCGTGTTCCAGGGCCGGCCGCTGCACGTGCTCAACTACCGCGACGACACCCAGAACAACACCGACGGCTACACGAAGAGCATGTACCTCTACATCCTCGACTTGACCACCGGCGCGCAGGTGTGCCGTTTCGGCGAAGGCCACTCCTTCGCCAACGCTTTTGGGGACGGGTCACAGCTCCACGTGTTCGCCAGCGAAGGGACCAACCGTGACTGGTTCCAGAGCCTTTATCACTTCTCGACCCGCGATCTGAAGACCTGGAAGCGTGAATTGGCGATTCCCAAGGAAGGCAGCGAGCACCTTTTCAATGCGTCCGTGTGCCGCGATGAGAAAGGCTTTCTGATGGCCTACGAATCAAACCAGCCCGTGCAGTTCTGCTTCAAGTTCGCCCGCTCGGGCGATCTGTCGCGCTGGGAGAAGGTGCCGGGCCTGGTCTTTACCGGCGTGAACCACGAATACAGCGCCTGCCCGGTGCTCCGCTATGTCGCCCCCTACTACTATGTGATCTACACGCATGCCCCCATCCCAGGCCACAAGGGGTACATCTCATTCCTCGCCCGCTCCCAGGACCTGGCTCTCTGGGAACTGAGCCCGTTCAATCCCATCCTCGAAGCCGGTGCCGGCGAAGGGATCAACAACTCCGATGTGGACCTGTTTGAGTGGGAGGGCAAGACCTACGTCACCTACGCCACCGGCGACCAGGCCACGTGGGGTGCTGTTCGAGCCGCGTTCTACGACGGCCCTGTGAACGAGTTCTTCCTGAGGCATTTCCCTGCCGGCGTGCCGACCATGAAAGCCAATACGCGCAGCGCCGAGTGATGATTCGTCTCTACGGCCAAGGGAAAGAATCGCGGGGGCTGCGACGGAGCGCCACGGCCCCCGCGCTTGCACGTCAACCCGAAATAGACGGGCTATGGCACCGCTTTGGTCACGCGGATGTCGTCGACGTAGATCAGGCCGGCGCCGCCCTTCTTGGGACTGGCGCGATCGCCCACGCCGACCGCCACTTTCTTGATCTTGGCGACATTGACGCCCGTGAAACTCACCAACGGGATCTTCCACTCGATCCACTGGGCGGCGACCGCCGCCTCGGGATTGGGATGCACGGCGACCGCGCTCTTGCCGGCGCTGTCCTGGAGCGAGACATAGAGCTCGTCCTTACCGTTGGCCGATTTGCCCCGGACATACAGGGTCAGGGTGTCGACCCCGTTGACCGTCCAGTCCTGTGCCGCGGTCCAGGTCCGCTCGGCCTCGGAATACCACGGGGAGTTGATGTTGTTGTAGTCCAGGGGCATGGATTGCCGACCGCCGTGGACGATCTTCTGCTCGGTGAACGGGGCGCTCAGGTATCCGACCCGCGCGCCGGTGTTGTTGACCCAGCCGTCGGTCCAGGTCTCATAGATGCGGCTGCCCTCGTCGTCCGTGTAGTCCTCGAAGTCCTCGACCAGCAGGAAGTCGGCGGTCGTGAAGCTCCAGAGACTGCCTTTCCACGGGCTTTCGGGATTGGCCGCACTTGTCTCATCGCCTCGTGGCGGCGGGCAGCCGCTGGCGATAGATTCCGGCGGTTGTGGTATCGGCGTTCGCCACCGCCTGGGCGTCCGTGCCGAAGTACACATCATGGTTCGTCGCCTCGTCGCCCGCGAGCCACTGCAAGGGCGCATTCTGGGCGGCGCAAGGCGATCCGTTACGCGGCGTCGGACTTGTGGCGCGCAGCGGCAATTGCAGCCAGCCTTGCGGAATGATCTGGCGGGGAATCGACGGGCTCTCCCAGGACAGTTGTGCCACCGCCCCGCCCGTGTTGTCGTACCACTCCATTCGGATCGAGTAGACCTGACCCGCGACGAGGTCCACTCCGGCGGTGTTGTCCGTTGTGCCGTGGTCCGTCCAGTTGTCGATGATCGGCCGGCCATCGAGCCACAGGCGCACGCCGTCGTCGCTGGTTGTGGTGAGCTTATAAGCCCCGGTGAAGGGAGCTTCGAGGTTGGCCGTCCAGCGGGCCGAGACGCCGTCGCTCAGACCGGCGGCGACCTCTCCGCCCGCCCAGTTGTGGTTGATTGCACCCTCCGTCTGGGTCAGGACAGGAGCGCCCGCAAGGTCCTTGCCCTGGAAGTACTGGGCCTTGACACCGCCACCCGCCCCGCGCGTGGTAAAGCTCCAGACCTGCCCTTTGTTCGTGGCAGGTCCCGTGAATTCATCGACCCGCCAGTAGTAGGTCTGGTCGAGCTTCAGCGGTCCGGGTTCATAGGCGGCGTCGACGGACATGTAGCCGCCGGCCGGGGCCGTGCCGACCTGCTCGAAGCTCTCGCCGAAGTAGATCACGTGGAACAGGACACCCATGCCTTTCTGCCAGCTCAGGTTCTGATCCGGATCGACGTACTTCATGCCGTCGACCGGGAAAGGCTGATAGGCCGTCAGAGGCTGAACCTGAAAACGCCAGATGTCTCCCTTCCAGGGACTGT